>WVSO01000051.1 GCA_015689745.1 Rhodobacterales bacterium HKCCSP123 | reverse complement strand
CAATCCATCCCCGTCGAAACCCGCCGCCTGATCGGGCTGGGTGCGATGACGCTGGCCGCAGGACCGTGCTCGACGCAGATGCGCTGACCGCCTTCCGTGACCGGCCGGACGAGCTCTTCGATGCGATCGCGGGTGCGGCGCCGGTCGCGGGTGCCGCCGATGCGCGGCCTCCCGATCCGTCCGTCGTGCTGACGCCCCATGCGGGCGAGTTCCGCCGCCTGTTTCCGGATATCGCCCGGACCTGGCAGGCTCCGGGCGGCTCGCCCGCCGCGCCTGCGGCCCGCCCTTGGTCCGGCACGCCCGGCGACGGAGCGGGGCAAGCCAGGACCGACGGGGCGCGGCGGCCCCGCTTTTCCAAGGTGGATGCCGCACGCGCGGCTTCGGCCCGGTCGGGGGCACTGGTTCTGCTGAAGGGCCCCGACACCGTGATCGGTCACCCCGATGGCGGCATCGCCATCGCCTCGGCCGCCTATGACCGGGCGGCCCCCTGGCTTGCGACGGCCGGGTCCGGCGATGTGCTGGCCGGGTTGATTGCCGGGCTTGCCGCGCGCACCCCGGTCCTGTCGGACGCGGTCGAGGATGCCGCCTGGCTCCATGTCGAGGCCGCGCGCCGTTTCGGCCCCGGGCTGATCGCCGAGGACATTCCCGAGGGGCTTCCGGCGGTCTTTCGCGACCTCGGCCTTTAGGCGGTCACGCGCAAGGGGTCGGCCGAGGCCAGTTCCAGCCCGTCGGCATAGAGCACCTCGGGGCGACCGAAACGCAGGGCGAAACAGGTCACGTCCCGGTCGAGCCGGGCAAGCCGCACGTAGTCGCCATCGACCAGCTGACCTGCGGGCACGCACACCTGCGCCTGGCCATAAAGGGCCTTCGCGCGCCAGTCGCGGATCAGGATGCGCTGGCTCGCGGGCAGCCAGACATCGCGGTCGGGGCGGCCGCCGAGGGCATTGCGCGTCACCTCGACGATCGGCGTGCCTGCGGCCAGCGTGACGCGGTCCAGCCCCACGAGCGCGCGCGCCCCGTGCCGGGTGATCACCTTGTCGCCGGGGTAGAGATGCTCGACCGGCAGCGTGCCGTCGAGGGTTAGGATCATGCTCGCCGGGGCCAGAGCGGCCGGGCCATCGCCCAGCCCCACGCCATCCGCGCGCAGCACCGCTGCGAGGGGGGTCATCTCGGTCATGTCGAAACCTGCTCGGTTCTCGGCGCTTTGCGCCGTTTATTGGTTGTGGATAAACCGTAGCGGCTCCGCATCGGCTTGCACAGGGAAATTCCGCGGCCGGCGAACGGAACAGTGGCGGTGTTGCAATGGGGCAGGGGTCTCATGCCGGGCAGGCTTGACCGAGTCGGATTGAGAACGCGTTAAACCGTGATCCCGTTTTTGCCTCTCGCCCCGCCTGCGGACCTCTGCTAAACGGCACGCCGTCGCGGGTGTGGCGGAACTGGTAGACGCACCAGATTTAGGTTCTGGCGCCGCAAGGCGTGGGGGTTCAAGTCCCTCCACCCGCACCAATTCACAAGATATTATTAATTGTTATCAATTATATAAGTCATCATTTCGATAATTGGCGCTCCACATTATCTCCCGGGACGCCCCCTGGTCTTGAAGCGCGGTCGGCTCATTCGTCGCCGATGGCAGGGATTTCCACCACTTTCATGGGCCTCGTTCATGCGAGTTCCGGAGAAGCCTCTCGGGCTGCACGCTGTCGTTGAAGGTCTCGATGCACACGCTCGGGAACGCCACGTCAATCCCTGCCGCGCCGGGTTTCAAGGGCGCTTCAGCAAGAGACCCGACATCTTGGACGGCCGGATTTCGAGCCGGGGTCAACGCTTGCTTGAAGAAGCAAGTCATTGGGCTTTCTCCGGCAAGGGGGACCTCGGACTGCCGATCTCAGTCCGCTTCCCGAACGCGTTCCCGAAGATTGTCGAAGTGAAGTTTCGATGCGACGACCGCGGCGGCCGGGTCCCTTGCGCGGATGGCGTCGAGGATTGGCTGGTGGAATGACTGCAGCGCGGCCCAGTTGGTCACACCTACGAGGTGCTTGAACCCGACCTGGCCGCTCTTGCGAATAAGATCGGTGCCGATTTGTTCGAGAATGGGGTTCCGCGCGGCCGTTGCGATGGCGGCGTGGAATTGCCCGTTCAAGTCGAGATCCTCGAGATCCTCCGGCGCAAGCTCCTCGATCAGCTGGATCGGGCGCGAAATCTTCTCGATGTCCTCCTCCGTCGCGCGGATCGCAGCGAGCTCTGCGAGCTTCGACTCGACCGCCTCTCGCGCTTCCCATAGCCGCATGAGAACGTCTCTGTTGGCCCTCAGGTCGGACCAGTTCGGCCGTCCTGCATCAAGAACTCTCGTCGATCTCAGGAACCGCCCGCCGCCGGGGCGGCTCTCGACGATCCCTTGCGCTTCGAGGACCCTGAATGCTTCGCGCAGAACAGGGCGGGACACGCGCCATTTTTCCTGAAGCGCGCGTTCACTGGGAAAGCGTTGGTTGAGGCTGATCTTGCCCGTCGCAACCAGGTTGGCGATTTGGTTGACAATCTCTTCCGAAAGCCGCGGGGCCCGCACCGGTGCGAAGCCGTCGTCGTTTGCAAGCGAGGCAATGGGATCAATCAGAACACTCTCGCTCTGGCTTGCCACGGATGGGTCTTTCGGATCGGGACGTGTCATCAATATTCCGGCGGGCAATTTCTAGGCGGTTTTTCTATAGTTCGAGTTGTCAATGCGCCAGTCAACCATCCGAGCATGTGCAGACGGGACAAGGTGATTACCTCTCTTCACGTCGAACGGGCTTTCCATCGCGATCGAAGCGACATGACCAGCGGCATCAGGAACACCAGCAGCAAGACCACGAGAAGCGCGAGCGAAAACGGCCGTTGCACGAAGATCAGCGGGCTTCCCAGCGAAAGCAGAAGGGACTGCCGCAAGGATTCCTCGAGCAAGGGGGCAAGAACGAGCGCAAGGACCAGCGGCGCCCGTGGGAGATCGGCCTTGATCATGAAGTAACCGATCAAGCCAAAAGCGATCGCGACACCCATCGTGAAGAAGCTGAGCGTTACGGCATAGGCTCCGATCAACGAGAAAAGAACGATGCCGGGGGCGAGGTAGGCATAGGGAATCCTGAGGATCGAGGCGAAGATCGGAGCCATCGGCAAGTTCAGGATCAAGAGCACGACGTTTCCGACGAACATCGAGGCAATCAGGCTCCAGACGAGAACCGGCTGGTCGGTCATCAACGTCGGGCCCGGCCGGATGCCTTGCAGGATCAGGGCCGCGAGCAGCACGGCCGTACCCGTGGATCCCGGAATTCCCAGCGTCAGCATCGGTGTCATCGCCCCTGTCACAGAGGCGTTGTTCGCAGCTTCCGTCGTTGCGATCGCGTCCAGGGCACCGTGCCCAAATTGCTCGGGCCTGCGGCTGAACTTCCTCTCGACCCCGTAAGCCAGGAAGGACGACACGGTAGATCCCGCCCCCGGCATCATGCCCATGCAGAAGCCGACGATGAAACCCCGCACTGCCGCCATGGCGCAGAAAGCCACGTCTTTTGCCGACAGGAACGTGTCGCGAAACCGGGTGACGATGGGCTGCATGGTCCCGCCTCGCTCGAGGGACACCAGGATTTCGGCAATGCCGAAGACCCCGATCGCCACCGGAAGGAAGTCGAAGCCGTCGAGCAGCTGGGAAAAGCCGAACGTCAGCCGAGTGGTCCCGGCGATGGGGTCGATCCCAACCATCGCGATCAAGAGGCCGAAGAGCCCCATCAGCAGGGCCTTGACGACCGATCCGGTCCCGAGGCTTGCGGAAGCGCTTATTCCAAGAAGGGCCAGCAGGAAGAACTCGGGCGCGTTGAAACGCAGTGCCACGGCACTGAGGGCGACGGCGGCGAAGGCCAGGACGATGGTTCCCGTGACACCCGCCGCGAAGGATGAAAGCGCGGCCACCGCTAGCGCATGCCCTGCCTTGCCCTTCCGCGCGAGCTTGTTGCCCTCGATCGCGCATACGACGCTGGAGTCGTCGCCCGGCACGTTGATCAGGATGGCGGTGATGGAGCCACCGTACATGGCGCCGTAAAGGATGCCCGACAGCATCATGATGGCGAGCGCAGGATCCATCCCGAAGGTCACGGGCAACAGGAGTGCCATGCCCGTGCTCGGTCCGATACCAGGGAGCGCTCCGACGATCTGCCCGATGAGGACGCCTGTGACCACGGCCGTCAGCCCGGGCACGGTCAGAACCATGCCGAACCCCATTCCGATGAGCGAGAGCGTTTCCATGACTAGCACATCACTCCATTCAGAAACCGAACGGCCCCAACGGCAGTCTGATGTCGAGCCAGCCGATGAAGATCACATAGACGATCAAACTCGTCACGGCGGTCGTGATCAGGCTTGGCACGATCGGCCGCCGCAGGACGACGACCATGGTGAAGAGCAGGAATACGATTGCTGACGTCACAAACCCCAGAAAGGATCCGATTACTCCGAACCCTATGGCGGCCAGGTAAAAGGCCCCGATCCGGGCCAGGCCCGTTCTGTCGGGCCAGTCCACCGGCTGACGGTTGCCAGTGCCGCGCACCGCGCTCACGAAGAGCGCGATGGCGAGCAATGCAGTGGTTCCTGCCAGAAGCAGCGGCAGGAACCTTGGGCCCGGAAAGACCCCGTTCCAGAATGCGAGATCCCTTGTCGCAACAACCACCAGGGCGATGAGAGCCATCATCGCCAGCGCGGAGATGAGATCAAGGAGCCGCATCCGCTGCGAACCCGTTACTCGATGGCGCCGATCAGGCGCAGCACCGCAACCCGGTCCTCGTGGAAACCTGTCATGGCGTCCGGAAGACCTTCTCCGACGTAGACTTCTCCACCGAGGAAATTGCCAGAGATGAAAGCCTGCCATTCTTCGGTTTCCGTCAGCTCGACGATGCGCGCAGTCCACCAATCACGGACCTCCGGATCGAGTTCGGGCGTACCGAGGAGCCCGAAAACCTGGCCCCAAGTGACGTCGAGCCCCTGCTCGATGGCAGTCGGGATGTCGGCGAGCGCCTCGTCCGAAAGCCGTTCGTTGGTCAGGATGGCGATAGGTCTCGCATTGCCGGCCTCGATATGGGGAAGTGCCTCGTCGATCGTGACGGTAACCATGTCAGTGTTTCCACCAAGGAAGGTGGTCTGAGCAGCGCCGCCGCCGGAATGGGGAATGAAGGTCATCTGCACGTCATCCCCTGCGGCCTGCTCGATCAGGCCCATCACCTGCTCGTCCGTGCCGCCAGCGCTCGACCCGGCCATCATGACCTGTTGCGGGTTGGCGCGTGCGATTTCGACCATTTCGGCGAGGTTCGTTGCCTCGTGATCCGGCTGGGCAAGCACAATCAGCTGCGTTTGGACGAACACGCCGAGCGGTGTGAAATCGTCGTAAAGCGGATCGGTCCCCTGCACGAGCGGCGTTGAAAAGACGGGCTCGGCAAGTGCCATCAAGTTGTTCTCGTCGCCAGGACGGGACAGGACGTAGTTCATCGCCGCCGTCATGCCTCCGCCCTCGCGGTTCACGATGACGATGGGGTTGTCGATGATGCCAGTGTCGTTCCAGATCGATGCGGCGCGGCGCATCAGAACGTCCGGCGTACAGCCAGCGCTGCAGCCCACCGAAATCTCGATTGGTCCCTCCGGAGCCCGTTCGGCATGGGCCATGGCGGGGGCGATGAGCGCCAGGCCAGCGGCAAGCGCGATCCGGGATACGCCCGGCACGTTCGTGAAGTCGATCATCTTTGGATCCTCCCTTGGTTGATCTTCTTCGGCTTCAGCTTTTGGCCTCCTCCAAGGCCGAAAGTCCGTTCGCAAGTTCGTCTGCCTCTTCGCCCGTCAAAGCGACAAGCGGCGGCCGGACGCGGGCATAGTCAGGGTCTTTCATCATGCGGGCCGTCGCGGCCTTCACGTTCGGAATGAGGTCGCCCGTGGAAAGACGCTTCCGGATCGAAACTGCGCGGTCGAGAGCCACGGCGTCACCGTCGCGGAACGCGAGGGCGCAATCCCTGCCCGTGAGGTTCGCCGTGGCCGAAATGCAGCCTGCGAAGCGACCCTCTCGCGCCTCTTTCAGCGTGCCCTCGTTGCTCGGAAAGACGTCGAGGATCCCACCGCGCAAGGCTGCGACCTCGCCAGCGTAGGCCATGTCGCCCGACGAGTCCTTTATCCCTCGGATCCGGCCAGGGAACGCCTCGATGAGCGCAGCGACGAGGCCGGGCGTGTAGGCGACCCCCGAGAGGGCGGGGAAGTTGTAAAGATAGATTGGAACGGGCGCGGCCTCCGTCGCCTTCACGATCTCGCGCAGATAATCGACGATGCCCGCGTCGCTGACGCCCTTGTAGTAGAAGGGTGGCAGGACGAGCGCTCCAGCGAAGCCGAGAGACGCAGCCATGCGGGTCAGTTCCACTGCGTCGCTGACGGCCGCCGCACCGGTACCTACCATCAGGCGCTCCCTCGGAAGCTCGGAGGCCGCAGCCCGCATGACGGCGCTTCTCTGGGCGACACTCATTGACGTCGCCTCCCCCGTGGTACCGCAGACATTGAGGGCGTCGCAGCCAGTGTCGAGAAGCACCTTCGCCAGTCGCACGAACCGGTCGGTGTCGGGCTCTCCGCCGGCGTCGAAGGGCGTGGGAATGGCCGCGATTACTCCCTTGAGGCTCGCTTCGGTCATTCCGTGATCTCCTTCGAGGGCTCGAAGCCGTAGAGGGCTTCGGGATTGTTCACGAGGATCGCCTTCCGCAACTCGGCGTCGGGTACCCAATCCGCCAGCAGGTCAAGCAGGGCGCCGTCGTTCGGCATCGGGCCTTTCTGCATGACATGTGGCCAATCCGTGCCCCAGAGGATCCGCTTCGGGGCCGTCTGGACCAGGGCCGAGGCGAAGGCCGCGACGTCCCGATACGGAAGGTCGTTCTCGTGCGATACGCGGTAGGGGCCGGTAAGCTTGGCCCAACACCGTCCGGTCTTCAGGGCCTCGAGGAACCGCGCATACCCCGGATGATCGAGCCCATGCGTCGTCCGGGTATATCCCAAGTGCCCGAAGACGAGCGGAATGTCGGTCTCATCCAGAAGGCGTTGCAGGTCGTCGAAGGCCTCGACATGCGCCAGACACTCGAGATGCCAGCCCAAGTCAGCGACGCGACGGCAGAGGCCTATCACCTCGTCCATCGATGCGTAGGGCATTCCGCCCTTGTCGACGAAATTGATCCGCATGCCGCGGACCCCTCCCGCATGCATCTGTTCAAGCTCGCGACGTAGCGTCCCCGGTGGCAGCGTGACGACGCCACGGAGCGCGGAGGGGCGAAGCGCTATTGCGTCCAGCACCGCTCGATTGTCGAGTCCGTGCACGCTCGCCTGGACGACGACAGCGCGCTCGATACCGAGGACCTTGTGCAGGCGGAACAGGTCCTGCGGCGGCGCATCAGGCGGCGTATAGGATCGCGTCGGCTGATAGGGGTACTTCTCGGCCGGTCCGAAGACGTGCACGTGGGTGTCGCAAGCGCCGGACGGCACTTCGAAGGACGGAGGGACCGGGTTCGGGTCGGCCGGTGCGCAGGGCGGGGCCTCGATCGGAGCGGCCATGTCAGTCACCCTTCGCCGTCAGAACATCCGAAAGCCAATCGGCAGCAAAGGAAATGCCAAGCATTCGATCGTCGACATGGGCATGCGCGCTGCCGCCCTCTTCGGCCGTGAAGATCTTGAGTGCCTTCGGTGTCGTGTCGGGGATCGCATCGTAGAGCTTCTGCGCATTCGCAACCGGGATGACCCTGTCCTCCGCACCATGTGTCACGAGGAAAGGGATGCCGATCTTCGGCGCAGAATGGCGGACACTGAACCTGTCAGCGACTTCGAGTGCCTTTTCCGGATCACTCTCGCCCACGACATACTGGAATTGGAAATTTGACTGCGCGACAGATTTTTGGGCGGCGCGCGCCTTCTCCAGCATACCCCGCTGAAAGGCCTGGAGATCCCAATGACCCGCGGTCAACGCGACACCGGCCGCGAATTCCGGGGCGTGGGCGGCGATGCGCGCGGCGTAGGCGCCACCGAAGCTGTACCCAAGAATGGCGATCTTCGATCCGTCCACGTCCGGGCGGGCCGAGAGCATCTCGTGCGCGAGGCGGGCCGGCACTTCATAATCGTGGCGTGCGTGGATGCCGCGAAGCCGCAAGCTCTCCCCTTGGCCCGGCCCGTCGAGCGCGAGCGTGTTGAAGCCGCGCTCCGAAAACTCTGACCCCGCGAAGAGGACGCTCATCTCCTTGGCGTTGTCCATGCCGTTCACGACGACCACTGTCGGCGCCGGTCCCTTCGCGCGCTTGGCGGGGAAGAAGAGCGCCGGCAGCTCTGCGCCGTCGCAGTGGATATCGTGGCGGCTGATCTCGGGGTAGGCCCGTGCGAAACCCATGCTAAAACAATCATATGCGCGTTCGGACGCTTGCCTTTTCCGCGCATTGCCGGGCGGGAGGAAACGCTCCCCAGTGTAGTAGTAATAGCCCGCTCTCAGGTAGAGTTGCCCGGCCGTCCGGTCCCGGCCCTCGGCGGCCGCTGCGTCCGCTTGGGCCGATCTTTCGGAAGCGACCGCTTCCCAGGCGTCGCACCAGCTCTCGCCAGAGACGTCCTGGCCTTCGAGGTAAGCGGCGATCCTGTCAATATCCCCAAGCGCCACGACGCCGTAAGGTGCCATGCCTTTGCAGACCAGCGTCGCATTCGACCACATGAAGTTGTCGGGAAACTGGTTCTCCCAGGTGGGTCGGGCAGGACGTGTCATGCGAACTCCACGAATCTCATCATGGCGTCACGCTAACCCAGGAAAAAAAATTGGGCAACCCAGTTAACCAAATACACTAAGACTTGGGTTGCGAAGCTTTGACGTGGTTTGGGTGGACCGGATGGCAACGCGGGGCTGTCGTTCGTCGGGCAGGCGGCCAAGGGGCCCTTGTGTCCTCCGCGACACCCGTGATTTCGGGCTCAGTGCCGTCGATGGCCGCGACGCTGGTGAACGTCCGCGCGTCTTCGGAGCAGCCACGTCATCCGCCGTAGGTCCGGTCGGTGATCGGGGTCGCTTCGATCATGGCGTGGAACCGTTCGAGCAGGACACTCTCGGCGGCGGTTGGCTTGCGGCGCGGGTTGGACAGCAGAAAGATGTCGATCGTGGCCACGGGCCCCTTCGTCGGCACCCGTCGCAGAAGCCCCAGTTTCACGTCTCGCTCGGCGACATGGATGGGAAGTGCGCCGATGCCGATGTTGGCGATGATCATGCGCCGCACTTCCGGAAGGTTGGCGGATATGCCGCGTGGGCCCGGCGCCAGCCTGGCTGTTTCACGAAGCTTGCGGACGCTGTCCAATGGCCCTCCGTCCTGCTCGGTCTGGAAAGACACCGACCACTCGCCGCGCATGTCTTCGAGTGTGACGACCTCCTTGCCGAACAGCCTGTGGCTCGCACCGCAATAAAGGACGAAATGCTCACGGAAGAGGACACGCGCGTCGAGCGCCCTGGGCATCGACCCAAGCAGGCAGATGCCGAAACTCGCACGGTTCTGCTGGATGAGTGCGACCACCTCGGCACTGTCCGCCACCACGACCGAAAACGTCACCTTGGGGTGTTCCTGCGCGAAGGATGCGAGCACGGCATCGACATGCGGGGAGACGACGTGGCTGGTCGCCACGATGCTGACATGTCCCGTCAGCTCTCCCTCGCCGGCCTCCAGAAGCGAGGGGATCTGCGAGATCGACGAGAAGACGGCCGTGCTCTCCTGGTAGAGGGCCTTTCCTGCCCGGGTCACGCGGAAACTGTTGGGATTTCGCTCGATCAGGCGATAGCCGACGCTCTCTTCCAACCGCTTCAATGCGCTGGAAATCGTGGGCTGCTTCAGGCCGAGCGCGGTGGCCGCCTTGGTCACTCCGCCCTGCTGCACGATCACCATGAAAGTGCGCAGGAGATTCCAGTCGAGGGTCCAGGGGAAGCGTTGCTCGTAGGGCCGCACCATAGTTTCCATCTATAAAGTAAATTTTCATTATCTATTTGCCGGATGGTTATCCCTGTGCAAGCTCTTTCGAAGAGCGAGGCGGCGCGGCCCGATCGGGGCGCGTTGGGCCTCATCGAAACGACGTTTTCCACCGGGGAGATGAAGATGATGAAGCGACGGACAATGATGAATTCGGTACTGGCGATGGGGATCGCGGCCATGGGCCTTGGAGTGGCCTCGGTCGCATCGGCCGAAGAACTCGACACCATCCGCGAAGCCGGGGTGATCCGCATCGCGATGAGCGGCGCCTACCCGCCCTTCAACTTCGTCAACGACCAGAACCAGGTGGTTGGCTTCGATCCGGCCATCGGCACCGAGATCGCCGAGCGCATGGGGCTCGAGGTCGAGATCATCACCACCGCCTGGGACGGGATCATCGCGGGCCTTCTGACCAATCGCTACGACGCCATCGTGGGGTCGATGTCGATCACGCCCGAGCGTGACGAGGTTCTCGATTTCGTGGGGCCCTATTACACGACCCGGCGCGCCATCTTCACGCTGCCCGGGTCCGGGATCACGAGCGTGAGCCAGATCGACGACGACGTGACGCTGGGTGTGACGCTTGGCGAAACGCACGAGGAGTGGGCACGCGAGCAGGGCTACAACATCCGCACCTATCGCGGGCTGCCGGAGCTGATCCTCGAACTGCAGAACGGACGGGTCGATGCCATCGTGAACGACTCGATCGCCGCGATCCTCGCCATGGGCGAGCGGGACATCGAGTATGTCATGCTCGACGACCTCGAGACCGACGTGATCGGCGCGGGCATCGCGATCCGCGAGGGCAACCCGATGCTGGCTGCCGAGATGCAGGCCGCGCTCGACGCCATGATGGAAGACGGCACCTACCTGGCGATCGCCGAGGAATGGGTCGGCGGCGACATCCGCTGAGCCGCCCTTTCAAACGGCCCGCCGCCCCCGAGCGGCGGGTCTTCCCGTTCTGCTGACATGGCGCCCCGATGACCCCTCACTACGGCAAACTGACCTGGCAAGACGTGCGCGACGCCGACAAGGACCGCGTCGTCATCCTGAACGTCTCCGCGACCGAGGATCACGGGCCGCACATGCCGCTGGATACCGACACGGTGCTCGGAATGGCGGTCGCCAACGGCGTGGCCGAGGCCGCGCCCGACGAGGTCTTCGTGATGCCGCCCATTCCCTACGGGTTCAACGAGCATCACAAGGATTTCCCGGGTGTCATCTGGATCCAGCCCGAAACGCTGATCGCCTTCGTCACCGATGTGACCAAGTCGCTCGCGCATCACGGCTTCCGGCGCATCCTGCTTCTGAACTCGCACGGTTCGAACCACCCGGTTCTGGACCTTGCCGCGCGGAAGACCGTCATCGAGACCGGGGTGATCTGCGTGTCGGCCTCCTACTGGAACCTCTGCGCCGACCGGATCAACGTGCACCGCAAATCCGCGATCGGGGGCATCGCCCATGCCGGGGAATTCGAGGCGGCGATCTATGCCCACCTGCATCCCGAGCATGTCGACCTGACCAAGGCTGAAACCCAGATCGTGCACGACCCCGACAGCCGGTTCTTCAACCTCGACCTCGCCAAGGGTGGCGGCAAGGCGATGCTGATGCGCTGGTGGTCCGAGGTCTCGCCCGACGGCACCATGGGCGACCCGACCGTCGCCGACCCCGAGACGGGCGGACAATTCCTGCGCGCCGCGATCGAGGAGACCACGGCGCTTGTCCGGGAGATCCGGGCGCTGCCGATCCTTGCCCGCAAGGACCACCACTGAGGGAACGAGCGACGCATGGATTTCGATCTGATCCTCAGGGTCTACCCCTTCTTCATCGAGGCAGCCTGGGTCACGGTACAGTTGGCGGTTCTGACCACCTTGCTGGGGCTGGCCTGCGGGACGCTTGGCGCCATGGCGCGCCTGTCGCGGCTGCGCATCTTCCGCATGATCGGCGCCGTCTACGTGAGCGTGTTCCGTGGAACGCCCGCGCTGATCCAGCTCTTCATCCTCTATTTCGGCGGGCCGCAGATCGGCCTGCAGCTCGACGCCTTCACGGCCGGCGTGATCGGGCTGGGGGTCAACATCGGGGCCTACATGACCGAAACCATGCGCGGCGCGATCATCGCCATCGACAAGGGACAGGCCGAGGCAGCCCGAACCGTCGGTCTCAGCCGCTACCAGACCATGCGCTACGTCATCCTGCCGCAAGCGGCGCGGCTGATGATCCGGCCTCTCGGCGTCAACATCAACGCGTTGATCAAGGGGACGGCGCTGGTGGCGGCGATCTCGGTCGTCGAACTGACTTACACCGCGCAGCGTTTCATCGGTTCGACCTACAAGCCCTTCGAGATGTTCATGATTTCGGGTGCCCTCTACATGGTCATCATCTACGCCACGGGACGCGGCATCACCTGGCTGGACCGCAAGGTCCGGATCGTCTGATGGTACTGAGGATGGGTCCGTCTGCATGAACCTCGATTTCACCGTCATTCCCTCCTACCTCGATGTCGTCCTGCTCGGCGCGGTCTGGACGATCGCGATCACGGTCGCGGCGGCCCTTCTCAGCTTCGTCGGAGGGGTCATCCTCGCGGTGATCGCGCTTTATGCCCCGCTGGTCGTGCGCCTGCCGTTCCGGCTGTTCGCCTGGCTGTTCATGGGCACGCCGCTGCTGCTTCAGCTGTTCCTGATCTATTTCGGGCTCGTGCAGGTGGGCATCGACCTTCCGGCCTTCGTGGCGGGCGTCGTGGGCTTGGGACTGCATTTCGCGGTCTATAATTCCGAACTGATCCAGACGAGCATCCTCGCCGTCGATCGTGGACAGATGGAGGCCGCGCGCACCCTCGGCCTCAGCCGGGGGCAGGCGCTTCGCAAGGTGGTGATCCCGCAGGCGGTGCGCGACGTGATCCCGCCCATCGGCAACAACATGATCGCGCTTCTGAAGGACTCGGCCCTCGTGTCCGTGATCGGCGTGTCGGAACTGACGCTGTCGGCACAACTCGCCATCGGCCGCACCTACCGGCCGTTCGAATTCTACCTTCTCGCCGCCGTGGTCTACTACGTCATCAACCTCGGCATGGAAGCCGTGCAGCGCCGGATCGAGCGCCGCATCGCGGCCGCCCGCTGACACAAAGAGGACCGCAGCCCGTGACCGAGCAGAAACCCTTCGTCGATATCCGGAACGCGCAGAAGAGCTATGGATCGCTCGAGGTCCTCAAGGACATCAGCCTCCAGGTCGCGCGCGGCGAGATCGTGGCGATCATCGGGCCCTCGGGCTCGGGCAAGAGCACGCTGTTGCGCGCGATCAACGACCTCGACCCGCTGACCGGCGGAGAGGTCTGGCTGGAGGACACGCAGGTCAACCGGAAGCTCCCACACCGGCAGTACGAGAAGCACATCAACCAGGTGCGGCAGGACATCGGCATGGTGTTCCAGCACTTCAACCTGTTTCCGCATCTCTCGGTGCGGGAAAACGTGACGCTGGCGCCGAAGCTGCTGAAAGGGCTCTCCGAGGATGAAGCCGAGGCCCTCGCGCGCGAGCAGCTGGACAAGGTCGGGCTGATCGACCGGATCGACTACTACCCCTCGCGGCTGTCGGGCGGCCAGAAGCAGCGCGTCGCCATCGCCCGCGCGCTCGCCATGAAGCCCAAGGTCATGCTTTTCGACGAGGCGACCTCGGCCCTCGATCCCGAGCTTGTCGAAGAGGTGAACCTGGTGATGAAGAAACTCGCCGAAGAGCACATGACCATGATCATCGTCACGCATGAAATGGGCTTCGCCGAGACGGTCTGCGACCGGGTGATCTTCATGGACAAGGGCGTGGTGGTGGAAGAGGGGCCGCCCTCGAAGATCTTCCGCAATCCCGACAATGCGCGTACGCAGAACTTCCTGCGAAAACACCTGGCGAACGCCAACAGGTAGGCTCCGATGTCAAACCTCTTCTACCAGTCCCGTCAGCCCCGCCCCGTCCTCGACCGGGCCGAGGGCATCTACATGTACGATACCGAAGGCCGCCGCTACATCGACGGCTCCTCGGGCGCGATGGTGTCCAACATCGGCCATTCCAACCCCAACGTGCTCGCCGCGATGCGCGCGCAGATGGAGAAATCCACCTTCGGCTACCGGCTGCATTTCCGCACCACGCCGTCGGAGGAGCTTGCAGCGAGGACCGCATCCCTGATGCCCGAGGGGCTCGACCGGGTGTTCTTCGTCTCGGGCGGGTCCGAGGCGGTCGAAAGCGCGATCAAGCTCGCCCGGCAATACGCCGTGACCCAGGGGCAGCAGGACCGCTGGAAGGTCATCTCGCGGTTTCCGTCCTACCACGGCTGCACCCTGGGCGCGCTTGCGCTCACCGGCTACGACCCGCTCACGCGCCCTTTCGATCCGATGATGCGCGACATGCCCAAGATCGCGGCCCCCACCGCCTATCTCGACCGCGACAACCTGACGGACGAGCAGCGCGGCCTGAAATACGCCGAGCTTCTGCGCGACGAGATCCTGGCGCAGGGGCCCGAGACCGTCCTGGCCTTCATCATGGAGCCGGTGGGCGGCGCCTCGACCGGGGCGCTGGTCGCGCCCGACAGCTACTATGGCCGCATCCGCGAGATCTGCGACGCCTTCGGCATCCTGCTGATCTACGACGAGGTGATGACCGGCGCCGGGCGCACGGGCCGCTTTCTCGCGGCCGAGCATTGGGGCATCACGCCTGACCTGGTGACCCTGTCCAAGGGGTTCGGCGGTGGCTACGCCCCGCTCGGCGCGATGGTGGCGCGTGGCGACATGGTGGAGGCGGTGCTCGATGCGGGCGGATTCCTGCACGGGTTCACCTCGGCCGGCAATCCCTTGTCCTGCGCCGCCGGGCTGGCCGTTCTGGACGAGATCGAGCGGCTGGACCTTGTCGGGAACGCCGCGCGGATGGGAGAGATCCTCAAGGCCCGCCTGACCGCGCTGATGGACCGGTTCGACTTCATCGGCGACGTGCGCGGCAAGGGGCTGCTCCTGGCTTTCGAGATGATGGCCGACCGTGACGGCAAGGCGCCCTTGCCCAAGTCGCTCAACGCCCATTCGCGGCTCGTGGAACTTGCGTATCAACGGGGCCTCATCCTCTATTCGCGCCGAACCCGTGGCGGGGACGAAGGGGATCATTTCATCGTTGCCCCACCGCTCATCATCACCGAGGCGCAGATCGACGAGATGATGGCGATCCTCGTCGATGCGCTCGAGGCCTTCGCGGACGAGGCGGGACTGGCGGTGCCGGCATGACGGCCGGGGCCCGTATCCGGCCGGCGACCCCCGCGGATGCCGGGCAGGTGGCGACAATGCTCGCCGCGATCGCGGGTGAACTTGGATATGGCGCCCGCTTCGCCACCACCGAAGGAGCCGTCCTGTCCCACGGCTTCGGTGCGCGCCCCTTGTTCTCCACGCTGATCGCCGAGGCCGAGGCGCCCGTCGGCCTCGTGCTCTACTTCCCGCATTTCTCGACCATGCGCGCGCTTCCGGGCGTCTATGTGCAGGATCTCTGGACGGCGCCCGCGATGCGGGGGCAGGGGCTTGGTGCGGCACTGCTCGAAGCCGCCGCCGACGCGTCGGCCCGGGACTGGGGCGCGGCATACATGGCGCTGTCGGTCCATGCGCATAACGCCGACGCGGAGAGGTTCTACACCCGCCTCGGCTTCCGAGAGGTCAAGGATGAGGCGGTCATGTTCCTCGAGGGTGCGGGCTTCGCGGCCCTGACCGAAACGCGGAGGGCGTCCGCGTGAAACTGCCGGACAAGACCTGCAAGATCGAAGAGGCGATCGCCCGGATCCCGGATGGCGCCACGATCATGGTCGGCGGTTTCGGTGTTCCGGGCACGCCCTTCACCCTGATCCAGGAGCTTGTGCGGCAAGGCCAGCGCGGATTGACGATCATCAAGAACGACGCCAACGAGCGCGGTCTCGGCATCGATCACCTGCTGGCCAGCGGGCAGGTCGCGCGGCTTGTCACCACGCATATCGGCCTCAACCCCCGCGCCATCGCCATGCTGAACGCCGGCGAGTTGATCGTCGAGTTCAACGCCCAGGGCATCCTTGCCGAGCGGGTGCGGGCCGGGGGCGCGGGATTGAAGGCCATCCTCACCGATATCGGCCTCGGGACCGAGCTGGCGCAGGGCAAGCCGCAGGTCGAGATCGACGGCCAGGTGGCCCTTGTCGAAACCGCGCTTCGGGCCGATGCCGCGCTGATCCATGCCGACCGCTCCGACGTGTTCGGCAACCTCGGCTACGTCGCCACCGCGCGGAACTTCAATCCGCTCATGGCGATGGCCGCCGACCTCGTCATCGCCGAGGCGGAGACCGTGCTTCCCCTCGGCGGGCTTCCCCCCGACGCCGTCCAGACGCCGGGTCCCTTCGTCGATTGCGTCGTCGGCTTGCCGGTTCTCAGCGAGGAATACGCCGTTGTCAGACGCTAGACGCAGAATGGTCGCCCGCGCCGCGCGCGAGATCGAACCGGGCATGGTCGTCAACCTCGGGATCGGGTTGCCGACACAGGTCGTCGATCATCTGCCGGAGGATTTTCCCGTGTGCCTTCATACGGAGAACGGACTTGCCGGCATCGGCCCCACGCGATCGCCGGAGGCTGCCGACCGCAACCTGATCGACGCGGGGGGTGCCTATGTCTCGACGGTTCCCGGCTCGGCCTTCTTCGACAGCGCCGTCAGTTTCGCGCTGGTCCGGTCGGGGCGCCTCGACCTGACGATGCTGGGCGCCTTCGAGGTGGCGCAGACCGGCGACCTGGCGAACTGGAAGATCCCGGGCAAGTTTTCGCCCGGCGCGGGGGGCGGCATCGAGCTGGCGCAGAAGGCGCGGCGGGTCGTCGTCCTGACCAGCCACACCGACCGCGCGGGCAATCCGAAGCTGAAGGAAGCATGCAGCCTGCCGCTGACGGCGCGCGGCTGCGTGGCCCGGGTGTTCACGGACATGGCGGTGATCGACCTGGGCCGGGCCGGGTTCATCCTGCGCGAACTGGCCGAGGGCGTCAGCCTGTCCGAGGTGGCCGAGGCGACCGCCGCGCCGCTCGCCTGCCCCGGCGCGGACGTCCCGAGGTTCTGAGGGTGGCGATGGACAGCGAGACCGCAACAAGGATCCTGCATGCCGTCGATGCGGGCATCGACGCGCAGACCGGCTTTCTGGCGGAGCTGACATCGCATGCATCGACGCGGGGGCAGGAACAGGGCGCGCAGGATTTCATGGCCGCCGGACTGGCCGAGCGGGGGCTTGCCGTGGATCGCTGGCGGATCGACCTCGAGGACATCCGCGGTCTTCCCGGGTTCTCCCCCGTGCTGGGGCCTTACGACGACGCGGTGAACGTGGTCGGCACCCATCGCAGCCGGACGCGCCGGGGACGGTCCCTGATCCTGAACGGCCACATCGACGTGGTTCCCGAAGGCCCGCATGACATGTGGGACAGCCCGCCTTTCGCGCCGCGCATCGACGACGGCTGGATGTACGGGCGCGGCGCGGGCGACATGAAGGCGGGGCTTGCCGCGAACCTCTTCGCCCTCGACGCCCTGCGCGCCTGCGGGCTTGCGCCGGCCGCCGATGTCTTCGTGCAATCCGTGGTCGAGGAAGAGTGCACCGGCAACGGCGCGCTCGCCTGCATCGCCCGTGGTTACAAGGCCGATGCCGCGCTCATCCCCGAACCGTTCCACGAATGCCTCGTCACGGCGCAGGTGGGTGTCCTGTGGTTCCGGGTTCACCTCAGGGGTCTGCCCACGCATGTGGCCTATGCCGGCTCGGGCGCGAACGCCATCGAGGCGGCCATTCCCCTGATCGACGCGCTGCACCGGCTTGAAGCGCGCTGGAACCAGGATGACCGCCGCCACCCCGCCTACGGGCATGTGCCACATCCGCTGAACCTGAACGTCGGCCGGATCGAAGGCGGCGACTGGACCAGTTCGGTCCCCGCCTGGTGCGTCTTCGACGTGCGCATGGGCCTGTTTCCCGGCCAGGACATCGCCGGCGCCAAGGCCGAGATCGAGGACACGATCGCCGAGGCCGCCCGTCAGAATGCCTTCCTGCGAAACAGCCTGCCCGAGATCAGCTATCACGGGTTCGAGGCCGAGGGGTACGCGCTGGGCGAGGATGGCGGTCCCGCCGCCCGTGCGGCCATCGAGGCGCTCGGCACGGCCCACCGCACCGTGACCGGCGAGGCGCTCGGGCACCTCTCGATCACGGCCACCACGGATGCGCGCTTCTTCGGTCTCTACGCCGATACACCCGCCCTCGTCTACGGCCCCGAGGCCGAGGCGATCCACGGCTTCAACGAGCGCGTGTCGCTCGAGAGCATGCGCCGCGTGACACAGGCCACGGCGCTGTTCATCGCCGATTGGTGCGGGCTCGAAGCCATCTGAAACGGGAGTGTTCCATGCGTGACGCGGTCATCGTCTCCATCGCCCGCACGCCGATCGGCAAGGCCTATCGCGGCGCGTTCAACAGCCTCGAATGCCCGTCGCTCGGCGCGGTCGCCGTCCGGGCCGCGGTCGCGCGGGCGGGCCTCGACGGCGCCGAAATCGAGGAGGTCGTGTTCGGCTCGGCCCTGACCCAGGGAAGCTCGGGCGTGAACGTGGCCAGGCACATCGCGCTGGCGTCCGGCCTGCCGACAGGCGTCGCGGCCGCGACGGTGGACAGGCAATGCGCATCGGGTCTCAACGCCCTCGCGATCGCCGGCCACATGGTACGCTGCGAAGGGGTCGATGTCGCGCTGGCCGGGGGGGTCGAGTCCATCTCGCTGGTCCAGAACGACAAATGGAACGGATACCGTTACCGGGATCCCTCCGTGCCGGAGGCCTACTACCTTTCCATGATCGAGACTGCGGAGATCGTGGCCGAGCGCCACGGCGTTCCGCGGGAGGTCCAGGACGACTACGCCTGCCGGAGCCAGGAACGGACGGCGGCAGCGCAGAAGGCCGGGCGGTTCGACGACGAAATCGTGCCGGTCGAGTGCCGGCGCACGATCACCGACAAGGACACCGGCGAGACACGCCTCGAGACCGTCCGCATCCGGGCCGACGAGTGCAACCGGCCGGGAACGACGCTGGACGGTCTTGCCGGCCTCTCCCCCGTCCTGGGCGAGGGCAGGACGGTGACCGCGGGCAATGCCTCGCAGCTTTCGGACGGGGCTGCCGCGCTCGTGGTGATGGAGGCCCGGACCGCCGCGCGCAGGGGCTTGTCCCCGCTCGGGCGCCTTCGCGGCTTCGCCGTGGCGGGCGTGGCCCCGGAGGAGATGGGGATCGGACCCGTGGTGGCGATCCCCCGGCTTCTCGAACGCCAAGGCGTGCGGGCCGATGAGATCGACCTGTGGGAGATCAACGAGGCCTTCGCCGCCCAACTCGTGCCCTGCCGCGATGCCCTCGGCATTCCGGACGACCGTCTCAACGTCAATGGCGGCGCGATTTCGATCGGTCACCCCTACGGCATGTCCGGGGCGCGGATGGCCGGGCATCTGCTGCTCGAAGGCCGTCGGCGCGGCGCCAGGCTCGGTGTCGTCGCGATGTGCGTGGGCGGAGGGCAGGGCGCCTGCGGTCTGTTCGAGATCTTCTGACCGGCGATGCCCGCCGGGGTCCCGCAGGGGGTGGCGCCGAGCGGACCGTCCCGAGACCGGAACGCCGGCCGCGGGCAGCCGATGACCGCCGGTTGTCCCGCAGCGCCCGATGATGGCGCAGGGGCCCGATGCTTGCCTTGGGCAACTTCCTGTGTCCACCTGACCGGGGGAGGCCGTCGGCCACGTCCAGGGATACTCGAGGTTGGCCATGGTCTTTGAAATCGATTGGGTGCAGGTGACGGGATGGGTCGCCGCGGCGCTGACGCTGTCTGCCTATGCGATGCGCACCATGTTGCCGCTGCGTGTCGTCGCCATTGGGGCGAACCTGTTCTTCATCGTCTACAGCTCGATGGAGGGCATCATACCGACGCTCGCCCTTCACTCGATCCTGCTTCCCTTCAACACCTATCGCCTCTGGGAAATCCTGCGCACCACCCGGCAGATGCGCACGCTCACCGCCGATGCGCAGGTCTTCGAATGGCTGAGCCCCTTCCTTCGGCCCATGCCCCTGGAGAAGGATCAGTACATATTCCGCAAGGGCGACCCGACGGACTGCCTCTACATGATGCGCAGCGGCAAGCTGCTGCTCGAGGAAATCGATGTCACCCTCGAGGGCGAACAGATCTTCGGCGAAATCGCGTTCTTCACGAACGAACGCACCCGGACGGTGTCGGCCCGGTGTCTCGATCACTGCGAGATCATGATGGTCGACGAGGCCGCCTTCATGCGGCTCTACAACCAGCACCCGGCCTTTGGTCTCTATATCGTTCGTCTTATCGCGTCCCGTCTGCTCGACGGCCTGCAGCGAAGCCCCGAGGTCTACCTCGACCCCAAGGTGCGCATGGCGATCCTGGAGAGCGCGCGCAGGGAACGGGCCTGAGGGGTATCCGGGCCGGGAAAAAGCACGGGTGCGTCGCGCGTGCTTGGGAATTGCCAAGTTCCGGACCAAGAAATGCCACGCTTCACGTCCAGTCTTCGGGGTGATGCGGGTTTAAGAGTGATGGCCTCTCGGTCGCTGTGTGCGTGATCCCGCCTTGGTTGAGTGCTCCCGGGCACCTGTCACGCTCGAAACCACAGCCGAACGAGGCCAAGATGGACAAGCCCGTACCATCCGTTTTGCACGTCGATGACGACGAGGACATCCTGGCGATCGCCAGGTTGGCGCTCGAGGTCGTCGGTGGACTGTCCATCATGCAATGCCGTTCCGGCGTCGAGGCGATCGAGATGGCTTGCGTCAAGGCGCCCGACATCTTCCTGCTGGACGTGATGATGCCGGATATCGACGGCGTCGACACGCTGCGGCGGCTTCGCCAGATCCGGTCCTGCCGTGACGTGCCGGCGGTCTTCATGACCGCGAAATGCTCGACCGAGGATCGCGAACGCCTCATGGCGACGGGTGCGGTCGCCGTGATCTCGAAGCCGTTCGACCCGATGACCCTGTCCTCGGACCTTGCCGAGATCTGGCAAGCCTCGCGGGAGACGACGGTGGCGGCCGAGTAGCCCGCGCCGGTCTCCCGTCTCTTCCGACACCGTTTCCACCCGGCTCTCCAGGCCGATGAGGGTGGGGGGAGAAAGCCTCGAGCGCCCGGTTTCCGGCGCCCCGGTTCTTCTTCCCCCATTCGCCCCGCGCGCGCCGGGCGCGACGGGTGCCGGTCCTGCCTAGGCCGAACAGACAAGCCCGACGAACGCGCTGCCTTCCGCGATCGGTGGCAGCAGGTGCATGCCGAGCGGCCAGTCCCCGAAGCGGGCGTGGCAGGTTCCCGTGATGCACGGCCCAAGTCTCTCGCCCTGGATGACCACGTCACGGGCCATGCTCATGGCCGGCGCCGCGTTGACGTTGTCATGGGTGGCCAGGCCGAGGAAATGCGCGACCAGGTCCAGGACCGCGTGGTCTTCGCCTTGGATGATGACGTTCATTGCGACTCCGGTGCCGGGCCTCGTGTCGGGCCGTTCACCTGTCGCCGTGAATTGAGGTCGCAATGGGCCGGATTTTGGGAATCTTTGTCAGGCGACGGGTCTTTCGGCCACATGTACGCCGCCAGTCGCCGGGGCGGGCCCGTCCGCGTTCGCGGAGAGGGGCCCTGCGCGGCGATGGGCGGAGGATGCATCGCGGCTGCCCGTCCATCCGCGTCCCTCCGGCCGGTCGAAGGGGCCAGGTCTTCGACATGATGCCATCGGGCCGGGCCCGACCACCGCCGGTACAGGGCCACTACCAGATGCAGTTGTCGCGTCGCGTCCACCCCCTGCCGGTACCTGCACCCGGGCATCACCGAGGCGAAAAACGGGACAGTCGGCGCAAAAAGGACACACTGTGGATTAAAATGGGGACAATAATTGTGGGAACGTTAACTTCCCCGCACAATCTACTGACGGCATGGGATTTCTTCAGTCCTGCGTTGATGTCGGCTTGGTCTGTACCCGGTGTTCTCAGTTCACTCCACCAGACTTCGGGGCATCTCTCCATGCAGCCTGATGTGCGTGCCAAGGCACCCCATCTTTTTGGTCATTCGCCGCGCTTGACGATCGGTCGTCCCGGACACGCGGACTGGACCGCCTATGCGACGGCCTATGACCTGCTCTCCGAGCACAACCCGGCCTACAGGGAGCTGCTGTCCGATTTCCGGGCGTTTCTCACGTCGATCAAGGCGCCGGGCCTCGTGTATGACATCGGCGGCGGGACAGGAAACTACGCCGAGATCGTCGCCCGCAGCTTTCCAGAGAGCGAAATCCGCTTCGTCGAACCGGATCCCGGCATGGTGCGGGTGGCCCAGGCCAAGCTGGCCACCCGTGGCAACATCCGTTTCGAGACGAGGTCCCTCGAAGACCTCAGCCCGGCCGGCACGGCGGATCTCGTCATCTGTGTCCACGCGCTCTACGCCATGCCGAACCAGCAACGGCGCCTTGCCGACCTCCGTCGTTTGCTCCGCCCGGGTGGCCTTCTCTATCTCGTCGATCTCGGACGCGAAATGAACCTGTCCGACTGGCGTCGCTACCTGTTCACGGAGATCAGCAGGAAACATGGCGTGCGGAACGCGATCAGGGTGTTCTGGCGCGGCCGGCCGATCGCCAGGGCGAACCGGGCCATACTCGAAGCCCAGAGACACGGCATCTACTGGACGCACAGCGGCGAAGAGATCGCCACGTCCGTTCGCGCCGCGGGGTTCGAGATCCTTCGCCAGCTTCCGGTCTATCGCGGCTACAGCGACCTTCTCGTCTGTCGCGCAGGGCAATAGGCGGATGCCGTGGCGATCATGAACCCACAGGTCATCGAAGCTCTTGGCCGCTCCCGCTACAAGGTTCTGACGGAGCGTCACGACCTCGAGGAGCTCTACCGCCTGCGGTACACCTGCTATCGCGCCGAACGGTCGATCCTGAAGAACGACCGCGGCATGATGTTCGATGCCTTCGACGAAACAGAGAATTGCGTCCATGTCGCGATCGAGATGGAGGATCGGATGCTGGCGGCGGTGCGGCTCCACCTGGTGTCCGAGCTTTCGCGCAAGTCGCCCACGCTGGAGGTCTTTCCCGATGTGCTCGACATGTTCGAGGGCACGCCGACCATTCTCGATCCCACAAGGTTCGTGATCGATCCCACGGTGCGGAAACAGCGGCTGCCGCTGCATTTCCTGGCCCTTCGGATCCCGTTCCTGGCGACGATGTTCTATGACATCGACGTCGCGTTGGCCCCTGTCCGGGGGGAGCATATTCCCTTCTATCGCAGGTTTCTCGGCTACGAACCGGCGCGACAACCCCGGAGCTACCCCGGTCTGAGAAAGCCCATCCATCTTCTGACGGCCAATGTCAGGGAACAGCGCGACGCCGTGCTCGCACGCACGCCGGTGTTCGGGCCGGTCGACCAGATCCCGCATTCCCGCATCGCCTTCCCGGCCTTGACGGGGATCTACCTGGCATCCACGCCGGGTCGCCCCGACGCCGCCTGACCGCTCCGGCGCGGGCCGGAGCGGGGGAAAGTCCAAGCCCGCCAGACAATCGGCCGAATCTGAACATATTGTCTCGATATCCGTGGATGCCGAGACGGCGGCGGAGACAGGTATGAAGGACTCGAGCACGTCCTTGTCGGCCCCGGTCGACTGGTTCAACCCGGTCGGCCGCGAGCAACGTATCAAGGATTACATCCAACTCTCCAACCAGCTGATGTGGCAGCGGCAGGCAAGCTTTCTTGCCGCCGCGATCCTGGCTGCCTTCTATTTCGACCCGGTCTGGACCTTCGTCTGCTACACCGCCGTCGTCCTGACCGAGGTGCTCGACCAGATCCTCGGCCGCGAGGCGCGATCCTGGGATGGCGAGGATGCCGCCATCGGGCGCGGCATCCTCAGGAGGATTGCGCGCAACACGCTCCTCAGCGCGGCCGCGATCAGCGTCTTCATCGTTCAGATCGCCATTCAGCAGGGCGAGGGAGGGTATTTCACACCGCTCTTCTTCCTCTTCTCGGCCTCCGTCTTCGCGGCCATGTACAACAGCCAGATGATCGGGATCCTTCTGTTGCGGCTGTCGATCTACGCCTGCGCCTTCATCTTCATCGCCCTTCTCGACGTGATCCGCTTCGTTCCGCCGATCCGATCGCACGTGTGGCTGGAGTTCTTCACGATCATCTTCGTGCTCTACTTCATCATCGACATCTCGCTGAAGTTCTACTTCAACTACGAGGAGCGGCTCAGGCAGATGACGCTGATCCAGGAAGAGAACGAGCGCACGAAGGCCGCCTACGAGGTGAAATCGCAATTCCTGTCGACGGTGAGCCACGAGCTCAGAACGCCGCTGACCTCGATCAAGGCGTCGCTCGAGCTTGCCGACAAGGGCATGCTCGGCGACGTGCCGACGGGGCTCAAGTCGGTGATCGGCATCGCGACCAAGAATTCCCAGCGTCTTGCAACCCTGATCGACGACCTGCTCGACCTGCAGAAGATCGAAGCCGGCGAAATGGCCTTCCACT
Source organism: Rhodobacterales bacterium HKCCSP123 (assembly GCA_015689745.1). GTDB lineage: Bacteria > Pseudomonadota > Alphaproteobacteria > Rhodobacterales > Rhodobacteraceae > Roseicyclus. The sequence goes on along the minus strand of WVSO01000051.1, from coordinate 1,020 downwards.
TCGCCCCGGTCAACGTCAACGACCTTGTGAGCGAGGCGGTCGACTCCACCGAGAGCTACGCCAACAAGCTCGGCATCGTCGTCACAACCGCTTTCTCTCCCGAGGAGTGCTGGATCGCGGCCGACCGCAACCGCCTGATGCAGGTGCTTCACAACCTTCTGTCGAACGCGATGAAGTTCTCCGAGCAGGGCGGCAGCGTGAAGGTCCGCGTGGAACGGCGCGACACGCGCATCCGCGTTTCGGTGGAGGACGAGGGCATGGGCATCCCCGGGAACGCAAAGGACCGCGTCTTCGGGAAATTCACCCAGGTCGACTCCTCCGATGTACGCAAGGTCGGGGGCACGGGCCTCGGCCTCAACATCAGCAAGCAGATCATCGAACACCACAACGCCACGATCGACTACACCAGCGACCTGGGCGTCGGATCGACCTTCTTTCTGGAGTTCGACCGCCTCACGGATGCCGACCGTGCCGGTGGCGGCGTGAACCCGGTTCCCCTCGTTGCCTAGACCCGCCGCGCTGCGGCCGCCTGCGCCCCCCCCTGTTCGGCAGCGGGCGTCCGCAAGGCGACCGGGCCCAAACGGCACGCGGGCCACCCCTTCAGGGGAGGCCCGCATTTTCCGGGGTCAGGTGCCCTGCGTGAAGGTCATCCGGGGATGGCGAAGAGGAAATCGTCCTCGCTCAGGTCGGCGGCCGAGACCCCTTCGAGCAGGATGCTGCCGCCTGCCGTGATGACCAGGGCACCCGCCCCGACCCCGGCAACCACGGGGCCGGCCACTTCGTCCGTGATGATCAGGCCCGAGAAATTCATCAGCTGCAGGGTCAGGTCGATGATATCGCCATTGGCGTCGAAGTCGCGGATCACGTCGATGCCGTGGCCCGTCCCGAAGACGAAGGTGTCGATGTCGAGCCCCCCGAACAACGTGTCGTCGCCGGCGCCGCCGTCGATCGTGTCGCTGCCGGCGCCACCGAAGAGCCGGTCGTTCTCGGCCCCGCCCCGAAGCGTGTCATTGCCCGCGC
>WVSO01000050.1 GCA_015689745.1 Rhodobacterales bacterium HKCCSP123 | reverse complement strand
CGCGGCCTTGTCGGGGCTGGTCTGGCCGATCACCCGCGCGCCGAGGCGCGCCGCGATCTGTACGGCGGCAAGGCCCACGCCGCCCGACGCGCCGGTGACGAGGACGGTATCGGCGGCGGTGACGCCTGCGCGCCTGAGCAGCGCCATGGCCGTGCCGAAGGCGCAGGGCATCGCGCCGATCTCGGTGTCGCTCAGCGGTGAGGCGGTGACGTCATGGAGCCGGTCGGCTGGCACGGCGCAATACTCGGCGAAGGCGCCGTCGTATTCCGAGCCGATCGCCTCGAAGGCGACGGGGTTCCCGGGCGTCGGCACGGGCTGGTTCGTGGCGCAGGTGACCCGCGCGCCGAGGGGCGGGGCGGTGACCCCCGGCCCATGCGCCACGACCCGGCCGCACAGGTCGGCGCCCTGGATGCGCGGAAAGGCCAGCGCGCCGGCCCATCCGCCATCCTCGGCCGCCGCCGCGCCCGAGGTATCGGTCGCGCCGGTCACGGTTTTCGCGTACCAGCCGATGCGCGTGTTGATGTCGGTGTTGTTGACACCTGCGGCCAGGACCCGGACCAGCGCCTCGCCGGGCTTGGGCCTTGGAACGGGGATGGCGTCGGACCAGACCAGCACGTCGGGCCCGCCATGGCCGGTCAGTTGCACGCCCTGCATGGTGGCGGGAAGGCTCACGCGCGGAGCCTTTCGTTCGCCGGATCCCAGAGGGGCGCGTCGGGCTGCACGACACAAGGGCGGCGGTCGCCGTAGATGTCGATCTCCAGCTCGGTTCCGGGAACATGAAGATCGGCCCGCAACATGCCGAGCGCAATGGATTTTCCGGTTCGGTACCCCCATGCGCCGCTGGTCGTCTCGCCCACCACGGTGCCGTCGTGCCAGATCGTCGACATGTAGGGCGCATCCGCCGCGCCCGCGTCGACCGTGAGCGTGACGAAGCGTTTGGCCACGCCCGCCTGTTTCTCGGCCAGAAGCGCCTGTTTTCCCGGGAAATCCTGTAGCTTGTCGAAGCGGATGAACCGCTCGAGGCCGCCCTGCAACAGGCTGTAATCGGTCGAAAGGTCGCCCTTCCAGGCGCGGTAGCCCTTTTCGATGCGCAGGCTGTTCAGCGCCCACATGCCGAAGGGCCTTGCGCCTGCCCCGAGAACCGCCTCGTATAGCGCGGGGATCTCGGCGTTCGCGGCGTGGATCTCCCAGCCCAGTTCGCCCGCGAAGGACACGCGCGCAAGCGCGCAGGGCCGCCCCGCGACCGTGGCGGGCTGGTGGCTGAGCCAGGGCAGCGAAAGGTCGGCCTCGGTTCCCATCGCCTCGAAGAGCGTGCGCGCCTCGGGGCCGGTCACGATCAGCGTGGAATAATCGCGGCTGTGATCGCTCAGCGTCAGCCCCTCGGGCAGGTGACGGGCCAGAAGCTCGTAATCATGCCACTGCGCGGTCGCGGCGGTGATCAGGGTGAAGACATCCTCGTCATGCCTGAGCACGGACATCTCGGTCAGGATGCGGCCGCGGTCGTCGGGGAAATAGGCGAGGTTCAGGCGTCCGACCTTGGGCAGCGCGCCCGCGATCCGGGTGAGCAGCCAGTCAGCCGCGCCGGGCCCCGACAGGTTGAAGCGCGAAAACCCCGGCAGATCGAGCACGCCGACGCTATCGCGCACCGCCTCGCATTCCTCGCGGATGCGCGCCTCCCACGGGCCGGTGCGGTTCCAGGTGTGGGTCGCCTCCTCCGACGTGTCGTCGCCCGGCTGCGCGACCCAGTTGGCGCGCTCCCACCCGGCATAGGCCCCCATCTGGCCGCCAAGCGCCTTCACCCGGTCATGGACCGGCGACACCTTCCTGTCAGGCGCGGCAGGCCAGCGATGCCAAGGGAAATGCATGGCGTATTCATGGCCATAGACCTCCATCCCCTTCTGCACGCAGTAGTCGTGGTCGGTGTAATCGGTGAAGCGGCGCGGGTCGCAGGACCACATGTCCCATTCGGTCGCGCCTTCGGTGATCCATTCGGCCAGCACCTTGCCCGCGCCGCCGCCCTGCGCGATGCCGAAGGTGAAGACGCAGGCCTCGAACGCGTTGGGCACGCCGGGCATCGGGCCGATCAGCGGGTTGCCGTCGGGGGCGTAGGGGATCGGGCCGTTGATGACCTTGGCCAGCCCCGCCTCGGCCAGCACCGGCACGCGCTCCATCGAGGATTCGATCTGCACCGACAGCCGGTCGAGCGCGTCGGGATAAAGCTGGAAGCTGAAATCCTCGGGCATCGGATCATCGGGGCTGGCCCAATGCGCCTGGCAAGGGCGTTCGTAGGGGCCGAGGTTGAAGCCGTTCTTCTCCTGCCTGAGGTAGTAGGAGACATCGACGTCGCGCAGGAGCGGCAGCTTGTGGCCCGCCTGCGCCGACCAGTCGCGGACCTCGGGCACCTCGTCGAAGATCAGGTATTGGTGCGCCATCACCATCATCGGCACGGTGCGCCCGCCGTAGGGCTTGAACCATTCGCCCACGCGCTGCGCGTAATAACCGGCGGCGTTCACCACGATCTCGCAGCGGATGTCGCCCTTCTCGGTATGGACGATCCATTCGTCGCCTTCGCGGCTGACGCCGGTGGCGGGGCAGAAGCGCAGGATCGTGGCCCCCATGTCGCGCGCGCCCTTGGCCAGCGCCTGCGTCAGCTGGGCGGGGTCGATGTCGCCATCCGCCGGGTCGTAGAGCGCGCCCTTGAGGTCATGGGTCTCGATGAAGGGGTATTTCGCCTTGATCTCGCCCGGCGACAGGATCTCCAGATTCATCCCCTGGTAGAGGCCCATGCCGCGGGCGCGGGCGAACTCCTGCATCCGCTCGTCGGAATGCGCCAGACGGATCGAGCCGGTGACATGGTAGTTCAGCGGGTAATCGACGGCCTCGCCAAGGCCGCGATACAGCTCGGTCGAATAGCGCTGCATGTTCATGATCGACCAGGAGGTCGAGAAGGTCGGCACATTGCCCGCCGCATGCCAGGTGGAGCCGGCCGTCAGCTCGTTCTTCTCCAGCAGGACGCAGTCGGTCCAGCCCGCCTTGCCGAGATGATGGAGGGCGGAAACGCCCACAACCCCGCCGCCGATGATGACGACCCGCGCGTGGCCCGGCACATCCGCCATGGCGATCCTCCCTTGGTTTTTCTGGCCCGAGTATTCCCCCCGCCCGATCCCTGTTCAATTCCTCTCACGCATGTGATTTGATCGACAAAACCGATCAGGGGCCCGCCCATGAACACCGAATGGATCGAGACCTTTCTCGACCTCTGCGAGACGCGCAGCTTCAACCGCACGGCGGGGCGGCTGGGGGTCACGCAATCCACCGTCTCGGGCCGGGTGCAGGCGCTGGAGCAGGCGCTCGGGTGCCGTCTGCTCGAGCGCAGCCGCGCGGGCACGGAACTGACGACCGAAGGCCTGCGCTTCGAGCCGCATGCCCGCGCGCTGCGGCTCGCGTGGACGGCGGCGGGGCAGGCGGTGCGGGGCACGGGCGGGCAGGCGGTGACGATGCGGATCGGCATCCAGCACGATCTTCTGGGCGACCGCGTCGCGGATTGGGTGGCGGCGCTGCAAGGGGCGGTGCCCGACACGGCGCTTTACGTCGAGGCCGATTACTCGGCCCAGATGTGCGCCGACGTGCGGGACGGGGCGCTCGATCTGGCGATCCATTACACGCCCAAGCCGCACCCCGACCTGCATTTCGAAAGCCTGGGCGAGATGTCCTATGTCATGGTCTCGACCGAGGCGGAGGACCTGTCAGGCGTGCGCCCGGAGAGCTACATCCTCGCCAATTACGCGCCCGCCTTCTCGGCCACCCATGCCGAGCGCCTGCCGTCGCTGTCCGTGGGCGCGGTCTCGAGCGGGCAGAACGCGGTGATCCGGGGCCTGCTGGTGGCGCTGGGGGGCAGCGCCTACGTGCTGCGCCAGACCGCGCTTGAGCTTGAAAGGCTGGGGCAGGCGCGCCGCGTGGCGCGTGCGCCCGCGATCGCGCAGCCGGTCTATGCGGCGGTCCATCTGAGGAATCGCCACCGGGGCGCGCATCGCCGCAGCCTGCGCGCGCTGAAGACGCTTCTGGACAGCCGCCCCTGAGGTCAGGCGCCGGTGGTGTACCGCGTCAGGGCCGCCTCGGTGCCCTCGCGCCAGATCAGCGTCAGCCAACCCTCGAAGGCCTGGGCAAAGCCCTCGGCCCCGGCGAGATCCCCGTAGAGCGACCGCTGTTCCAGCCAGGCGCGGGGGCGGTCCTGCGCCGCCGCTGCCGCCTCGGTCAGGGCGGTCCAGTTGGGATCGTTGGGTTCGATCGCGCTGCCGTCCTCGCGAGTCCCTGCGCACATCCGCGCCCAGAGCGCCTCGACCAGGGCGAGGCCGGTGACGTCGTCGCCGCCCGCCAGACGCTCGCGCAGGATCGGCAGAAGGAACCCGGTGTGCCGTGACGAACCGTCGAAGGCCACGCGCCGTGTCGTGTCGCGGATCGCGGGGTTCGCGAAGCGGCGCTCGATGAGCGACAGGTAATCGGCAGGCGTCATGCCGGGGACCGGGGCCACGTGAGGCACGATCTCGTCGGTCTGGACCTTGCGGAACATCGCCGAGATGCCCGGATGCGCCATGCAATCCGCGATGGTTGGCACGGACAGAAGCTCGCCCGCGTTCGCGAGGACCTGGTGACCCGCGTTCAGGATGCGGATCTTCATCATCTCGTAGGCGTGCACGTCACCGGTGAAGGTGGCGCCCACGCGGTCCCAGTCGGGGCGGCCCGCGCAGAAGTCGTCCTCGATCACCCACTGGCGGAAGTTCTCGTGCGTGACGGGTGCCTTGTCGTCGATGCCGAGCTCGCGGACGAGCGCAAGCTCCGCCGGGCCCGTCGCCGGCACGATGCTGTCGACCATCGAGTTGGGGAAGCTCGCGCGGGCCTCGATCCAGTCGGCGAGCGCGGGATCGGACAGGCGGGCAAGGCCGACGATGGCTTGCCGCAGGATCGCGCCATTGCCGCGCAGGTTGTCGCAGCAGAGCCCGGTGAAGGGGCCATGCCCCGCCTCGCGCCGCAGCTTCAGCGCCGCCACCATCGCGCCGAAGGCGGTTCGGGGCGCGTCCGGGTTGGCCGCGTCATGCACGATATCGGGATGCGCGGTGTCCAGCCCGCCGGTCGCGGCGTCGATGTAATAACCGCCCTCGGTCACGGTCAGGCCGACGATGCGGATGGCCGGATCTGCCATGGCGCGGATGAGCGGGCCGTTGCCCTCCTCGATCGGCAGGTAGTCGATCATCGCGCCCGTCACCTCGGCCGATCGGTGGCTGGGGGAAAGCTCGATCAGCGTGGTCAGGCAATCCTGCGCCTTGAGACGGTCGCGCATGGCGGCGTCATAGGGCCGGACGCCGGCACCGAGGATGGCCCAATCCTGCGCCGCGCCCGCCTGCATCAGGCGGTGCGTGTACCAGGCCTGGTGGGCGCGGTGGAAATTGCCCAGCCCGATATGAACGATGCCGGGCGTGAGAGCGGCGCGATTGTAGGTCGGGCGCTCGATCCCCTCGGGCAGGTCGGCCAGCGTGGCGTTGGAAAGCGGCACCGGCCCCGCGGACATATCCTTCATCAGCTCATCCATTGTCCGCCGTCGACGTTGTAGCATTGCGCGACGATGTACTCTGCCTCGTCCGAGGCCAGGAACACCGCCATCCCTGTCAGGTCTTCCGCCCGTCCCATCCGGCCATAGGGGACACCTTCGCCAACCTCCTTCTTCTTCTGGCCGGGGGCCTTGCCCTCGTATTTCGCGAAGAAGGCGTCGACGCCGTCCCAGTGCTCGCCATCCACCACGCCGGGCGCGATGGCGTTCACGTTGATGCCGTGCGCGATCAGGTTCAGGCCCGCCGATTGCGTCAGGCTGATGACCGCGGCCTTGGTGGCGCAATAAACGGCGACAAGGCTTTCGCCCCGCCGCCCGGCCTGGGAGGCCATGTTGATGATCCGGCCGCGGATACCCCGCTCGATCATGTGGCGGGCGACGGCCTGCAAGGTGAAGAGCGTGCCCGCGACGTTGATGTCGAAGACGCGCTGGTAATCGGCGCGGTCGATCTCGACGATGGGGGCGGCGCTGAAGATCGCCGCGTTGTTGATCAGGATGTCGATCTGGCCGAAGGCTGCTACCGTTTCGGCCACGGCTGCGTCGATGCTTTCCTGCCTGGTGACGTCCAGCTCGACCGCGATGGCAGAGGGGCCGATCTCGGCCGCGGTGTCACGCGCCCGCGCGATGTCGATGTCGGCGATGGCCACGCGCGCGCCCTCGCGGACATAGGCCTCGGCGAAGGCGCGGCCTATGCCGCGCGCGGCCCCGGTGATCAGGGCGGATTTGCCGGCGAGCCGTGTCATGCGATGCGCAGGCCCTTGTCGTCGAACCGGTGCAGGTGATCGGGGTCGGGCGAGAGCCACACCTTGTCGCCGTAGCGCAGGTCGACCTCGCCGCCGACGCGGACGGTCAGGGGCTCGGAGATGCCCTCGCAGGTGACGTGGAAGAAGGTGTCGGAGCCGAGATGTTCCGAGACGCCGACCTTGCCGAGCCAGTCGCCCGCCTCGTCGGAGACGCGGATATGCTCGGGGCGGATGCCGATGGTGGCCGCGTCGTGGCTGGCGGCGATCGGGCCGTCCACGAGGTTCATCTTCGGGCTGCCGATGAAGCCCGCGACGAAGACGTTGCGGGGGTTGCGGTACAGCTCCAGCGGGCTGCCGACCTGCTCGATATGGCCTGCGCGCAGCACGACGATCTTGTCGGCCATGGTCATGGCTTCGACCTGGTCATGGGTGACGTAGATCATCGTGGTCTTGAGCCGCTTGTGCAGCTCGGAGATCTCCAGCCGCATCCCCACGCGCAGCGCGGCGTCGAGGTTCGACAGCGGCTCGTCGAAGAGAAACGCGGCAGGCTCGCGCACGATGGCGCGCCCGATGGCGACGCGCTGGCGCTGGCCGCCCGAGAGCTGGCCGGGCCGCCGGTCGAGGTAGTCGGTCAGGTTCAGCACGTCGGCGGCGGCCTTCACCCGGCGCTCCTGCTCGGCGGCGTCCATCTTGGCCATGCGGAGCGGGAAGGCGATGTTCTTCCTGACCGACATGTGCGGGTAGAGCGCGTAGGACTGGAACACCATCGCCAGGCCGCGCTTGGCGGGCGGCACCATCGTGGCGTCCTGCCCGTCGATGCGGATCTCGCCGCCCGAGACATCCTCGAGCCCCGCGATCAGCCGCAGGAGCGTGGACTTGCCGCAGCCGGAGGGGCCGACGAAGACCACGAACTCGCCGTCCTCAATGGTCAGGTCCAGCGGGGGGATGACCTCCACTTCGCCGAAGCTCTTGCGGACCTTGTCGAGCGTGATGCGTCCCATGATCGTATTCCTTTTGCGCTATCGCGTCGCTGCTTGAGGGCCTACTTGACGGCGCCGAAGGTCAGGCCGCGGACGAGTTGTTTCTGGCTGAACCAGCCGAGGATGAGGATCGGCGCGATGGCCATGGTCGAGGCCGCCGACAACTTGGCGAAGAACAGACCCTCGGGTGAGGAGTAGCTGGCGATGAAGGCCGTGAGCGGCGCGGCATCGACCGAGGTGAGGTTCAGGGTCCAGAACGCCTCGTTCCAGGCCAGGATGAAGTTCAGAAGGATGGTCGAGGCGATGCCCGGCACGGCCATCGGCGTCAGGACGTAGAGAAGCTCTTCCTTCAGGCCCGCGCCATCCATCCGCGCGGCTTCGAGGATCTCGCCGGGGATCTCGCGGAAGTAGGTGTAGAGCATCCAGACGATGATCGGCAGGTTGATCAGCATCAGGATCACGACGAGGGCGACGCGGTTGTCCAGAACGCCCAGCTGGATGCAGAGCAGGTAGATCGGGTAGAGCACGCCCACGGCGGGAAGCATCTTGGTCGAGAGCATCCACAGAAGGATGTCCTTGGTCCGCTTCGAGGGCACGAAGGCCATCGACCAGGCGGCCGGAACGGCGATGAGGACGCCGAGGAGGGTGGAGCCCCCCGCGATGATCACGGAGTTCCACAGGAAGCGCATGTAGTTCGAACGTTCCTGCACCACGCCGTAGTTTTCCAGCGTCCAGTCGAAGAACAGGATGACGGGCGGGTTCGCGATCGCCTCGGCTTCGGTCTTGAAGCTGGTCAGCACGGTCCAGAGGATCGGGAAGAAGATCAGGAGCCCGACCGTCCAGGCGACGGCTGTGTTGAGGGCCTTGCGTTGTGTCGTGACGGCGCGTGCCATTGTCGGTCCCTCCTCAGCGGTCCAGGTTCTTGCCGACGATGCGCATCAGGAAGAGCGCGACGATATTGGCAAGGATGATGGCGTAGACACCGCCCGCCGAGCCCAGGCCGACGTTCTGGCTTTCCAGCACGCGCTGGTAGATCAGGTAGGTGAGCGTCCGGGTCCCGAAGGCGCCGCCGGTGGTGACGAAGATCTCGGCGAAGACAGCCAGCAGGAAGATCGTCTGGATCAGGATCACGATGGTGATGGCGCGGCTCAGGTGCGGCAGCGCGATGAAGAAGAAGCGCGCCAGCGGGTTCGCGCCGTCCATTTCGGCCGCTTCGAGCTGTTCGCTGTCGAGCGACTGGAAGGCCGTCAGAAGGATGAGCGTGGCGAAGGGCAGCCACTGCCACGAGATGATCAGGATCAGCGACAGGATCGGAACATCGGTCAGCCAGACCACGGGGTCGGCCCCGAAGGCGCGCCAGATATGGGCGAAGACGCCGTTCGTCGGGTCCATGAACATGTTCTTCCACACGAGCGCCGAAACGGTCGGCATCACGAAGAAGGGCGCGATCACGAGGATGCGGACAATGCCCTGGCCCCACATCGGCTGATCCAGCAGCATCGCGAGCAGGACGCCGAAGATGATCGAGACCAGGAGCACGCCGCCCACGATCAGCACCGTGGTCAGGACGGCCGGCCAGAAGGACGAGGACGAGACGAAGCGCGCGAAGTTCTCGAGGCCCACGAAGCCCAGGTCGCCGCCGCGCAGCGGGCGGTAATCGCGCAGCGAGAACCACAGTGTCATGCAGAGGGGTACCAGCATCCAGACAAGAAGCAGGAAGACCGCGGGGGCCATCATGATCCTTGCTGCTGATCGGGAAGACTGGGTTGCCATGACGCAAATCCTCTTCGTTCAGGCGCTCGGGCCCGGTGAACCGACACTGTGATGCTGGAGCAAAAACGAGGGGGGTGGAAGGCGGCGGCGGGCGCCGCCTTCCGATCAGTGCCGGATGCTTACTGGTAACCAGCCGCTTCCATCGCCTCGTTGACGATGTCCTGGGCGCGGGCCAGGGCCTCGTCGACGGTCTGCTGACCGGCGTAGGCGTTCGAGAACTCCTGGCTCACTTCGGTCCAGAAGCCGGCCCATTCGGGGATCGCCATGAACTGGATGCCGGTGTAGGGGACCGGATCGACCGTCGGGCTGTTCGGGTCGGCCGCCAGGATCGAGTCGAGCGTCATCTGCGCGAAGGGAACCTCGGCGTAGTTGGGGTTCTCGTAGAGCGAGGTGCGCGCGCCCGGGGGAACGTTGGCCCAGCCTTCGTTCTCGGCGACCAGTTCGATGTAGTCGGCCGAGGTGGCCCACTCGATGAACTGAAGCGCCGCGTCGGACTGCTGCGTGCCGGCGGGGATCGCCAGCGCCCAGGCCCAGAGCCAGTTCGACCGCACGCCCAGGCCATTGTCGGGGGCAAGCGCGAAGCCGACCGAGTCAGCCACTTCCGAGTCGGTGGGGTTGGTCACGAAGGAGGCCGCCACGGTGGCGTCGATCCACATGCCGCACAGGCCCTGCTGGAACAGCGAGAGGTTCTCGTTGAAGCCGTTGGTGGCGTAGCCGTCGGGGCCGTAGTCGTTCATCAGGTTGACGAAGAAGTTCAGCGCGTTGGACCATTCCTCGCTGTCGAGCTGTGCCTGCCAGTTCTCGTCCACGACGCGGGCGCCGAAGGAGTTGGCGGTCACGTTGATGAAGGCACCGCCCTCGCCCCAGCCGGGCTTGCCGCGCAGGCAGATGCCGTTGACGCCGGTTTCGGGGTTGTCCATGGCGGCAGCCGCTTCACGGATGAAGTCCCAGGTGGGGGCTGCGGGCATCTCGAGGCCGGCGGCTTCCATCAGGTCGGTGCGGTACATGACCATCGAGCTTTCGCCGTAGAACGGTGCCGCGTAGAGCGTGCCGTCATGGCTGAGACCTGCGCGCATGGCGGGCAGGATGTCGTCGACGTTGTACTCTTCCGACAGGTTGTCGAGCGGGATGAGCCAGCCGTTCGCACCCCAGATCGGCGTTTCGTACATGCCGATCGTCATGATGTCGAACTGGCCGCCGTTGGTGGTGATGTCGGTGGTGACGCGCTGGCGCAGAACGTTCTCTTCCAGCGTGACCCATTCCACGGCGATGCCGGTCTGCTCCGTGAACAGGTCGGTGTAGCCCTGCATCCGGATCATGTCGCCGTTGTTCACGGTCGCGATGGTGATGGTGGTGTCTTGGGCTGCGGCGGCGCCGGCAAATGCACAGAGCGCGAGCGCAGAGGACGTGCGAAGCACGGTTTTCGGGGACATCCGTATCCTCCCTGGTTTGGATGTTATGTCCCGGAAGGCTACGCTCCAATCCTTCCGCGCGTCAACAAAAAACTTTACGCGCGTTAATTAAGGATCACGCGGAAGCCCGCAGGATGAGCCGTGCGGGGATCAGAGTCTCCTCCCGGGCGGCGAAGCGTCCGCCCGCTTCGATCAGTGAAAACAACGTGTTCATGCATTTGTCGGCCACCGCCTCGTACTCGTGCGCGGCCGTCGTGAGCGACGGGCAGGTGAAGCGCGAGAAGGGGTGATCGTCGTGCGAGGCGACGCGAATCGCACAGCCATCGCCCCGGCCCACGCGCAGTCCGCGCTCGTAGCAGGCCGACAGGAACCCGATGGCGAGTCGGTCGTTCGAGCAGAGCACCGTGTCGGTCGGCAACCGTCCCGTGGCGATGACCTCATGCGCGCCGCGGCGCCCGATCTCCTCGAAGCCCCAGCCCTCGCCGTCGACCTTGATGACATGCGGCTCCAGCCCCGCGGCATCCATGATCTGCAGGTAGGCCTTGCGCCGCTTGTTCGCGTTGGGGTTCGCCGGGGTGCGCATCTCGAAGAAACAGGGCGGGGCGCCGGTGCGGCACAGGTATTCGACCGTCTGCTGCACGAAGCTGAAATTGTCAGATCCGACAAAGGCTTCGCCCATGTCCTCGATGTTGCTGTCGAACAGGACGGTCGGCACGTCACGGCAGAAGCGTTCGATCGCGCCGCGGTCCGACAGCCGTCCAAGCGGCGCCAGGAAGACGCCGGCGGGCTTCAGCGCCGTCAGCCCCTCGAGGATCTCCTTCTCGAGCTTCTGCTCGCCATGCGCGCTGTAGAGGATGGGCGAAAACCCCGCCTCGATGCAGCGCAGTTCGATGATCCGCGCGATCTCGGCGAAGAACGGGTCGGCAAGGTAGGGCACCACGATCCCGACATTCTTCGTCAGGCTGCGGTTCTGGTTCATCGCGTAGATGTTCGGGCGGAAGTCGTAGCGCTCCAGCGCGTCCTCGATTCGCTTGCGGGTGGTCGGGCGCACGCTGCCGGGGTCGTTGAAGTACTTCGAGACGGTGGGCCGGGAGAGACCGCTCAGCGCGGCGAACTCCTCCATGTTGCGGATCTTGTGCTCACTCATGTCTCGGCCTCCCCTCGTCACGCCGGCCGGATCGGGCCTTTCCCCTGACCGCCCCCTATGAGAACCCGCAAAACATGACGCGAGTAAAGATTTTTCTTGCACTTCCCACGGCGGGCCGTTTGGTAGCCGTGCATCGGAGGCCGATGATGTGTATGCGGTGAAGGACGGCACGCCAATAGGCAGACGTGCAATCGGCAGGACGAAAGGACGGCACATGTATCTGGGGCTCGATCTCGGCACCTCGGCGGTCAAGACCTGCATCCTCGGGCCCGGGGGAGACGTGCTTGCCACCTCCTCGGCGCCGCTGGACGTGTCGCACCCCTTCGACGGCGCCAGCGAGCAGACGTGCGAGGCATGGTGGGTGGCGGTGCGCGCGGCCGTGGCGGCCCTCGACCCCGATCTGCGCGCCGGGCTCAGGGGCATCGGCTTGTCGGGGCAGATGCATGGTGCGGTTCTGCTTGACGCCTCGCTGCGCCCCGTGCGGCCCGTCATCCTCTGGAACGACGCCCGCGCCACGGCCGAATGCGCCGCGATGGCGGGGGCCGAGCCGGAGGTCGGGATGATCTCGGGCGTGCCGCCGATGGCGGGCTTCACGGCGCCCAAGCTCCTCTGGCTGTCGCGGCACGAGCCCGCGGTCCATTCCCGCATCGCCCATGTGCTCCTGCCCAAGGATTACATCGGCCTGCGCCTGCATGGCGGCTGCATCACCGACCCCTCGGACGCGGCGGGCACGTCCTGGTTCGACCAGCGCGCGCGCGGCTGGTCGCCCCGGCTCTGCGAGATCAGCGCGACCGACGCGGCCTGGCTGCCCGAGGTTCGCGACGGCACCGAAGTCGCCGGTCGCCTCTTGCCCGCCACGGCGGAAGAGTTGGGCCTTCCGCCCGGCCTGCCGGTCGCGGCGGGGGCAGGGGACGCGGCGGCGGGTGCGGTGGGCATCGGGGCGGTCAGCGACGGGGACGGGTTCATTTCGCTCGGCACCTCGGGGCAGCTCTTCGTCACCACCGACAGCTACCGGCCGAACCCCGAAAGCCGCATCCACGCCTATGCCCACACCATGCCGGGCCACTGGTTCCAGATGGCCGCGATGCTCAACGGGGCGCGGCCCATCGCCTGGCTCGCCGGTCTTCTCGGCCGCCCGATCGAGGTGCTGCTGGCCGAGGCGGAGGCGGCCGAGCCCGGCCCGCTGTTCCTGCCCTACCTGACGGGCGAGCGGACGCCCCATGGCGACACCGAGATCCGCGGCGGCTTCGCCGGCCTTGGCGAGACGACGACACCCGGCGCCCTCATGCGCGCGGTGGTCGAAGCCGTCGCCTTCAGCTTCGCCGACGCCATTGCCGCGCTCTCGGCGGCGGGGCCGGTGCCGGGCGCGCTGCTCGCCATCGGCGGCGGCACGCGCAGCGATTTCCTGATGCAGACCATCGCCGATGTCACCGGATGCCGCCTCGGGCGCAGTGACGGTGCCGATATCGGCCCGGCGCTCGGGGCCGCACGGCTGGCCTGCGTCGCATCGGGCGACCGCGACATCGCCGGGGTGATGACGAAGCCGCCGGTGCGCCGCTGGTTCGACCCCGATGCCGCGCGGGCCGACCGCCTTGCGCGCAGGCTGGCAGGATATCGCGCGCTCTACCCGGCGCTGCGCGGCGTGCAGGCCGCGATGGCCTGAGGCCCCGTTACCGCTCGCCCCGCCGGTAGGGCTGCATCAGCGCCTGCGGCACCCGCGCCTTGCGGGCCATCACCACGAGGGCGAGGATCGACAGCAGGTAGGGCAGCATCAGGAACAGCTGGTAGGGCACGCCGTCGACGACCGTCTGGAGCCTGAGCTGGAAGGCGTCGAAGAAGGCGAAGAGGATCGCCCCGATCAGCGCCCGCCCCGGACGCCAGAGCGCGAAGACGACAAGCGCGATGCAGATCCAGCCGCGCCCCTGCACCATCGTCGGGAAGAAGGAGTTGAAGGCCGCCAGCGTCAGGAAGGCCCCCGCCAGCCCCATCAGCGCCGAGCCCGCCATGATCGTCCCGATCCTCAGCCAGATCGGGTCGATCCCCTGCGCATCGACCGCGTGCGGGTTCTCGCCCGTCATCCGGATCGCAAGCCCCAGCGGCGTGCGGTAGAGCACCCAGGCCAGCACGACCACGAGGGCCAGCGCGAGGTAGGTGGGCGCCGTCTGGTTGAAGAGCACCGGGCCGAGGAAGGGGATGTCGGAGAGGCCCGGAATGGCCAGCGGGCGGAACGGCTCGACCGTGGGCGGCGAGGTCGAGGTGGGCACCGCGAGGCGGAAGACGTAATAGGAAAAGCTCGACGCGAAGAGCGTGATGCCAAGCCCCGTCACATGCTGGCTGAGGCCGAGGTTCACCGTCATCGACGCATGCAGCAGGCCGAACATCGCCCCGCAGAGGGCGGCCGCGGCCAGCCCGGCCCAGAGGCTGCCGCCCGAGTAGACCGTCAGCCAGCCGATCATCGCGCCGAAGGTCATGATCCCCTCGATCCCGAGGTTCAGCACGCCCACCCGCTCGCACAGCAGCACGCCCAGCGTGCCGAGGATGAAGGGCGTCGCGATGCGCAGCACCGCCTCCCACATGCCGACCGAGGCGAGGATGTCGAGAACCGCGCTCATCGCCGGATCCTGTATTGCGTGAGGAAAAGGGCGACGAGCATCGTCAGAAGCGACAGGGCCACGGTGACATCCGCGATGTAGGAGGGGATGCCGAGCGCGCGGCTCATCGAGTCGGCGCCGACGAACATCACCGCCGAGAAGAGCGCGGCCCCGATCACCCCGATCGGGTTGAGGTTGGCCAGCATGGCGATGACGATGCCGGAATAGCCGAAACTCGGCGACAGGTCGGTGGTGACATAGCCCTTCACCCCCATCACCTCGATCGCGCCCGCCAGCCCGGCAAGCCCCCCTGACAGGCAGGCGACCATCGCCAGCGTGCGGCCCAGCGGCACGCCCGCGAAGGCCGCCGCGCGCGCGTTCAGACCCGTGGCGCGGGAGTGCATCCCGAAGACGGTGCGCGACTGCACCCACCAGACCGCGACGGCCAGCAGCAGCGCGATCAGCAGGCCCGCGTGCAGGCGCGAGCGCTCCACCAGTTGCGGCAGAAGGGCCGCGTCGGGCACCGGCACCGATTGCGGCCAGCCGAAGGCCAGCGGGTCGCGCAGCGGCCCCTCGATCATCATCGAGACGAAAAGGATGGCCACGAAATTCAACAGAAGCGTCGTCACCACCTCGTCCACCCCGAAGCGCAGCTTGAGGAAGACCGGACCGAGCAGCAGCGCCGCCCCCGCCAGCGCGCCGACGATGAGGCAGGCGAGGATCGCCACCGGTGCGGGCGCCCCCGCGATGCCGGGCAGAAGGCCGAAGGCCGTGATCGCCAGCGCGCCCATGTAGAGCTGCCCTTCGCCGCCGATGTTCCACAGCCGCGCGCGAAAGGCGACGGCGGCCGCCAGCCCGGTCAGGATCAGCGGCGTCGCGCGCGTCAGCGTCTCGGTGATGCCAAGGCGCGAGCCGAAGGCGCCGCGCAGGATCAGCCCGTAGGCCTCGAAGGCATTGGCCCCCGCGATGGCGATCAGTACGCCCGCCATGACAAGGGCGGCCAGGATCGCCGCGACGGGCGCCATGACGGTCAGCGCGACCGAGCTTTGCTCGCGGCGTTCAAAGCGCATGGGCCGCCTCCTCCTGCCGCTCGATCTCTGCGGCGGTGGCCCAGTCGCCCGCCATCATGAGCCCCAGAAGCCGCGCATCCGCACGTTCCGCAGGGATCGCGGGCGAAAGCCGCCCGCCGACGATGGCGCGGATGCGGTCCGACAGCGCGATGACCTCGTCGAGGTCTTCCGAGATCAGCAGGATGCCCGCGCCGCGGTCGCGCGCCTCGATCAGGCGGCGGTGCACGCCCGCGATGGCCCCTTCGTCAAGGCCGCGGCTGGGTTGTGCGGCGACGATGATCGAGGGGTCGGCCTCCATCACGCGGCCGAGGATCAGCTTCTGCATGTTGCCCCCCGACAAGAGCCGCACGCGCCCGTCGACCTGCGCGCCGCGCACGTCGTAATCGGACAAAAGCCGCGCCGTCGCCGCCCGCGCCGCCCCCCGCCGCACGATGCCGCGGCGCGAGAACTCGGGCGACCAGAGCCGTTCGAGAACGACGTTTTCCCATGTCGCCATGTCGCCCAGAACGCCCTCGGCGTGGCGATCCTCGGGGATGCGGCCGATCCCTGCGTCGATGACGCCGGCGACGTCATGGCGGGCGAGCGGCGCGCCCCTGATCTCGAGGCTGCCGCCGTCGGGCGGGTACAGCCCCGAGACGACACCGGCCAGCGTCGTCTGGCCATTGCCCGAAACCCCGATGATGCCCAGTGTCTCGCCCGCGCGCAGGCGGAAGGTGACGCCGTTCAGCGCCGTGCCACCGCGGCCCGACAGGTGGATGTCGCGCGCCTCGAGCAGCACCTCGCCCGGATGGGCCGGGGGGCGCTTGGGGCGCTCGACCGCGCGGCCGACCATCAGTTCGGCAAGCTCTTCCTTCGTCGTCTCGCGCGTCCGGCGTTCGGCCACCACGCGGCCCCCGCGCAGCACGACGACCCGGTCCGAGGCCGACATGACCTCGTTCAGCTTGTGCGAGATGGAGATGATCGACAGGCCCTTGGCCGCCATCTCGCGCAGGGTCGCGAACAGGCGCTCGGCCTGCTGGGTGGTCAGCACGGCGGTGGGCTCGTCCAGGATGAGGATGCGCGCCTCGTTGTAGAGCGCCTTGAGGATCTCGACCCTTTGCCGCTCTCCGACCGACAGATCGGCGACGCGCGCCTCGGGGTCGACCGGCAGGCCGAACCGCTCGGAGAGATCGGCGAGGCGGCGGCGCGCGGCGGACCGGTCCGAGCGTGGCCGCCAGAGCGGTTCCGTCCCCGTCATCACGTTTTCCAGAACCGTCAGGTTTGCGGCCAGCGCGAAATGCTGGTGCACCATGCCGACGCCCGCGCGGATCGCGGCGCGCGACTTGCCGGGCGGCAGGGCCTGCCCCTCGACGCGCACCTCGCCCGCGTCGGCGGTGTAATGGCCGAAGAGGATCGACATGAGCGTCGTCTTGCCCGCGCCGTTCTCGCCCAGGAGCGCCACGACCTCGCCCCGCTCCAGGTGGAGCGAGACGTTGTCATTGGCCAGCGTGGACCCGAAGCGCTTCGTGATCCCGTCGAGTTCCAGAACGCGCGTCACACCCGCCCCCCGCAGGGGGCGGGACACTTACCCTTGCCGTGACCCATCAGGCGGGCTCGTCGAAGTTGCGCGGCACTTCGAATTCGCCGGCCATGATGGCCGCGCGCACCTCTTCCATCTCGGCGATGGCGTCGGCGGGCACCATCTCGGGCACGTAGGAGATGTCGTTGCCGCCATCCTTCATCAGGCTCAGCGGGGTGTAGTTCTTGCCCACAGGGTTGCCCGCGACGGCATCGGCCAGCGCGGTGTCGACCAGCGGACGGAACGACCAGAGCGCGTTGGCGAAGACCGTCTCGGGGTAGCGCGGCGTGTAGTCGATCAGCGAGCCGATCGCGGGGATGCCACGCTCCTGCGCGGCGTCGGCGGTGCCGATCCGCTCGCCGAAGAGGATGTCGGCGCCCGCGTCGATCTGGGCCAGCCCCGCCTCGCGCGCCTGCGGCGGATCGAAGAAGGTGCCGATGAAGCTGACAAGGTGCTGCGCGTCGGGGTTGGTGCGGGCGACGCCGTCGGCGAAGCCGTTGATCAGCATGTTGACCTCGGGGATCGGGATGGCCCCGACCGAGCCGAAAATGCCGGTCTGCGTCATCCGGCCCGCCAGCATCCCCGCGAGATAGGCGGCTTCCCAGTTCCAGGTGCCGAAGACGCCGAAATTGTCGCCCGAGGCCTCGCCCGACGAGCCCATGAGGAAGGCGGTGTCGGGATAGTCGGCGGCGACCTGGCGCGCCTCGCGTTCGACGGCGTAGGATTCGCCCACGATCAGCAGGTTGCCCGCTTCCGCGTATTCGCGCATCGCGCGCGGATAATCGGTGCCCGAGACGCCTTCGGAGAAGGTGTACTCGATCGCGCCCTCGGCATCGGCGGCCACCATCGCGGCATGCAGGACCGAGTTCCAGGCGTTCTCGACCGGCGAGGCATGGATGCCCGCGACCCGCACCGGGCCGCCCTGCGCGCGCAGGATCGAGGGCGCGGCAAGCGTGGTCGCGCCGAGCGCTGCGCCCGTCTGAAGCAGGCGGCGGCGGTTCATGTGAAAGCGTGTCATGGCATGGTCTCCCTGTTGGCGGACGATTCTCGCGGATATGCGTGACGCCGCAGCCTTTCCCGGCCCGTGCCCACAGTCGAGCGGGCAGGGCGATTCCGAAAGGTTGACTGCAAGTTTTCCGCTCAGGGAAGCGGCGATTGCATCCGATTTGTGCAATTCCGGATTTCAGGACGCCGCCCGTGGCACGTACTCCGCCGGGTCCACGCCGCCCGGCCGCCCCTCGAGCGACAGGCGCGTGCGCTCGGGCGGGGTCTCGGCGATGACCTTTCCGCGGCGGATGACCTTGAGCCGGTTGGGCCTGAGCCGGATCGCCTCGGCGGTGTCGCGGGCCTGCAGAAGCACCAGGTCGGCATGGCAGCCGGGCTCCAGCCCGTAGCCCTCGAGCCCGAGGATGCGGGCGGGCACCGTGGTCACCGCGTCGAACAGCACCCGCTTGTCGGCGGCCGAGCCCATCTGCGTGGCGTGGACGGCCATATGCGCCACGTCGAGCAGGTCGCCCGTGCCCATGGAATACCACGGGTCGAGCACGCAATCCTGCCCCAGCGCCACCGGGATGCCCTGCGCCAGCAGTTCGGGAATGCGCGTCAGGCCGCGCCGCTTGGGGTAGGTGTCGTGGCGGCCCTGCAGCATCATGTTGATCAGCGGATTGGGGATCGCGGCCATTCCCGCCTCGGCCATCAGCGGCAGGAGCTTGGAGACATAGTAATTGTCCATCGAATGCATCGAGGTCAGGTGCGAGCCCGCGACGCGCCCCTGCAGCCCGAAGCGCACGGTCTGGGCGGCGAGCGTCTCGACATGGCGCGACAGGGGGTCGTCGGTCTCGTCGCAATGCATGTCGACCATCAGGCCGCGCTCGGCGGCGATCCGGCAGAGCGCCTCGACCGAGGCGCGCCCCTCCTCCATCGTGCGCTCGAAATGGGGGATGCCGCCGACCACGTCGACGCCCATGTCGAGCGCGCGGGTCAGCGCGGCCTCGGCGTCGGGGCAGCGGTAGAAGCCGTCCTGCGGAAAGGCCACGAGTTGCAGGTCGAGATAGGGCGCGACGCGCTCGCGCACCTCGAGCAGCCCCTCGACGGTGACGAGCGCGGGGTCGGACACGTCCACATGGCTGCGCACCGCCATCAGCCCCTTGGACACGGCCAGGTCGCAATAGCGCAGCGCGCGCTCCACCACGGCCTCGCGCGTCAGCGTCGGGCGCAGCTCGCCCCAGAGCGCGATCCCCTCGAGCAACGTGCCCGAGACGTTCATCCGCGGCAGGCCCAGCGACAGGGTCGCGTCCATGTGGAAATGCGCATCGACGAAAGGCGGGCTCAGAAGGTGGCCGTCCGCCTCGATCACCTCGCGCGCTTCGGCGGTGATGCCGGGCTCCACCTCGGCGATGCGTCCGTCGCGGACGGCGATGTCCTGACCGGTCCTGCCATCGGGCAGGGTCGCGCCCCGGATCAACAGGTCGAACATGGCAGCGCCCCTCCATCTCTTGGCCCGTCATCGCGGCGGGCCTGTCCCGCCCTCAATCGGCCGCGTGCGGCGGGGCGTCAAGCGCCGCGTGCCCGAACGGGGCGCCCGCCGTGCCGTCAGGCCGTCCGCTCGTAGACCAGCGCCATCGAGTCCTTCAGCGTGATCGGCCCGCCGATGTAATCCGACCCGATCGAGGGCGTCCTGAGCGCAAGGCGCCAGCCGAACCCGTCGATCCCCGGCACCGGAAGCGTCAGCGGGTCGATATCGTCCAGGGGCTTGCCCTCCATGTGGCAGACGGCGAAGACCTGCTCGCCCTTCGGCCCATGCCGGAGCGAGGTGAAGATCGTGCGCCCGTCGATCGGCTGGACGTAGTCGAAGCGGTCCTTCGGGCCATGGTTCTTGCCCAGCCAGGGCCGCGCCCGCCGGAAGTTGCGCAGGGCAAGGCAGAACTCGGCCTGCTCGGGGTCGAGCGACGGGAGCGAATTGGCGACGTTGCAATAGTCGTGCATGTCGTCCATCCAGGCCCGCGCGATCCGTTTCAGGCTTGCCACCGAGAACTCCGGCCCCGCCAGCGGCGGCTCGGAGGCGTTCAGCAGGCTCGCGATCTCGTCGAGGTCGTATTCGGTCACCTCGACCAGCGCCGGGAGAAACTCGAAGAAGCGCGCCAGTTCCTCGCGCGTCCCGAAGCCAAGCGCCTTGAGGCGCTGGAAATTGGCGGGGACCGAGTAGCTGTATTCGTCCACCTGCCACTTGAGGCTGATCGCCTCCTCGGCCACGACCTTCACGCCGTAGCGGTCATCCTGATTGCGGATGAACCCCCAGGAGGCGCGCGCCATCGCGTTGAGGAAATCCATCGGCACGCCCGGCAGCGCGGCATAGGTCAGCACATGCACCGCCGGGTTGTCATAGGCCTTGTCGAGGATCTCCATCCGGGTGCGGCCCAGCCGCGTGTTGACGTTGAGCTTGGGGCTGACCTGTGTGCCCCGGCGCAGCGTGTCGTGGTTCGAGGTGCCCGAGATCCAGTTCTCGCCGACCTCCACCATCTCGCGGATGCGCCAGTATTTCGACAGCCAGAAGGTGTAGAGGAACGGCGTGTTATGCGCGAAGGTCAGCGGCCCCCACTGGAAGACGTCATCGTCGCGCTGGCTCTCGATCACCGCGCGGTAGGAGGAGGACAGCTCCCAATCCTCTTCCGGCCAGGGGCGGCCGTCCTCGAAGATGAACCAGGGCCGATACGCGGTCCCCGCGACCTCCTGCACGATATCGGCCATGGATTGCAGGTAGGCGTCGTCGTGGCGCAGGGTCTGGGCGGCGGCGTCCCACCATTTGAAGTCCTGCGCGCCGTCCACCCGCACCGCGTCCGCGCCGAAATTCACCTTGCGCCGCTGCATTTCCAGCAGGATCGCCCGTACGGCGGTGTTCTGGTAGGCGAGGTTCTGGCCGTACATGTTCGGCCCGGCGAAATAGTGCCCGTTCAGCGCCTTCAGCCCCTGGTTGTCGGAATGGCCGAAAACCACGTCGAGGATCAGTTTCTTCGGCCCGGAGGGGAAGGTGTGAAGTGTCTCGGCCAGGTCGACAAGCTCGTCGGGCCGTCCCGTTTCCAGCAGCACCGGGTTCACCGCGGCCATGCCGGAAATGACGATGTCGTAGCCCCAGTTGGTCGTGTCGGGCCTGAGCAGCGAGACGGTCACGCTGTCGGCCTCCGCGTCGCGTTCCTCCCAGAAGTCGGGACCGGCTTCGTAGACGGTGGTGGGTTCCACCGGCAGCAGTTGCACCGCGTCATAGCCGAGGAACAGCCGGTCGGCCGGTTCCAGCGGCAGGTCGCGCGCCACCCGTTCGGCAAGCCGCTGGTAATGCCGCGTGAGGCTGGCCAGCGTGCCGCCCGCCGTCGCCGTCGGGACGTGGATCTGAAGAATGTTCGAGGGCGGTCCGAACTTGTGGGGCACCTCGCCCTTCAGCGCCTCGAAATAGGCCGCATCGCCCCGGCCCGCCTGCATCGCGTCCAGGTCGTAAAGCTCGGCGGGCGCCATGACGCCGAAGGGCAGCGAGGCCGCCAGCGGGTCGAGGATACGGTGCCAGCAGTCCTCCGCGTCGCGCCAGGTCAGCGCGTAGAAATCGCCGAGGACATCGCGGCTGCCCGCCCGAAGGCCCTTCACCGCGGTGAAGCAATAGGCCTCCTCGCGGATCACGGGGACAAAGGCGCGCTCGAAGCGCACGTCCTGGTGGGCGCGGGTCAGGTCGACCGGCCCGGTGGGGCGCAGCACCTCGAGGAAGATGTCGCCGGAGGGCACACGCGCATCCAGAAGTTCCGGTGTCCAGAAGCCGAAGAGGGCAAGATCCCCCTCCGGCCGCCCGCCCAGCCTCTGCGCGATCTCGCGCTCGGCCTCGAAACTGCTTGTCGCGGCCGTGAGCGCCTGGCGCGCGTCATCGGCCTCGCGCCGGGCCACCTCGTCGATGAATGTGATGCTGTCCTTCAGAGACATGGTCAGGTCCTTGTCGTTCTGCGTCATGCTGAATGGTGCGCCGCCCGTGCGGCCCGCGCGGCCCCGAGGGGGCCTCTGCAACGGCGGTCAGCCGTCGTGCACCAGGAAAACCGCCGAGAGCGGCGGCAGGGTGATCTCGGCCTGCGCGGCCTGGCCCTGGTGCGGACGGGCGACGGCCTCGACCTTGCCAAGGTTGCCGCGGTCCCGTCCGCCGTAGATCCCGGCATCGGTGTTCAGCGCCTCGCGCCAGACACCCGCCATGGGCAGTCCGACCCGGTAGGCCGGGCGTTCGACCGGGGTGAAATTGCACAAGACGACCACGTTGGGGGCGTCGGGCCCGCCACGGCGGATCCAGGCGTAGACCGAGTTGGCGGCATCGTCCGCCTCGATCCACTGGAAGCCGTCCGGTTCGGCGTCGCGCTCGTGAAGCGCCGGTTCGCCACGGTAGAGCGCGTTCAGATCGCTCACCAGGCGCTGCATCCCGCGATGCCTCGGATCCTCGAGCGCGCGCCAGTCCAATTCGCCCGCGTGGTTCCACTCGGCCTGCTGTCCGAACTCCTGCCCCATGAAGAGCAGTTTCTTGCCCGGATGCCCCCACATGAACCCGTAATAGGCCCGCAGGTTGGCAAAGCGCTCGTCGGCCCCGCCGGGCATCTTGCCCAGCATCGAGCCCTTGCCGTGCACCACCTCGTCATGGCTGATCGGCAGCACGAAATTCTCCGAGAAGGCATAGGTCAGGCCGAAGGTCATCTGGTGATGGTGATACCGGCGATGGACAGGGTCCTTGCGGATGTACCCGAGCGTGTCGTTCATCCAGCCCATGTTCCACTTGAACCCGAAGCCGAGCCCACCCGCATCCACGGGCCGCGACACGCCGGGATAGGCGGTGCTTTCCTCGGCCAGGGTCATGATGCCGGGATGGGCACCGTGGGTGGCGGAGTTCATCTCGCGCAGCATGTCGATCGCTTCGTAGTTCTCCCGCCCGCCGTCCCGGTTGGGCACCCATTCGCCCTCGGCCCGGCTGTAGTCACGGTAGAGCATCGAGGCGACGGCATCCACGCGCAGGCCGTCAACGTGGTATTCCTCGAGCCAGTAGAGGGCGTTGGCGACGAGGACGTTCCGGACTTCGGTCCGGCCGTAGTTGTAGATCAGCGTGTTCCAGTCCTGGTGAAACCCCTCCTTCGGATCGGCGTGCTCGTAGAGCGCCGTCCCGTCGAACCGGCCCAGCCCGTGCGGATCGGTCGGGAAATGACCCGGCACCCAGTCGAGGATGACGCCAAGACCCTTTCGGTGCGCGGCATCGACGAGGTCGCGGAACTCGTGCGGGGGGCCGTGGCGGACCGTGGGCGCGTAGAGGCCGACGGGCTGATACCCCCATGAGCCGTCGAACGGGTATTCGCTGACCGGCATCAGCTCGAGATGGGTGAAGCCCATGCCGGCGGCGTAGTCCACCAGCTCTTCGGCCGCCTCGCGGTAGGAGATCGGGCGCCCGCCGTCCTTCCGTCGCCACGAGCCGAGATGCACCTCGTAGATCGAGATCGGCGCGGCCCGGTCGCTGCGCGCGCCGCGCGTCGCCATCCAGTCGTCATCCGTCCAGCCGTAGCCGCGAATGTCGCGCACGACCGAGGCGTTGCCCGGCGGATGCTCGGAGCCGAAGCCGACCGGGTCGGCCTTGAGCGGCTGCAAGGCCCCGTCGGGTCCGAGGATCTCGTACTTGTAGGCCACTCCCTCGCCGATGCCGGGCAGGAAGATCTCCCAGGTGCCGGTCGCGGCGCGGCGGCGCATGGGATGGCGCCGGCCGTCCCAGCCGTTGAAGGCCCCGACGACCGAAACGCGCCGCGCGTTCGGCGCCCAGACGGCGAAATGGGTGCCCGTGACGCCCTCGTGCTCGATCACATGCGCCCCGAGCACCTCCCAGAGCCGGCCATGCGTGCCTTCGCCGATCAGGTGGTCGTCCATCTCGCCCAGCACGGGGCCGAACCTGTAGGCGTCCTCGAAGGTCCAGCTGCTGCCGTCCCCAAGCGTCGCCTGCAGGCGGTAGGCGGTGTCGTCGGGGATCTCGGCCCGGAAGACGCCGGGATGTCCGGAGACCGGATCGAGCGCCCTTTCACCGGCGTCGCCACGGAGGGCCGTGACCTTCGAGGCGCCGGGCAGGAAGACGGTCAGGGTCTGCCTGCCGTCCGCTCCGGGATGGGGGCCGAGCACCGCGAACGGGTCGTCGTGAACCCCTGCGGCAAGGCGGTTGAAGTGATCGGACTCCTGGTTCGGGCGGGTGCCGTTCTCTTTGTCAAACATGCCCTAACGCTAATGCCTCGGGCGCCAGGTTCAACCTTCGGGCCGGACCGGGCCCGGTCCGGTGCGGTGCCCTGCGGGGTGTATGTCCTGTTGCAGGATGCGCAGCGGGGCTTGTCTGCGGCGGCGTATGCGGTGACAGATCGGGCGATGAGGCGGGTCGCCGGCGACCCCCCGGAGAGCGTGGAGCGAACGCGCATGCGCGTGATGGACAAACTGGCGGCCCTGGGGCTTGCCCTGCCGCCCGACTGGGCGCCGCGCGGCAGGTTCCTGCCCTTTCGCCGCGACGGGGCGGTCGTGTACCTGTCCGGCCAGATCTGCGAATGGAACGGGGCCGTCACCCTGACGGGGCCGGTCGAGGACAGGCCCGAGGCCGTGGCGGCGGCGCGCAAGGCGGCCGAGATCTGCGCCCTCAACCTCCTCTACCGTCTGAGGGAGGCGGCGGAGGGCGATCTCGACCGGGTGGATTGCGTCCTGCGGCTCGGCGGGTTCGTGAACTGCGTGCCGGGGTTCGGGCAGTCGCCCAGGGTCATCGACGGCGCGACGGACCTTTTCATCGCGCTGTTCGGCGAGAATGGCTGGCACGCGCGCACCGCCGTCGGCGTGGCCGGTCTGCCCGGCAACGCGGCGGTCGAGGTCGATGCCGTCGTCAGGTTGAAGAGATAGCGCGCGCTCCCGGTCTAGGCGGGGAGGGCAGGGGCCGTCCCGCCCTGGAGCACCGCGGCGCGCAGGACCGAGGCCGCAAGCCAGACCGACGCACGAACGGGCTCGATCAGGACCGGCAGGCCGGGTCCCGCCAGGTCGCCCGCGAGCCGCCCCATGCCAGCGCAGCCCAGAACGATGGCGCCGCATCCGGTCTCCGCCGCAAGCCCGGCCAGGGCGGCGCGCAGATCGGGCACCCGGTCCTGCAGGTCGAGCACGGGAATGCCCGAGGCCCGCACCCCGTCGCAGCGGGTGCCAAGGCCCATGGCCGCGATGTTGGCGGCGATCACGGGAACCGAGCCCCCGGTCGTGGTCAGGACCGCGAAGCGCGGCGCGGCCAGCGTCGCCGCGATCATGCCCGCCTCGCCGAGGCCGACCACGGGGCGGCCAAGCCCCGCGCGCAGGTCGGCAAGGCCGGTGTCGTCGAAGCAGCCGATCACCACGGCATCGGCACCGGCCGCGGCCGGCGAGGCGGCAAGGGACAGAAGGCCCGGCATGCAGGCGATGGCGTCGGCCTCGCCCTGGATCGCGGGCGGTCCGGCCTCGTTGGTCAGGCCGACGATCTCGGTCGCCGAGGGCAGTGCGGCCCGCGCGATGGCGACCATGTCCTGCGTCATCGCGTCGGTGGAGTTGGGGTTCAGGATGGCGATGCGCATCGTCACTCCGCGGGAGCGGGAGCCGCGGCTTCGGCGGCGGCGACGCAGCGCGCCCAGCGGTCGCCGCGCGCCTGCCAGAGGGGCAGGGGGTCAGCGGCGCAAGCCGCGCTGG
>WVSO01000005.1:40000-96916 GCA_015689745.1 Rhodobacterales bacterium HKCCSP123 | reverse complement strand
CAGAGCCTCCGCTCGTCACACGGCCCGCATGTCCCAAATCATCTGACGACGGACACTTTCGCTCCTGGCGTCTGGCGTGACCAAGCGACAGGCAGCCGCCCAGTTGGGTATCTCAGAACGGTCGGTCTATCGCATAGCGGCGACCATGAGCCGTCCGCACCACGCGGGCCAAACCGGGCACATCATGTGAGGAGGGTAGCCAGATGCTTCGAATGATCATTGCCATCTACAAGACCACCTTCCTCTTCAGCTGCGCCATCGCCCTTGCTTGCATCCTCGTTGTGGGCTTCATGGCAATCATGAATGGGATGACACCCGAGGACAGGTGGTTCAGCCTCAGCTTCATGGTCGGCGGGTCACTATCTGTGATCGTGCTGGCAGGGAGCCTCGCTCTCCAGATCGAGAACAACGAGCTGCTCAGGGCAATCGCAGCCAACACCTCCAAGGATGGGCGATCGCATGGGCGTTCGCACCAGATCGAAGAGGAAACCCAGGACCGAGTGTCTACTTCGTCAAGCCTAGAGACGACATGACGGACTAGACCGAACCAACGCCGGGATGAGCCTAGCTTGTCCCGGCTTTTTTGCTCCGATCACAGCATATGGCGAATATGCTTTGGGAGGGCGTGAATCGTTGTTGGAGCCTGCAGGACCTGAAACAAGTCGAACAGCATATCGTTGCAAATGAAACGACTGTGGCGCACTTGCGAGAATGTGTGGAATAGAGGTGTGGTGAACAGGTGTGGTAAAAAACCACAGGGACACACAACCATCTGAATGTTATGGATTTTTTCAGCCCGCAGGCGAGGTGGCGGAGACGAAGGGATTCGAACCCTCGAGACGGTTTCCCGCCTACTCCCTTAGCAGGGGAGCGCCTTCGACCACTCGGCCACGTCTCCGCTGACCCGTCTATCGGCTGATCCCGCGGCTCGCAAGGGCAGAAACGGGGTCCCGGCGCGTGCTGCCCGCACCGAACCTTGGAGCCCGGATGTCGAGGGCGCCAGCGTCCGGGTGAGCGCACGGGCTCCCGTGGCACATGGCGCCGCCCTGGGGGCGCCGCGGACCGGCGGCGTCCGCAGGGTCGCGGGGATCACGCGGTCTATTGCCGATGGCCGACCACGTTCCCGCCCGAACCAGCCGATGCCTCCGTCGGGAAACGGGCCGACGCGACAGGCATGGGCTCGCGCGTCATCCTGAACGGAAACCCGCGCAGCATCGCCAGGCCTTCCGCAATCCGCCCGGCAGACGGAAAAGGAGAACAGTGCCGTCAGGCGTTGAACAGGAAATGCAGGACGTCGCCGTCCTTCACCTCGTAGCCCTTGCCCTCGACCCGCATCTTGCCCGCGTCCTTCGCGCCCGCCTCACCGCCCAGCGAAACATAGTCGTCGTAGCCGATCGTCTCGGCCCGGATGAAGCCGCGTTCGAAATCCCCGTGGATGACGCCGGCAGCCTGGGGCGCGAGCGTACCCTTGCGGATCGTCCAGGCACGGGCCTCCTTCGGGCCGACGGTGAAATAGGTCTGAAGCCCCAGAAGCTGGTAACCCGCACGGATCAGACGGTCGAGACCCGCCTCCTCCAGCCCCATCTCCTCGAGGAACATCGCCGCCTCCTCGGCATCGAGCTGGGCGATCTCTTCCTCGATCTGGGCGGAGATGACGACATGGGCCGCCCCCTGCTCTTCCGCCATCTCGGCCACGCGGGCGGAATGGGCGTTGCCGGTCGCGGCCGAGCCCTCGTCGACGTTGCAGACGTAGAGAATGGGTTTCGTCGTCAGGAGCTGCAGCATCTTCCACGCCTTCGCATCCTCGTCGGAGACTTCGACCAGGCGGGCGGGCTTGCCTTCCTCCAGCATGGCCTGCGCCGCCTTCAGAAGACGCTCCTGCTGGACCGCCTCCTTGTCGCCGCCCCGCACCTTGCGGGTGATGTTCTGCAGACGCTTCTCGACCGACTCCAGATCGGCGAGCATCAGCTCGGTCTCGATCACCTCGGCATCCGCGATCGGATCGACGCGACCATCGACATGGGTCACGTCGCCGTCCTCGAAACAGCGCAGGACATGGGCGATGGCATCGGTCTCGCGAATGTTGGCGAGGAACTGGTTGCCCAGGCCCTCGCCCTTCGACGCGCCCTTCACCAGCCCGGCGATGTCGACGAAGGTCATCCGTGCCGGGATCACCTGTTTCGACTTGGCGATGCCCGCGAGCCGGTCGAGCCGCGCGTCGGGCACGGCCACGTCGCCCACGTTGGGCTCGATGGTGCAGAAGGGAAAGTTCGCGGCCTGCGCCGCCGCCGTCCGCGTCAGCGCGTTGAAGAGGGTGGACTTGCCGACATTCGGCAGCCCCACGATCCCGACCTTGAAGCCCATGGCCCACTCCGTCCGAAGGAAATTCGCCGCCTTCTAGGGCGGGACGCGGGCCGGGGCAACCATGCGACCGGGCCGCGCCCCATTGATTTCCGTCGCCCCATGCCGCAAACCCCGCTGGACCAGTTTCAGACGGGGCGGACATGACACGGATCGACGACACCTTCGCGCGGCTCAAGGCCGAGGGGAAAAAGGCCTTCGTGGCCTATGTCATGGCGGGCGACCCGGATTACGAGACCTCGCTCCAGGTGGTGAAGGCACTGCCGGGCGCGGGCGTGGACATCATCGAGCTGGGTATGCCCTTCACCGACCCGATGGCCGATGGCCCGACGATCCAGCTTGCGGGCCAGCGCGCGCTCGATGGGGGGCAGACGCTGGACAAGACGCTCCAGATCGCGCGCGAGCTGCGCAAGCAGGACCAGCAGACGCCAATCGTGATGATGGGCTACTACAACCCGATCTACTCGCGCGGCGTGGACAGGTTCCTTGCGCAAGCGCTCGAGGCCGGGATCGACGGCCTGATCGTCGTGGACCTGCCGCCCGAGGAGGATGACGAGCTTTGCATTCCCGCGCAGAAGGCGGGGCTGAACTTCATCCGGCTGGCCACCCCCACCACCGATGACAAGCGCCTGCCCAAGGTGCTGCAGAACACCAGCGGATTTGTCTATTACGTCTCGATCACCGGCATCACCGGCGCGGCCGAGGCCGATGCCGCGCAGGTCGCCCCCGAGGTCGCGCGGATCAAGTCGCAGACCGACCTGCCGGTGATCGTGGGCTTCGGCATCAAGACGCCCGGGGCCGCCGAGAGCATCGCCGCCATCGCGGACGGTTGTGTCGTGGGGTCGGCCATCGTCTCCGAGATCGCGGCGGGCAAGCCGGTCGATGCGGTGGCAAGCTTCGTCAAGGGGCTGGCCGACGGGGCGCATCGCGCCTGAGGCGCGTCATGGCAAGGGGCTCGCCTGAGGCGCGTCGCGGCAAGGGGCCCGCCTCGACGGCAGGTCAGCCGCCGTCTTCCGTCAGGAACCGGCGATTGACCCAGCCCAACGGCTGCCCCTCGTAGATCACCACGCACCAGGCGGCATAGCCGTTCAACCGCTGCTGCGCTGCCGGGCTCAGTGCGAAATACTGCTCGCGAGTGACCGTCGGCACGCAGGTGCCCAACTGGATGCCCCGCGCGTTGTGCGGCAGGGCCGAGATCACGAAATACCCGGTGCCGGGCCCGACGCGCACGTTCAGCACGTCCGAGGGCGACACGCCGACGACGCGCCAGGCGTCGGGGCCGTCGGCGGTGGCATGGGCCCCGGACGCCAGGGCCGCTGCGGCAATGGCGGAAAGGACAAGTCTGCGCATCGGATCACCTCCTGTGCCTGGAAAACGAGACGCCCCGAGGATGCCACCGCGCGCGCCCGCCGGACAACGGCGGGTTTACCGCATGAACTTGCGCCGCGCCTCCTCGGCGATCGAGAGCTTCATCTGCACTTCGGCGATCTCGGACATGGCCGCACGCCTGGCCTCGTCGCCCTCGGCCGCCGCGTAGGCCGCCTTGGCCGCGGCCAGTGCCTTGCGAAACTGCACCTCTTCGGGCAGCGCGCCGTGCTCGGCCATGATGCGGTAGCCCACCGCCTCGCCCGGATCGACGAAAGCCGCCTCGGGGTGCCTGGGCAAGGGCTTGCCCTCGCCTTCAAGGCCCGAGAGTTTCCCCTCGGCCCCTGCCTTCAGCATCCGCCGTTCGGCGAGGCGTTCGAACCAGTGCGACATGGGCGGCATCCTAGCACGGACCGCATCCGCGCGGCAGGGGGCGCAGACCGGCGGGCGATAGCGGCTCCGCCGCGACCGGGCGCAGGAAAACCCGGGTTTTCCTCCCCGGAAATCTCGAGATTTCCGGCGCGCAAAACTGCAGTTTTGCGCCAGCCCCTTAGCCGATCGCCGACAACCGCTCCAGCGCCGCGCGGATCTTGCCCTCTTCCTCTTCACGCGCGGCGAGGTTCTCGCGGGTTTCCTCCACGATCTCCTCGGGTGCGCTTTCGATGAACTTGGGGTTCTTCAGCCGCCCGCGCAGCCCACCCAGCTCCTTGCCGAGCTTCTCCAGCACCTTCTCGAGCCGCGCCTTCTCCTCGGCCACGTCAATGAGCTCCGCGATGGGCAGGCCGAAGACCGCGCCTTCGGCGGCCACGGTGACGGCGCCCTTGGGCATCTCGCCGACCCGCGTGACCTCGGACAGGCGCGCCAGCCGCTCGATCATCGCCGCGTTGCGGTCGAAGGCCGCCTGCCCCTTCTCGTCCAGCTCCACCTGCAAGAGCTGCACCTTGAGGCCTGCGGGCACATGCATCTGCTGGCGCACCGAGCGGACCTCTTCGATCAGGCCGATGACCCAGCCCATCTCGCGGTCTGCCTCCGCGTCGATCAGTTCGTCGCCGTAAGTCGGCCAATCGGCATGCACCAGCATGGTCTCGCGCGGCGCGATCTCGCCCCAAAGCTCTTCGGTGATGAAGGGCATCGTGGGGTGCAGAAGGATCAGGCACTGGTCGATGACCCAGGCCATCGTCGCGCGGGTCTCGGCGATCACCGCCTCGTCGCCCGAGGCCAACAGGGGCTTGGCGAATTCGACATACCAGTCGCAGACCTTGCCCCAGACGAAGGCGTAAAGCCCGTTCGCCGCGTCGTTGAAGCGGTAGGCCCCAAGCGCCTCGTCATGCGCCAAGCGGGCGCGGGCGGTCTCGCCCACGATCCACTTGTTCACGGTTTGCGTGACCGAGGCGGGATCGAAGCCCGCGACCGGCTTGCAGTCGTTCATCTCGGCGAAGCGGGCGGCGTTCCAGAGCTTCGTGCCGAAGTTGCGATAGCCCGCGATGCGGTCCTTCGACAGCTTCAGGTCACGCCCCATCGCGGCCATGCTGGTCAACGTGAAGCGCAGCGCATCCGCGCCGAACTCCTCGATCAGCTCCAGCGGGTCGAGCACGTTGCCGATCGACTTCGACATCTTGCGCCCCTTCTCGTCCCGGACGAGCGCGTGGACATAGACATCGCGGAAGGGCACGTCGCCCACGACGGCGAGCTGCATCATCATCATCCGGGCGACCCAGAAGAAGATGATGTCGAAGCCCGAGACGAGGGTCGAGGTCGGGAAATACCGCCTCAGCTCCGGCGTGTCCTCGGGCCAGCCCAGCGTCCCGATGGGCCAGAGGCCGGAGGAGAACCAGGTGTCGAGCACGTCCGCGTCGCGCCAGACGGGATAGACGAGCCTGGTGGGATCGCCGGTCATCTCGTAGGCGGCAAGGCTTTCGGCCAACGCATGCGCGGCCGCGTCGCGGTCGGCGACCTCGGTGACCGCGGCATGGTTCAGCGGCACCGGCAGACCGGCCAGCACATCGGCGAACTGGCCCGCGACGCTCTCGAAATCGGCGGCGCAATGGTGGCGCTCGTCACCTTTCAGAAGCGTCTGCGCAGACAGCAGTCGGCCCATCTCGACCATGTCGAGCGCGCCGTCGCCTTCGTCATCCGTGAACCCGTGGCTGCCAAGGTCGAACCCGTACCACACCGGGATCTGGTGCCCCCACCAGAGCTGGCGCGAGATGGTCCAGGGCTCGATGTTCTCGAGCCAGTGGAAATACACCTTGCGGTGCTGTTCCGGCATGATCCGGGTGCGCCCGTCGCGTACGGCATCGAGCGCCGGGCCGACGATCTTGGCGGTGTCGACGAACCATTGATCGGTCAGCATCGGCTCGATCACGACCTTGGACCGGTCGCCATAAGGCTGGGTGATCGTCTTGGCCTCGACGAGGGGAACCAGGTCTTCCGCGCCCTCTTCCCCCGCCTTGACGGCGGCCTTGCCCAACCGCGGATCATCCGCGCGGGTCATCACGGCGAGCCCTTCGGCGGTGATCTCGTCGACCACGCGTTTGCGCACCTCGAACCGGTCCAGCCCGCGCAAATGGTCGGGGACGAGGTTCAGCGCATCGGCCTCGGTCTCGGAGAGCACCCGCTTGCCCTCGGCCACCTCCTGCGCCACCGCGGCGGCCTCGGCATAGGGCGCGCCGTCGTCGCGCAGATGGGCCTTGGTGTCCATCAGCCGGTAGCAGGGGATGCCGCCACGCTTGGCGACACCGTAGTCGTTGAAGTCATGCGCCCCGGTGATCTTCACCGCGCCCGAACCGAACTCCGGGTCCGGGTAGTCGTCGGTGATGATCGGGATCAGGCGGCGGTGTTCCTTCGGCCCCACCGGGATTTCGCAGAGCATGCCGACGATGGGCTTGTAACGCGCGTCATCAGGATGAACAGCCACCGCGCCGTCGCCCAGCATGGTCTCGGGGCGGGTCGTGGCGATCGAGATGTAATCCCGCGTTTCGCGCAGGGTCACGTTCCCGTCTTCATCTTTTTCGACATACTCATAGGTTTGTCCACCGGCGAGCGGATACTTGAAATGCCACATGAAACCGGCGGTATCGATGTTCTCGACCTCGAGATCGCTGATCGCGGTCTCGAAATGCGGGTCCCAGTTCACCAGCCGCTTGCCGCGGTAGATGTAGCCTTTTTCGTACATGTCCACGAAGACCTTGATGACGGCATCGTGGAAGTTGCCGTCCTCGCCCTCGGGCGCACCCTCGGCACCGGACATGGTGAACGCCTCGCGCGACCAGTCGCAGGAGGCACCGAGGCGCTTGAGCTGCTGGCGGATCGTGCCGCCCGATGCCCGCTTCCAGGCCCAGACATGGGACAGGAACTCCTCCCGCGTCATGTCGCGGCGCGACTTGCCTTCCTTGGCAAGCTCCCGCTCGACGACCATCTGCGTGGCGATCCCCGCATGGTCGGTGCCCGGCTGCCAGAGCGTGTCGAAGCCGCGCATCCGGTGCCAGCGGATCAGCACGTCCTGCAGCGTGTTGTTGAAGGCATGGCCGACGTGCAGGACCCCCGTCACGTTCGGCGGCGGGATCATGATGGCATAGGGCTCCGCCCCCGGCCTGGCATTCGCGCCGGCCTTGAAGCAGCCTTTCGCTTCCCAGTCGGCATAGATGCGCGCCTCGGCGGCCGCCGCGTCAAAGCTCTTGTCCATGGGTCCACGCCTCTCGTCTCGGGGTCCGGGTGTCAGTTACCCAATGCGCCGCCCAAGGGAAAGGGGGGCGGGCGAAAGCCTTGCAAGGCTTTCGCGGAGGTCCTTGCAAGGACCTCCCGGGCCGCGCAGGCGGCCCCTTGAGAGCCTTGCAAGGCTCTCAGCCGGATTTTGCAAAATCCGGCAGCGCCAGCACCGCACGCGCCGTGGCCTCGATGGAGGCCACGTCCAGCGCGCCCGCCTTGAGGCGCGCGATGACCGGGCTGGCGTCCTCGCGCCGCAACCGGCCATAGGCCGGGTCGTAATGCGCCTCGATCAGGCCGCGGGCCAGCGCCTCGATCTCGCCCGCCGCGAGCAGATCGAGCCAGCCATCGACGGTGGCGTGCCCCGCAAGCGCGCGCAGCCCGTTCAGGCGGCGTGTCAGCCCGCCCCGATCCGCGACAAGATCGGCGTATTGGCCTGCAAGATACCGCGCGCGCGCCTCCGGCGCGGCCTCCAGCACGATGCGGGGCGCGTCGCGCATCGCCACCCAAAGCGCGGGCGGCAGCCGCAGCGCGCCGATGCGCGCCGATTCCGCCTCGACCAGCAGGGGGCGGGCGGGGTCCAGCCCCTCCAGCGCCGCGACCAACGCACTCTCGAAACCTTTCTGCGCGGGCTGCGCCCCGTCGATGTCGCCAAGGATCGACCCGCGATGCCGCGCAAGCCCCTCGAGGTCCAGCACCTGCCCGCCCAGCGCCCCCACGCGCTTCAGCACATCCGTTTTCGCCGTCCCCGTTAACCCGTCCAGCCGGATCACGCGAAACGGCAGCTCGGCATCGTAAAGCCGTGCCACGACATGCCGCCGCCAGGTCCGGTAGCCGCCCTCCAGCACCTCGGCCCGCCAGCCGATCTGCTGCAGGATCGAGGCGAAACTCCCCGACCGCTGCCCGCCGCGCCAGCAATAGACCAGGGGCCGCCAGCCGCCGCCATGGCCCATCAGCCGCTCCTCGATATGCCGCGCCGCGTTGCGGGCGACCAGCGCCGCGCCGATCTTGCGCGCCCTGAACGGGCTGTCCTGCACGTAGATCGTGCCGACCTCGGCCCGCTCCGCATCCGACAGGACAGGCATCGAGACCGCGCCGGGGACGTGATCCTCGGCGAACTCGGACGGGCTGCGCACGTCGATGATCGCGTCGAAGCCCGCCGCCCGAAGCGCGGCCGGATCGGTGAAGCGGTAGGCCAAGGGGGTCAGCCCAGCTCCCCGTTCATCGCGCGGAAGCGCTGGATCAGGCTCGAGGTGTCCCAGCGCCCGCCGCCCAGCTGCTGCACATCGGCGTAGAACTGGTCGACGATGGACGTGACGGGCAGCGAGACGCCCAGCTCCTTCGCCTGCCCGATGGCGATGCCAAGATCCTTGCGCATCCAGTCGACGGCGAAGCCGTGGTTGAACTGGTTGTCCACCATGGTGCCCGCGCGATTGGCCAACTGCCACGACCCACCGGCACCCTGGCTGACCAGCCCGGCCACCGCCTTGGGGTCGAGCCCCGCCTTCATTGCGAAATACAGCCCCTCGGACATCGCCTGCACCAGCCCCGCGATGCAGATCTGGTTGACCATCTTGGTCAACTGGCCCGCGCCGACCTCGCCGAAGCGGATCGTGGCCTTGGAATAGGCGGCGACGACCGGCTCGGCGGCGGCGAAATGCGCCTCGGCACCGCCGCACATGATCGCAAGCTGGCCGTTCTCGGCCCCCGCCTGCCCGCCCGAGACGGGCGCATCGACATAGCCCACACCCTTGGCCGCGGCCTCGGCGGCGAGTTCGCGCGTCACGGTCGCCGAAACGGTGGTGTGGTCGACGAAGATCGACCCCTCCGTCATCCCCGCCAGCGCGCCGTCCGCGCCGAGCACGACCGAGCGCAGATCGTCGTCGTTCCCGACGCAGGCCATCACGAAATCGCAGCCCTCCGCCGCCTCGCGCGGAGTGGCGGCCCAGGTGCCGCCGTTCGTCTCGGCCCAGGCCTCGGCCTTGGCCGTGGTGCGATTGTAGACCGTCACCTCGTGGCCCGCGTTTTTCAGATGCGCCGCCATCGGCGCGCCCATCACGCCCAGCCCCAGAAATGCAAGCTTCGCCATCATCCACCCCCTTGTTGTCACGGCCCATTGCTCGCGCGAGACCCTAGCAGCAGCAGCACCACTGTCCAGCGGCAGAGGGCGCGTGGACGGATCGTTGCATCTGCATTAACCTGCCCGCCGAGCAGAGGGAGGAATCGAATGGCCAAGGCCTTCGCATCGGCAGGCGACCTGACCAAGAAGGAAATCAGCTTCACGCAAATCGGCGAGGGGCTCTATGCCTTCACGGCCGAGGGTGACCCGAATTCCGGCGTCATCATCGGCGACGAGAGCGTGATGATCGTCGAGGCGCAGGCCACCCCGCGCCTTGCGCGCAAGGTGATCGACTGCGTCCGTTCCGTCACCGACAAGCCGATCTCGCACCTTGTCCTGACCCATTACCACGCCGTCCGCGTGCTGGGTGCCTCGGCCTATGGTGCCGATCAGGTCATAATGTCCGACACCGCGCGCAGCATGGTCGTGGAGCGCGGTCAGGAGGATTGGGACAGCGAATTCGCCCGCTTCCCGCGCCTCTTCGAAGGGCACGAGGAAATCCCCGGCCTGACCTGGCCCACGACGACATTTTCAGAGGCCATGACCGTCTACCTCGGCAACCGCCGCGTCGACATCTTCGTGCCGGGACGCGCGCACACGGCGGGCGATGCGGCGATCTGGGTGCCGGATGAAGAGGTGATGTTCACCGGCGACATCGTGGAATACCACTCGGCCTGCTATTGCGGCGACGGGCATTTCGCCGATTGGAGCGACACGCTCGACGTCATCGCGGGATTTCAGCCCCGCGCCATCGCGCCGGGGCGCGGCGATGCCCTGATCGGGCCGGAGGTGGAGCTGGCCATCGAAAGCACCCGAGATTTCGTGCAATCGACCTACGAGCCTGTCGCCCGTATCGCCGCGAAGGGCGGTTCGCTCAAGGAAGCCATGGCCGCCGCCCGCGCCGTCTGCGACCCCAAGTTCAGCGATTTCGCGATCTACGAGCACTGCCTCCCCTTCAACATCGCCCGCGCCTATGACGAGGCGCGCGGCCTCGACCATCCGCGCATCTGGACCGCCGAACGGGATGCCGAGATGTGGGCGGCGCTGCAGGAGTGACGGCGGTGCACCCCTATGTCGGTTTCGCCTCGAACAATGCCTGGGCCAACCGGACGCTCTCCGCAGCCGTCGCCGGCCTGCCCGTGGGGGCCTTCACCGCGCCGCGACCGGGGTTCTTCCGGTCGCTGGCCGGGACGCTGAACCATATCCTCGTCGTCGATCTCTACTATGTCGACGCGCTGACCGGGGGCGGCCTCGGTCGTGCCGTCTTCGACCGCGAGGACGAGACCGACCCGATGACACTCGGGGCCGAGCAGGCCGAGGCCGATGCGCGCCTTCTCCATTTCTGCATGGAACTGGCCGAGGGCGACCTCGACCGCATCGTGACGACCGACCGTCGCGAGGGGCCGGTGAGCGAGCGGGTGGGCGACCTTCTTCCCCATCTCTTCCAGCACCAGATCCACCACCGCGGGCAGGCCCATGTGCAACTGTCCCATGCGGGGATCGCACCGCCGCAGCTCGACGAATTCTTCCTTGTCTACGACCGCGCCCCAACCGCGGAGGAATACCCACGATGACCTACCAGGACCGTTACCCGCTGGCCTTCCGCCTCTACCCCTACGCGCGCTCTGCCGACCAAGGCGCGCCGACACCCGCCCATCACCCCGTCACCATCGTGGGCGGCGGGCCGATCGGGGTGGCGACCGGCCTCGACCTTGCGCTGCGCGGCGTGCCGGTGCTGGTGCTGGACGATCACGAGGGCGTCGGCCAGGGCTCCCGCGCGATCTGCTTCGCCAAGCGCACGCTGGAGATCGCGCATCGGCTGGGCTGCGGGCCGCAGATGGTGGAGAAGGGCGTGATCTGGAACCGGGGCCGCGTGTTCCACGACCGGGACGAGGTGTTCAGCTTCGATCTTCTCCCGGAGGACGGCCACCGCTACCCGGCCTTCATCAACCTCCAGCAACCCTGGTTCGAACGCTTCCTTGTCGAGGCCGTCGATCGCGCGAAAGCGCAAGGTGCCCCCATCGAGATCCGGGGCCGCAACCGCCTGACCGCGATGGAGGCGGCCGAGGACGGCGTCACGCTGCAGCTCGATACGCCGGACGGGCCCTACACGATCACGACCGACTGGCTGATCGCCTGCGACGGGGCGAAATCGCCGATCCGCGAGATGATGGGGCTGGGCTTCGAAGGGCGCGTCTTCGAGGACAATTTCCTCATCGCCGACGTGAAGATGAAAGCCGATTTCCCGACCGAACGCTGGTTCTGGTTCGAGCCGTGGTTCAAGTCGGGCGCCTCGGCGCTTCTGCACAAGCAACCCGACGACATCTGGCGCATCGACTTCCAGCTCGGCTGGGACATCGACCGCAAGGCCGAGCTGGAGCCGGGCCGCGTGCGCAAACGCGTCGACCAGATGCTTGGCCCGGACGTGGAGTACGAGCTCGACTGGACCTCGATCTACACCTTCCAGTGCCGCCGGATGGAGAAATTCCGCCACGGGCGCGTGATCTTTGCGGGCGACGCCGCGCACCAGGTCAGCCCCTTCGGCGCGCGCGGGGCGAATTCGGGCATGCAGGACGCCGACAACCTCGGCTGGAAGCTGGCGGGCGTGATCCGGGGCGACTACCCCGAGAGCCTGCTCGACAGCTATGACGCCGAGCGCATCCATGCCGCCGACGAGAACATCCGCAATTCCACCCGCTCGACAGATTTCATCACACCCAAGACACCGCAATCCCGCGTTTTCCGGGACGCGGTGCTGCATCTGGCCGCGCATGCGCCCTTCGCGCGCCCCATGGTGAACTCGGGCCGGCTCTCGGTGCCCTCGGTCTACGGCGGCTCGCCGCTCGTCACGCGCGATGCCCTGCCGGGCGGACCTGCCCGAAGCCGCCCCGGCGCGTCCTGCCCCGATGCGCGGCTGGCGGACGACAGCTACCTGCTCGACCATCTCGGACAGGGCTTTGCCCTGCTGAACCTCGGCGCGACGCTGCCGCGGCTGCCGCGCGATCTCCCGGTCCTGGGCTTCGACCCAAGGACCGAGCCGCTCCTGGCCGAGCGCTATCTCGGACAGGCCGAGCGGGCGCTCTACCTGATCCGGCCCGACAGCCATGTCGCTGCCCGCTGGGCGGCTTGTGACGCCGAGAAACTCGCCCGCGCCCTGGCCCGCGCCGAAGGGGGGGATGCCTGATGGCCCACCTGACGCTCGATCCGAACCTGCCCAACCCCGACGATGCCTACGAGGCGCTGATCGCCGCGCATGACGGGCTGACGCGCGAGGAGAGCGAGGCGCTGAACGCGCGGCTCATCCTGATCCTGATGAACCACGTCGGAGACCTGCAGGTGATCCGCGAGGCGCTGGAGGCGGCGAAACGCTGAAACCGGGCGGTGCAGAAGGCGCGTCGACGCGCCTTGCCAACGCGATTTCGAAATCGCGTCGAAAAGCCCGTTCGAACGGGCTTCCACCGCCCCGCTGACCCGTCGCGTCAGGTCGTGACCCGCGCCCGCAGCCGCCGGACCTCGGCCAGCACGCTCATCGCCGCCAGCGCCGAGCTGCGCGGGTTGCCCGGCAAGGCCGCCCCCGTGATCTCGAAGCGGAAGCGGCCAAAGGCCCCCTCTGCCTCGATCTCGTGCATGTTGCCGGCCGCCCCCGGATCGGCCACCAAGCGCGCCGCGGTCTCGTCGAAGCCGAGCCCTGCCAGCGCCACCGCGGCGGCCACGTTCGCGTTCTTCGGATAGCGCAACGCAGCCTCGCGGGCCGTGCCCTCGAAATGCACCGCGGGCGCGGTGAGCCCTGACAGGTCCAACACCTCCTCCGCCGGGGAACCGGCCCAGCCCGAGGGCGGCTTGGTGCCTGTATAGCGCACGGAGGTGAGCCCGCCCGCCGCTCCCGCCCGCAGCGCATCCAGCGCGCCGATCGCCCCGCTCGCCATGTGCAAACGCGCCCCGCCGGCCTCGGCCGCCGCGGCCAGTTCGGCGGCAAGCCCCGCATCCGCCAGCGCCCCCAGCGACAGGGTCACCACGTCGATCCCCGCGACCAGCGCGGCGGGCCCGTGGGCCGCCAAGCCGGAGTGTCCGGCGCAATCCACCAGATGCGTGACGCCCGCGGGCAAAGCGCCGACGGAGTCGACGACCGGCACATCCGACATGCCGCCGCTCCGCAGGATCACCGCAACGGGTCCCAGCCCGTCGCGGCGCAGGCCCTCGATCACCCAGCGCCCGATCGCGCCCGCCCCGATCACCGCCACCTGCATCGCCTGTCCCTCCGGTCTTGCCATTTCCGATCCGGGGCACAGTATCAGGCGCGGGTGCAAGGACGACAGGGGGCGCGAGATGAACAAGCCAGCCAGCCAGATGATCGGGGCCGCGATCCCGCGGCGCGAGGACCCGGCTCTTCTCAAGGGTCAGGGCCGCTACACCGCCGACATCGCGCTGACCGAGCCGCTTCACATCGCCTTCCTGCGCAGCCCCGTGGCCGCGGGCCGCATCGCCGGGATCGACATCTCCGAGGCGCTCGCCGCCCCCGGCGTCCATGCCGTCCTCACCGGCGCCGACCTGCCACCCACGACCTCGCCCCACGTGCTGCCCGTCCTCGAGATCGAGGCCACCCTGCCCTACCCGATGCTCGCGCGCGAGCGCGTCAGCTGCGTCGGCGAACCCGTCGCGGCCGTCTTCGCCGACAGCCCGGCACGCGCCGCCGATGCCGTCGACCTGATCGCCCTCGAGATCGAGGACGAAGACCTGCCAGACCCCCGCCGCATCGCGCACCGCCGCTGGCAATCGGGCAACGCGGCAAAGGCCTTCGCCGAAGCCGCCCATGTCGTCGAGGTCGAGACGGTCCACCCCCGCGTCGCCCCCTCGCCGATGGAGCCGCGCGGCGTCGCGATCCGCTACGACGCCGAGACGGACGGCGTGACGATCTTCCAGTCCACCCAGACCCCGCACCGCACCAAGACCGACCTGATGCGCGTGCTGCAGCTCGATCCCGACCGCATCCGCATCGTCGCCCCCGACGTGGGCGGCGGCTTCGGGATGAAGGGCTTCGCCTATCCCGAAGAGCTTTTTGCGACCTGGGCCGCGCTTCAGCTGAAGCGTGACGTGCGCTGGATCGCCACCCGGTCCGAAGAGTTCCTGTCGGCCGCCCATGGCCGCGGCCTGACCTCGCGCGGGCGGCTGGCGCTGGATGCCGAGGGCCGCTTTCTCGCCCTCGAGGCGCGGATCGACGCGCCCGTGGGCGGCTGGATCGCGGGCACGGGCCTGATGCCCGCCTTCAACGCAGGCCGCATCCTGCCCTCGGGCTACGTCATCCCCGCGCTCGACATCGAGACCGAGGTCCACAGCCATCCGACCCCGCCCGTCGCCATCTACCGCGGCGCGGGGCGGCCCGAAGCGAACGTGATCCTCGAGCGGCTGATCGACGAGGCCGCCGCGGTGACGGGCCGCGACCCCATCGCGCTGCGCAAGGCCAACCTCGTTCCGGCCGAGGCGATGCCGCATGACACTGCGACCGGCAACCACCTCGATTCCGGCGATTACGCCGCGGCCCTCGACGCCTTCGCCATCGCCGCAGATCTCGAGGGGCTGCGCGCCCGGCGCGATGCGATCCGGGACGCGGGCGGCATCGCCGGGCTTGGCATCGCCTTCTACGTCGACCCCTCCGCGGCGGGCTGGGAATACGCGCGCGTCACGCTGACCGCAGACGGCACCGCCCATATCGCCACGGGCGCGACGCAGCAGGGGCATGGCCGCCTGACGGCCTTCTCGCAGATCGCCGCCGATGCGCTCGGCCTGCCGATGGAGGCGATCACGCTCGACGCGGGCGACACCGGCACCGTGGCCGAGGGCGTGGGCGCCGTCGGAAGCCGCGCCACCGCCATCGGCGGCAGCGCCCTGATGGAGGCCTGCGCCAAGGTCAAGGCAATGGTCGCCGAGGGCGCCCCCCTGCCCGTCACCGCCGAGAGCAAATACGAGGTCGCAGGCCAGGCCTGGGCCTTCGGTGCCTATGCCGCGCTGGTCGAGATCGACGCCGAGACGGGTGTTCCGCGGCTGCTCAAGGCGCATGCCCATGACGACACGGGCGTCATGGTGAACCCGGTGCAGGTCGAGGGGCAGATCCGCGGCGGCTTCGCACAGGCCGTGGGCGAGACCATGCTCGAGGCCATCGCGCTGGATGCGGACGGCCAGCTTCTGACCGGCAGCTTCATGGATTACGCCATGCCGCGCGCGGACGACCTGCCACCGCTCGTGCTGTCGCATTCCGAAACGCCAAGCCCGATGAACCCGCTGGGGGCCAAGGGCGTGGGCGAGGCCGCAACGACAGGCGCGCCCGCCGCGCTGATCAACGCCATCACCGATGCCTTCAGGCCCACCGGCAAGGCGCCGCCTCAGATGCCGTTCAGCCCGTCCCGGATCTGGGACGCGCTGAACGCGTGACCTGAAGCGATCGCTTCAGAAATCGAAGATGTCGTCGAGGAAGGATCCGCGGCGCTTCTTCTTCTGGTGACCACGGTCATCGTCGTACCCGCGCTCGGGCCGTGGGGCGGCGCGCGCCGGCTGCGGCGCGGGCGCGGACCGCTCGATGATCTTGTCCAACTCGCCCCGGTCGAGCCAGACGCCCCGGCATTGCGGGCAATAGTCGATCTCGACCCCCTGCCGGTCGGCCATGACGAGGGTGGTGCCGTCTACGGGGCATTGCATGGACAAGGCTCCTTTCCTGGTTTCACCCGGACAGGTAGGCGCGCCGGCGCGCGGTGCAACCGACGATAGGAAAGACCTATTCCGGGCTCTGCGTCAGGGTCTGGATCTCGTCGGCGATGCGCACCGACCATTCGCCGATGATCGGGATGAACTCGATCTGGCTGAGCGCCCAGATGATGAGCGACAGAAGCACCGTCGCGCCGATCACCGTGCCGAGACCCACCGCCATGCCGCTCGCGAAGCGGAACAGGAGGACCCGCGGCACCGACTGGTAGAGCAGGAACATCCTGTGCTGGCGCAGGAGCGTCATCTCCTGCCTCAACGCGCGCACCTCCTCCTCCAGCGTGCCGGGCGGTGCGGGCTCGGTCTTCTTCGGCTCACGCGCCATAATGGGCGACGACGTCGTAGAGCACGGGCTCGAAGGACCGGCAAAGCGCGGCGATCCGGCGATTGCGGCTGCGCATCTCGTCCGAGCGCAGCATCGCCTGGAAATCCTCGCGCCGCCGCCATTGCGAGTAATTGGCGATCCGCGTCTGCGCGTCGTTCACATGCAGGCCCGCGCCGATGAATCCGGGCTGGCGCGAGATGAACTCGGCATAGGCCGCCTGCAACTCGTCGAGCAGATCGGCGCATTGGCCGGGCGTCGTCTCGAAGGTGGTGATGACGGTCTGGGCGGTGCTCTCGGCGGTGATGGCTGGCATGTCGGCATCCTCCTGACTGCCAGCCTAGCAAGAGCACCCCCGCAATGCCAATGGCTCGGGGGCGCTGGCCGGTCACGTGGGCGTCATGGCCGTCACGCGCGCGTGCACGTCCGAATAGCTCGGCTGGTTGTCGCCGCTGAACTGGATGTTGTTGTTCGTCGCGTAATCTTGGAGATACCCGAGCCGGTCGGCATTGTACTGCGCGGAGTCCAGGTCGTTGTTGGCGAAGGCCGTGTTCAGATCGTTCACGACATCGTCGTAGAGCGCCTGCGCGTCGTTGTTGTAGACATACTGCAAAAGCCCCTGCATGTGCTGCTCCGCCGCGCCCTGGTCCGACCAGACGAACATGCTCAGATCGCCCCAGCCGAGCTCGGCCTCCTCCTCCTGAACCGAGGCGACGGCGATATTGGCGAGGGCGTTGCGGATGTCGCCCGACAGGTTCTCCACCCCGCTCGACACGACTCCGGCCGTCGCAAGCCCAAGGCCCACGAGCCCTGACGTGAGAACGACCCAGTCGACGGTGACCGCGCCCGAGTCCGACGCGGCGAAAGATGAAATACGCATGTCCATATCTCCAGATGTTCGGCCACGTCCCGTGGCGCTGCTGCGTGGGTGCCGACCGGTCAGGTCGGATCAGGTCAGATCAGGGGTGGCATCCACGACAAGGCCCGAGCCCGGCGGACGGATACGTCCTTGCCGTGGCATCGGGATGTCAGGGGGAGATCTGCGCAACGGCCGCATGCGCGG
Source organism: Rhodobacterales bacterium HKCCSP123 (assembly GCA_015689745.1). Taxonomy (GTDB): domain Bacteria; phylum Pseudomonadota; class Alphaproteobacteria; order Rhodobacterales; family Rhodobacteraceae; genus Roseicyclus. The sequence goes on along the minus strand of WVSO01000005.1, from coordinate 79,228 downwards.
GGGGACGGTCGTCATTCCGACAACCGCCAGGTTGACCAGGGCCAGGGTGCATGTCCCTGACTCGTAACCGATATACCGTTTAACAGACATGGCACCGCTCCGGCTGCCTTTGGTGGTACTACGGGCACCAGAAGACCCGGAAGATGTGGCCAGACGATGACCAGAACCGAGTGGGGAGAAGGAAAAGATTTGAATTAATTGGGCGAGGTGCCCGCGCATCCCCGGCAAGGCGCGGTGATCTTCCGCTTGCGGGTACACCTCTCGCCCGGGCGCAGCCTCGCCAGGAAACCCTCGCGCCGCCGCCGTTGCGGGTGATTGGCGATCCCGGGCTTGCGCATGATGACCGCGGCTCGGGTCGCCTGCACGCGTCCTGCAGGTCGGCGCACTGACCAAGCTTGGTCTCCAGGGCGATGTTGGGGGTGGCCGTACTATCGGCGAAGATGGCCGACGTGCAGGCTGTCCTCCGCAGAAAAAAGCCTGTCAAGCCTGCGCTAGGTCTGCCAATGGCGGCGGGGCCGAACGGTCCGGGATCAGGTCGGCTGCAGCGCGGCCGTCGTCGCGGCATGTACGTCGGAATAGCTCGGGTTTTCGCCGGTGTTCAGGGTGATGTTTTGCGATTGTGCATAGGCTGTGAGGGCGCCGAGAACATCAGCCTCGTACCCGGCAGTGTTGACCATTCCGCCCTCCATGGCGGTCGCCCATGATTCCTGGATCGAATCGTAATAGGCTTGCGGATCGTTGTCGTAATACTGGGGAAGAACCCTCGCGACCTCCTGCTCGGCTGCCGCGGCGCTGTCGAAATGCAGCATCGAGAGTGTCCCCCATACCCCTTCGGCCACGGCCTGCGCCTGTTCGGCCACTTCGGAATTGGCCAGTGCGTTCCGTATGTCCAGGGAGAGGTTCTCGACACCGCTCGAGGCAATGGCGAGCGTCGCCAGTCCAAGGCCGACAACACCGGCCGTAAGAACAACCCAATCAACGGTCACGGCGCCGCTGTCACTCTTGATGAAGGTTCCAAAGTCCATGATCAGCTCCTTTTGGATGCGTTGGGCTTCAATGCCATCCCGCACTCATGCACTTGGAATCGCGGCAATTCAGCGGCGGTTCTGGTACGACAACATAGTGAAACGGTGATCAAATCATGCCAGGTAGGCACGCATCGCCTGGTAGACCACCGCCGTCGCGGCATTGGCGAGGTTCAGCGAACGGATGTGCTCCGACCGCATCGGCAGGCGAAAGACACGGTCTTCCATCCCCGTCAGGATCCCGGGTTGCAGCCCCTTGGTCTCGCGCCCGAACACAAGGTAGGCGTCGGGCGGATAGGCCGGGTCATAGACCGTGCCGCCCGTCCCGTCGTCCTCGAAGAAGAACAGCTGGTCGCGCCGCGGCGCGCGCGCGGCCATGAACCCGGCCCAGTCGTCGTATTCCGACAGGCGCACGTGCTTCCAGTAGTCGAGGCCCGCGCGCCGCACGGATTTCTCGGAGATGTCGAACCCGTAGGGCCGGATCAGGATCAGCTCGAGATCGAGCGCGACGCAGGTGCGCCCGATGGTGCCGGTGTTGCCCGGGATCTCGGGCGTGACGAGCACGATCTTCATGTCCGCGCGCGGCGGATCAGACATTCGGCTTGCCCTCGAGACCAAGCAGGCTCCGCATGCCTGTCCAGAAGGCAGGCAACCGCGGGGGGCGGTCGAGCTCGGCCAGCACCTCGTCGCGCAGGCTCGGTTTCAGCTGTCCCGCCGCAAAGCCGCGCGCCCAGTCGAGGATCGCGGGTCCGTCCTCGGGGCGCAGGCGCACCGCGCTGCCGATCAGCCCGACGATGGTTCCCGCGGGCGAATACCACTCGTCCTGTATCCCCCGGATGCGCTCGGGCATCACGGTGCCCATGCCCCGCACCAGCCCGCTTTCCGAGAAGCGCAGCAGCAGGCGCCCCATCTCCTCGCGCGAGTAGCCGATCAGCGGCGGGAAGGTGTCGAAGAAGATCGGCCCGTCCTCGTCGAAGGCGAAGTTGCGGATCGAAGGGTGGTAGCCGATGCGCTCGGGTCGCTGCGCGACACGCGCCCAGAAGGCGGCGATGCCGGACGCGGCGCCCTCGAGAATGGCAAGCGCATCGGGCAGCGCCGCGGCCTCGATCTGCGGCCGCATCAGCAGGCGCTCGTCCAGCGCCTCCTGCACGATCACGGGCTGGATGTAGCCCGCCTCGTTCAGAAGCAGGAACCGCGTCTCGGGCAGGCGCACCCCGGCCCAGCGCAGCACCTCGACATAGGCGTCGTGGCGGCGTGCGAGCTGTTCCAGCAGTTCCGGGTCGCGCCCGCCGCGATAGGTCTTGATCACGCGGTCGGACAGCGGGCCGGACGCGGGTCGGAAGGGCGCGCAGAAATAGCCCAGTCGGCTGACCGGCTCTCCCCGCGCCCTGAGGGCCTCGCGCACCTGTCCGGACAACTCGCTCATCGGTGCTTGCCCACGCTCCAGCCCGTCGCCCCGGCAAGGCGCTGCTCGCCCTTCGAGATCGGAAGATCCTCGAGCGCCGAGCCCATCGAATCGTTCCAGCGGTTGAGGTAGCCGAAGAGCGCGACAACGCCCATGATCTCGACGATCTGGCCCTCGTCCCAATGTGCGCGCAGGCGCGCGCCCACCTCGGGCGTCACCGCGTTCGGCACCTGGGTGGCCGCATGGGCAAAGGCGAGTGCCGCCTTCTCGGCATCGCTGAACTGCGGGCTCTGCTCGAAGTCGAACACGTCGTTCAGGCGCTCCTCGCTCGCGTTGAACCGCTCCGAGGCCAGGATCATGTGCGCCTGGCAATAGAGACAACCCGAGGCGAAGCTGGAAACATAGCCGATCAGCCGCTTGAACTCGGGCGTCACGCCCGAACCGTAATCGGTCATCACTGCGACGTTGAGGTCCGTGAAGGCACGCGCGATGGGGGCGCGATGCGCCATGGTGCGGACCGAGTTGGGGATCACCCCCAAGGGTCCCTTGAAGAACTGCACATGCCCGCGCAGATCCGGCTCCATCTCGGTCTCGCCGAGCGGTGGTACCAGGGCCATGACATCCCCCCCGTGGTCGTGGCGAGTCAGCAGGCTGCCCCGAGGGCCGCCGGGGCGCAAGCAGGGTTGCGGTTGTGTTGACGAAGTCCACCGAAGAATGCCGCAAGGCGTTGCCGGCCCGCCACGCTCGGGCCGGGCCGGGCCGCGGCATGCCGGTCCGCCGCCGTTCCTCTGGCACAGTCCCGGAACCGCGGCTAGGCTCGCCGCCATGACCGAGGTGAAATCCGATCCGATCCGCCCCACGGATGACGAGGCCCGCGCGCTGGCCCGCGGCCTGATCGCAGAGGCGCGCTTCGCCGCGCTCGCCGTCATCGACCCCGGGACGGGTGCGCCCATGGTCACGCGCATCGCGCTTGTGCCCGGTCCCGATGGCGCACCGCTGACGCTGATCTCGACCCTCTCGAGCCATACCGCGGCGCTCGCCGCGCATCCTGCCTGTTCGCTGCTGATCGGAGAACCGGACGGAAAGGGCGACCCGCTGACCCATCCGCGCCTGACCCTTCAGGCGCGGGCCGAGGCCGCCGACAAGGCTGGCCTGCGCGACCACTACCTGTCGCTCTACCCGAAGGCGACACTCTACTACGATTTCGGCGATTTCGGCCTGACCCGCTTCGCGCCCGTCGCGGGCTTCCTGAACGGCGGCTTCGGCAAGGCCTACCGCCTGTCGCCGGAGGACCTCCTGCCATGAGGGACGTCATCGACCCGGGACTTGTCGGCATCTGGATCGTCCCGGGCGAGCCCCGCACCTACGAGGTGGATGCCGATGGCGTCTACCATGTCGCCGACCCCGAAAGTCCAGTCAGTTTCGAGGCGGGCGGCGCCGTGATGCATTGGGAGGGCGAAGCGCATGACCGCCTCTCGGGCATCACCGAGCCACCCGAGGGGCGCTGGCGCGGACGCGACACCGGAGCGGAGTGGGTCTTTGGCGGCGATGGCAGCTATACCGTGACGCTCGATGGTGCGACCGACCGGGGCATCTGGGCCTTGCGGCGGGAGGGCGCGGCCCTCTGGACACGGGAGGAGGTGGCAACGCTCACCACGACAGGGGCAGAGATCACCTATGCCCTGCGCGAGGGCGGCACGGTCACCTATGGCTACACCGTCGGCGGCGGCGTCTGGACCCTGCATGACCCCGCGACCTGGGTGGAACTTGCCCGGCTGGTCGATCCCGGGGCCCTTCCGCCGCGACCCTGAGCCCTACCAGTGCAGCGTGCCCGCCGCGCCCTTGATCCGCCCTGTCAGGTTCGGCGTGACCCAACCTCCGTAGAAATCGCCCGGCTGGGGGACCACCTTGATGTCGCCCACCCACGCGCCATCGACCGATGTCGCGTAGAAGGCGAGATGGTCCCTGATGCCCTCGAACCGGGCGGTCGGCGCGGGATACGTCCAGGCCGCGTTGCGCGACCGCCGCCCGTTCAGGACAAGGTCGAAATAGGCCGCCCGCCCCTTCCATTCGCAAAAGGTCTCGCGCATGGAGGGGACCAGCGCCGCCGACAGCACCGCCTCGGGCGGCAGGTAATAGGTGGGCGCATGATGCGTCTCGAGCACGCGCCAGGCCGTGCCAGGCTCCGTCTCGGCGATGGGTACGCCGGCGAACACGACCTTCAGCACCGCATCGACCCTTTCGAGCCGCGGCGGGCGGGGATAATCTTGGACATTCTCGACGGGCAGCACGGTCACGCTCGGGCCCTCCTTCCCGGCGCAGGTAGCGCGCCCGGTGAGCAAGGAAAAGCCCGGCCCCGTCTCCGGGGCCGGACCCCTTCATCCGGTCACCGTCTCAGACGTCGAAGCGAGCCGTGATCTGGGCTGTCCCGCGCACCGGCTGCTGCCAGTTCAGTTGCAGGGTGCGCCCGCCCGCGCCCTGCCCCGGTTCGGCGAAGGGCGTAAGGTAGACGGTGACGTTCGACGAACTCTTCAGCGGCCCCTCGGCGAGGAAGGACACCGCCGACCGAACCTGCGAGCCGAAAGGCGCGATATCCGTCAGATCCACGTTCCAGGTGCTGCTCGCCGTACCTTCGACATGGCGCACGGTGACCGGGTTTTCAGTCCGCTTGACGATGCCGTGATAGGTGTTTCCGGTGAAACGCATGTCCGACGTCCGCGCTAGGTTCAGCGTGGCGTGGGTGGTATCCACCCCCTCGACCGCCGCGAGCACCGGGCCGCTTGTCTTCTTGAACAGGTTGTCCGTCACCGTGAGCCCGTTGATGAAATGCCCCGAGCCATAGGGTTTGATCAGGATGAAATTCATCCAGGGCGCGCTGCCCGTGGCGAAGAAGATATTGCCGTCGAGGCTGAGCCCGTGGAACGACAGCCCGCCGTTGAAATCCGGCTCGGGGTCGCGTTCGTTGCCCCATTCGATGTAGCAATTGTCGACGTAGTTGCCCTCGAAGGTCGTCTTCGCATTGCCGTCGCAGATGACCAGCCCGGCCGTCCTCGGTCCGTCCGTTACCCCGTCGCCCTGGAAGAAATGATTGCCCGACAGGATATTGCCGGTGCCGGCGATCACGCCGAAATGGCGGAACTTCACCGCTCGGTTGTCGCGCACCTTGATGTCGGAACAGTTGGAATTGAAGGCGATGGACGTGCGCAGGGGCGCATCGGTTCCCTGCTCGCTCGACAGGAACTGGCAGCGGTCGATCTGCATGCCCTGGCACCCCTCGCCGGCCGAGGTGATGCCACGGTCCTTCGGCCCGGTGAAGAAGCAGTCCTGGATCTGGAACACCAGCCCGTCCAGCGGAAGGTTGAGGCCCGAACAGGCGCCGGCGCAGAGAAACTCGATGTCCGAGATGATGAAACGCTGCAGGTTCTGCCAGCCGATGAAGTCGAGCAGGTACTGGAACCGCGTGAAGGTGTAACCCTGCGTGACCGGCGCGCCGTGAAGCGGTCCAGACAGCGTCACGCGCCCGCCCGCAACATCCTTGGCGGTGACGTAGATTTCGCGCCCCACGCCCTGTGGCGCGGTGACGAGCGATCCCAGCGGGATGCTCTCCACGTTCGACAGCCCCGTGATCCGGCGCGGGTCCGACGAGGACCAGGAGCCGGTCCGCGTGTGCACCTCGTCGTTCCACGCGGTCGATGACCCCGCCGTCAACTGCCCGTTCCGGAGCACGCGGCGGTTGGCATAGGTGTTCTTGTTGCCCACCACCGCCTGCACGTCGATCGGCGCCTCGAGGATCACGCGCCGCCCGCAAAGGTCGAAGGCGTCGTGGTCGGACTGGTTGAAGAGCTGCTGGAGTCCCTTCTTCAGGCCGATCACGTCGTCACCGAAGGCCTCGGAATAGCCCTTCAGGTCGAAGTTCTCATTCAGCGCCAGGCGCGCACCGTCGGGCTTGACGAGCTTGCCCTCGAAGCGAACCGGGTTTTCCATCGTGAGGCTCGAGGCGATGAAATACGTGCCCGAAGGCACCATCACCTCGCGCCCCGCCGCCGCGGCATCAGCGGCGACGAAGGCCGCGCGGTCGTCGGTGACGCCGTCACCCACTGCGCCGAAATCCGTGACATCGACCCAGTCCATCATCTTGCGGAGGAAGGCGCTGGTCACGTCTTCGACCGCGATGCTTTCGATCCGGATCTGGCCCCCGTTGGGCCCTGTCAGGTCGAGGCCCATGTACCCGAAGGCCGCGTCCGGCCCCCAGGGCATGTCGACCCCGCCACGCCTGCCCGTTCCGATGATGGCCGAAACGGTCACGACCTCGCCGTAGGCGGTCAGCGCCATCTCTGGCCCGGCCTGGGTTGCGGCGGCGATGTTCTGGCCCGAACCATTCGCGGCAAACGCGGCGATGCGCACCGTCGGCAGGTTGCCCGACAGGACCTTCACCCGGGCGGAGACCCGCAGGTACAGGCCCGGAACGATCGGCGTTTGCCCCATGTAGCGCACACGCGTCGTGCCCTCGGTCTTCAGGATCTCGAGGCAACCGCCGAAATCCGCGTCAGCCGCCACCAGCGCGGCATTGGCCGCAGTGGCCCATGTGTCGCTGCCCGGTGTTCCGTCCTGCCGCGACCAGACACCCAGCCCGTCCGTGAACGGCGGCGGCATCAGCACCAGACCGTCGGTGATCACCTGGTTCATGTCGTACCCCTTTCCGCGCGGGAAGTTCCCCGGCGCGCTCATGTCCTCGGGCCGGAAAAGGGCAACCGAGGCGGCCCTTGAACGGTCCCCTCGGTTGTTGAAGCGATGTCTGAAGAAACACCCCGGCCGCGCTGCAACCGAAGGTCGGGCAGGGTTTTACGCGACGAAGGTTAACAGCCGGTTTACGCCGCGACCGATCGCTCGGCCTCAGACCCCGAGGTCAGGCGCGGGCAGCACCTGGACCCCGTTGATCCGCCATCCGCTCTCGGTCTCGACCATGGCGTAGCCGAGGTAATGGGCATTGCCCTGGGCATCGATCACCTGAACCCGCTGTACCAGCAGCCCGCCGAGGTCTTGCAGGTCGATGAAATCGACCTCGCCGGGGGTCCAGACCATCGGGTAGCCTTGTTCGACCATGCGGGCAAAGTTCTCCTCCGTCCGGAAGAGACCCTGGATGTTGGGGCTGGCATAGGTCCACGCCTCGGCCACATCGCCTGCGCGGAAGGCGTCGAACTGGCCCTGGATCGTGGCCTCGATGTCGGGGTTTGGGGCCACCACCTCCTGCGCCGCGAGGGGCGCGGCAAGGGCAAGAAAGAAGGCGGCAATCAGGCTGCGCAGCATCGGTCCGGTCTCCCTGTCCGTGGGTCACGTCTGACAGACACGTAGCGCGCGGGCGCGAGGTTTCACGCCCCGTCGAGATCGAGAAACCGGAAGGCGCGGCGCAATTCCTCGACCGCGCGGCCGCGATACCAGCGGCCATGGGCGATCAGGATGCGCTCGGGGCCCCAGACGATCATCCGGCGGACCGAGGCCGCCAGCGCCGTCTTGTCATAGGTCAGCCGCAGATCGCGCGGCATCGATCCGTCGGGATGCTGGTTGCCCGCGACGCGGGTGACGATCCGCAAGTGCCAGGGCAGCTTGCCCGCCTCGAAATTCTCGATCAGGTCGGTCAGGATCAGTGTACGGCTGGGCTTGTGAAAGAAGACCGCTTCGCGGTGCATCCTTGAGCCCGATACGATCATCTGTTCCATGTCAACGGCCCATGCGGCCGGCGCCGCGTTGCCCAGCAGGTGATCGGCACGCAGCCGCACGCCCTGGCCCCCTGCGCGCGCCTCGACACCGGGGGCGACCCAGGTCAGGGCGCCCGGCAGGGCGTCGGCCCAATCGGGCAGATGCGCATAGTGCAGCCAGTTGGGAGCGACAAGATGCCGGATGGGGCCAAGCTCTTGCAATTCGAGAAGAAGATCGCCCGAAAAGGCGATGGGCGAGTGCAGCCAGAGATCACCCGAAGAGAGCCGGACAACCGTCATGCGGGTCGGAAAGGGCATCCGGTAAAAGTCGATCTCCGGGCCGTCGACGATCCAGACCTCGCGCGCGACGGGCTTCAGCGTGAAGAGCGGCGGATATGATCCACCCGCCGCCATCGCGTCACCGGGCCAGTTCGCCGGCGAGCCCCTGCGCGATGAGGGACCGCGTCTCCTCGATCCCGTAAAGCGCGATGAACCCGCCGAAACGCGGGCCCTGGCTGGCCCCAAGAAGAACCTCGTAGAGACCCGAGAACCAGTTGCGCAGAGGCTCGAAGCCATGGGTCTTGCCGATGGCGAAGACGATCGACTGCAGGAACTCGTCGTCGTGCCAGTCGACGGCTGGCAGATCGGCCTCGACCCCCTCCTGCGCGTTCTTCCGCGCGATGACGTCGAGCGCCTTGTCCGCATCGCCGAGGCACTCGGACAGCTCGCGCATTGCGGCGGCCTCCTGCTCGGTCGGCAGGCGGAAGACCCGCGTGGGCTTCACGAAATCGTTGTAGTAGCGGATCGCGAAGCCCGCCGCCTGGTCGAGATCGGGGTTGCCCTCGGGCGAAGCCTCGGGCGCGTAGCGCCTGATGAAGCCCCAGAGCTTCTCCTTTTCCTCCGCGCCCGAAACCGACACGAGATTGAGAAGCATCGCGAACGGCACGACCATCGTGCTTTGCGGCACGGCGCCGTTGTGGATGTGATGGACGGGGTTGGCCAGTTGCTGCTCGAGCGTTTGCTCGGGATAGGCGCGCAGCTGCTGGTGGTATTCGTCCACCGCCTTGGGGATGACATCGAAATAGAGCCGCTTGGCGGTCTTCGGCTTGCCGAACATGAAATACGACAGGCTCTCGGTCGACGCGTAGCTGAGCCATTCGTCGATCGAGATGCCATTGCCCGACGACTTCGAAATCTTCTGCCCGTTCTCGTCGAGGAACAGCTCGTAGGTGAAATGATGCGGTGCGGGCTGGCCCAGGATCTCGCAGATCGCGTCATAGATCGGCGTGTTGGTCGAATGATCCTTGCCGTACATCTCGAAATCGACGCCCAGCGCTGCCCAGCGCGCGCCGAAGTCGGGCTTCCACTGCAGCTTCACGTTGCCGCCCGTGACCGGCAGGGTCCATTCGCGCCCGTCCTCGTCGTCGAAGGTGATCGTGTGATCACTCGCGTTCACCTCCTTCATCGGGACGTAGAGGACGCGCCCGGTCTCGGGATGGATCGGCAGGAAGATCGAATAGGTCTGCTGCCGCTCCTCGCGGAGCGATTTCAGCATCACCTTCATGATCGCGTCATAGCGTTCGCAGGCGCGCTTCAGCACCTCGTCGAACTGCCCTGTGCGGTAGAACTCGGTGGCCGAGTAGAACTCGTATTCGAAGCCGAACGTGTCGAGGAACCGCCGCAGCATCGCGTTGTTGTGGTGGCCGAAGCTCTCATACTCGCCGAACGGGTCCGGCACGCTGGTCAGCGGCTTCTGCAGATGCTTGCGCAACTCGTCCTGGTTCGGGACGTTGCCCGGAACCTTGCGCATCCCGTCCAGATCGTCCGAGAAGCAGATCAGCCGCGTCGGGATGTCCGAGATCACCTCGAAGGCGCGGCGGATCATGGTCGTGCGCAGAACTTCGCCGAAGGTCCCGATATGCGGCAGGCCCGAGGGGCCATAGCCCGTCTCGAACAGCACATACCCCTTCTCCGGCGGCGCGTTTTCGTAGCGTTTCAACACCGCCCGCGCCTCTTCGAAGGGCCAGGCCTTGGAGGTCATCGCGGCATCGCGGAGGGTGATCATCGCTGTCGGTCCCGTATCGGTGGCGGGCCCGATTGCCCGCGCGCCCTCGCCCTATTGTGCGGGCGCGGCAAGGTCAATAAATACCCCGCAACCGCCGAAGGAGCACGCCCATGTCCGAGATCAGCCCGCAGGATGCCCTCGTCGCCGTGATGGTGGCGGTTTCCGTCTCGGACGAGGCGATCCGCACCGCGGAGCTGGTGAAGATCGAGCAGATCGTGAACCACCTGCCCGTGTTCGGCGATTACGACGCCGACCGGATGCGGCAGGTCGCCAACACGGTCTTCGACCTGTTCGAGGAGGAGGACGGTCTCGACGCGCTCTTCGGGCTCGTGACCGAGGCGCTGCCGGAAAAGCTGCACGAGACCGCCTATGCCATCAGCTGCGACGTGGCCGCCGCCGACGGCACGCTCGCCCAGCCCGAGTTGCGCTTTCTCGAAGAATTGCGCCATGCGCTGAACATCGACCGGCTGCATGCCGCAGCCATCGAACGTGGCGCGCGGGCGCGGCACATGACGCTCTGACACGTCAGGCCGCCCGCCCCTCCTCCGCCTCTTCGGCGCGCTCTGCTCCTGCCTGCTCGGCAGCCCAGGCGCCCGCCGCCTCCACCGCGACGACCGAGGAGGTCGGAAGGACCCCGATATAGCTGTCGGTCTCTTCGCCGGAGGCTGCAACCGGACGCTGGGTCATGCGATAGAGCGCATAAAGCGCCATTGCCCCGAAGGTCGCCGACAGCACCAGCCAGAAGGCGTAGGGGCCGAATGATTCCATCGCCCAACCCGTCGCCAGCGGGCCGAGGATCGCCCCGAGACCGAAGGTGAAGACCAGGCCGCCCGAGGCTGCTGCCATGTCCTCAGCCGGCAGGAAATCGTTGGTATAGGCCAGAAGCAGCGCATAGAGCGGCGTCGTCATGCCGCCCGCCAGGAGTGCCGAGGCCATCAGCGGCCAAAGGCCCAACCCCTCGATCCAGTCCGCACCGCTTCCGGCCAGCCAGCCAAGGCCACAGGCCACCGCCCCCATCGCCGCCGTCCCGAGGATCACCTGCCGCCGGTCCAGCCGGTCCGAAAGCCAGCCGATCGGGTACTGGAACAGCAGCGCCCCGGCGAAGAGCATCGCCACGAAGAGCGCGATCTCCGAGGCCGAAAGCGCGATCTCGCTGCCGAAGACGGCGCCCATGCCCGACTGCGTGGCATAGACCCCGCCCAGAAGGAAGATGCCCACCGTTCCCAGCGGCGAACCGCGGAAGAGCGCGATCAGCGACATCGGGCGCGCCACCTCGACTGCGGGGGCGGGGGTCACCGACAGAAGGATCGGCGCGAAGGAGATCGAGACGAGGATCGAGGCGCCGATGAAGAGAGCCGAGTTGGCGGCATCGCCCAGCGTCAGCAGGCCCTGCGCCCCGATGATCCCCAGCGTCTGCGCGATCATGTAGGCCGACAGGACCTTGCCGCGCGTCTCGTTGGTCGAGGCATTGTTGAGCCAGCTTTCGGCGACGACATAGATGCCCGACATGCAGAAGCCGATCAGAACCCGCAGGATCGTCCAGGCCCAGGGTTCCGACAGGAGGGTGAAGGCGATCAGGCCGGCCGACATGAAACTGCCAAGCGCGGCAAAGACCCGGACGTGGCCGACCCGCTGGATCAGCGTGGGCGTCAGCCGCGCGCCCGACAGGAAGCCGAGGAAATACCCCGAGGTGACGACGGCCAGTTCAGCCGCCGAGAACCCCTCGATCCCGCCGCGCAGTCCGATCAAGGTGAAATGCATGCCGTTTCCCAGCATGATCAGGACGATCCCGAGCATCAGGGCCCAGACACCCGACAGGACGTTCAGCATGGGGCACCCTTTTCGATGAGATCGACCACGTGACCCAGCCTTCGCATCCGCCGCAATGCGGCGCCGTCGCCGCAGCGCCGCATCGGGCGCGGTTTGCGACCCGTGCCGCCTGCACGGCACTTGGGCCGGGACTATGCAGTAAACCTCATATTGGCTAGGCTCCGCGCTTGAACATCCCGTTCCCAAGCAGGAAGGCCCGATGTCGCCAATTGCCCAGGCTCTCGCCCTCGTCGCCGCCGTCCTCGGAACCGGCACGGCGACCGTGTCGGTGATGAATTCGGACATTCCCGACCTCCGCGTTCCCGAGGCCGACTGGCAACCGGGGCACGCGCTCGACGGCATGGACTTCGCGATCACCGCCACCATCGACCAGAACGGCGCCGAGGAAACCGATATCCTCCGCTTTGCCGATGGCCGGTTCCAGTCCGTCGATTGCGAACGCTACTGCGAATTCGGCTGGACCGGCTACCAGACCTGGACCGAGGGCGAGGTCGTGCACTTCACTGCCACCACACGCTGCGCGACGGCACCCCATACGGTCGTCTGGCACGGCCAGGTCGTCGATGGGCAGATCGCCATGGACATGAGCTGGACGACGCGCCGCTGGTACTGGACTCAACAGATCACCGGCAGCGGGACCGGCACCCTGACCGAGGCCCCCGTCACAGCGGCGGCCGGGTGATGCGCGAGACACCGGTGGGCGCCGGGCCGACGCTCGGCGGCATCGCGCTGCGGGTCCTGCTTCTGATCACGGTCGCCGTGGCGGGGACATGGGCGGCGCATTGGGTGCGCGATGCGCTCGACATGACGATCATGCCCTCGGTCGAGATGCAGGTTCATCGCGGCATCATGTTCGGAATGTTGGCCTATATCGTCCTGCTGGCCATCCCCTTCGTGCCCGGTGCCGAGATCGGCATCGCCCTGCTCACGGCCTTCGGCGCGTCCATCGCGCCGCTCGTCTACGCTGCGACGGTCGTGTCGATGATGCTGGCCTATGCCGTCGGCCGCCTGCTTCCCGCCGGAACGCTCGTGCGGCTCCTGTCCGTGCTGCGGATGCGCAGGGCCGCCGCGCTCGTGAGCCGCGCAGCGGCACTTGCCCCGGACGACCGGTTGGCCCTGTTTCTCGAAGGGGCGCCGCCCCGCACTGTCGGCCTCGCGCTGCGGCACCGCTATGTGGCGCTGGCGGTGATCGTGAACGTTCCCGGCAACTCGGTGATTGGCGGGGGCGGCGGCATCATGATGCTGGCCGGTCTCAGCGGCATCTTCTCGCCGGTGCAAACCGTCCTCGCGGTCGCGATCGCGGTCTCGCCCGTGCCGCTCGCGATCCTGCTGCTCGGTGCCTGAACGCGGGCCGCGCCCGTTGCCCCTGCTGTCCAAACCTGCCACGTTCCTTTCGTCATGACTGCTCCTGTTACCCTGCCGCTCTGGCTTTTCGTGCTGATCCTGCTCTTCGCGGCGGTGACCTTTGCTTCGCACTTCCTGTTCCCGTCCGTGCGCTGGTTCCTGCGCCGCCGCCTTGAGCGCGCGGTGGAGGAGCTCAACAAGCGCCTCAAGCGTCCGATCCAGCCCTTCAAGCTTGCCCGGCGGATGGATACGATCCGCCGCCTGATCTACGACCCCGAGGTCGCGCAGGCGATTGCCGACCACGCGCGCGACAACAAGATCCGCGAAGACGTCGCCTTTCAGAAGGCCGAAGGCTACGCGCGCGAGATCGTGCCGGGCTTTTCCGCCTTCACCTATTTCGGCTTCGCCATCCGCGCGGCCCGCATCCTCAGTCAGTCGCTCTACCGCGTCCGGCTGGCGCGCGCGAACGATCCGGCGCTCGAGGCGATCCCCGACAACGCCACCGTCATCTTCGTGATGAACCACCGCTCGAACATGGATTACGTGCTCGTCACCTGGCTGGTCGCCGAACGGTCGGCCCTGGCCTACGCGGTCGGGGAATGGGCGCGCGTCTGGCCGCTCAGGCAACTGGTGCGCGCGATGGGCGGCTACTTCATCCGACGCCGCCACAACAACGCGCTCTACCGAAAGGTGCTGGCGCGCTACGTCCAGATGGCGACCGAGGCGGGCGTCACACAGGCGGTCTTTCCCGAAGGCGGGCTGAGCCGGACCGGCTATCTCGGGCGGCCGAAGCTGGGGCTGATCTCCTATATTCTCGACGGGTTCCGCGCAGGGCACTCGCGCGACGTGGTCTTCGTGCCCGTGGCGATCAACTACGACCGCGTGATGGAGGACCGGAACCTGATCGACGCGCACCAGACCGGCACACGGCGCTTCCGCTTTTCGCTGAGACCGATCTACCGCTACCTGCGGCGCCAGCTCTGGCTGCGTCTGACCGGGCGGTTCCGTCACTACGGCTATGCCGCCGTGAGCTTCGGTGATCCGCTCAGCCTGACCGATTTCCTGGACCAGAGGCGCGAAGATCCGTCCGCCGCACTTGGCTCGGAACTGATGGACCGGATCGCCGCCGTCATGCCGGTGACACCCGTCCCGCTGGTGGCCCACGCACTCGCCGACGGCGTGCGCTCGGTCGTGGCGCTCGATGCGCTCTTGCGGCGGCGCATTGCCGCGTCAGCGGCGCAGGGGATCACCCTGAGCATACCGCGCGACGACATCGACTACACGATCGAGGCCGGCCTTCACGCCTTGATCGAACGCCGCCTCGTCACGCGCGAGGGCGACCGGCTGACCGTCGATGAAGCGGGCGCGGACCTTATTTCCTTCTACGCCGCCTCGGTTGCCCATCTCCTGCGGGAACCGGTCGGTCCACAACGTGAGCAGCAACAGACAGGCAGAGCCGCCACGACATAATATTTCGCAAAAGGGCATTTTGCTGTTTACTTTGTTGCGCACGGGGCGATATCTCTCGCAGTAGCAGCAAAGTGATTCCGCATTGCGGCATCGGCAAAGGAACGGAGACATGCCCATGGCCCTCGACGCGAACCCGGCGACCACCACCTACGACGCGCCGAAAAAGGATCTCTACGAGATGGGCGAGATCCCGCCCCTCGGTCATGTGCCCGACAAGATGTACGCCTGGACCATCCGCCGCGAGCGTCACGGTGAGCCGACCACGGCCTTCGAGGTCGAGGTCGTCGATACCTGGAAGATCGACTCGAACGAGGTGCTGGTGCTCGTGATGGCCGCGGGCGTGAACTACAACGGCGTCTGGGCGGGCCTCGGCCAGCCGATCAGCCCCTTCGACGGGCATGGCGCACCCTATCACATCGCAGGATCGGACGCCGCGGGCATCGTCTGGGCCGTCGGCGAAAAGGTGAAGAACTGGAAGGTCGGCGACGAGGTCGTGGTCCACTGCAACCAGGACGACGGCAACGACGAGGAATGCAACGGCGGCGACCCGATGTTCTCGCCCACCCAGCGGATCTGGGGCTACGAGACGCCCGACGGCGCCTTTTCCCAGTTCACCCGCGTGCAGGCGCAACAACTCATGCCAAGGCCCAAGCACCTGACCTGGGAGGAGTCGGCCTGCTACACGCTGACGCTCGCCACCGCCTACCGGATGCTCTTCGGCCACCACCCGCATGAGCTGAAGCCGGGCCAGAACGTCCTGATCTGGGGCGCGTCGGGCGGCCTCGGGGTCTACGCGATCCAGCTCGCCAATACCGCGGGCGCCAACGCCATCGCCGTGATCTCGGACGAGAGCAAGCGCGACTACGTCATGGGCCTTGGCGCCAAGGGCGTGATCAACCGCAAGGAGTTCAACTGCTGGGGCCAGCTGCCCAAGGTGGGCAGCCCCGAGTACAAGGAATGGTTCACCGAGGCCCGCAAGTTCGGCAAGGCGATCTGGGACATCACCGGCAAGGGCGTGAACGTGGACATGGTCTTCGAACACCCAGGCGAGTCGACGTTCCCGGTCTCCACCCTCGTCTGCAAGAAGGGCGGCATGGTCGTGATCTGCGCGGGCACCACCGGCTTCAACTGCACCTTCGACGTGCGTTACATGTGGATGCATCAGAAACGCCTTCAGGGCTCGCATTTCGCGCATCTGAAACAGGCCGCCTCGGCCAACAAGCTGATGGTCGAGCGCCGCCTCGACCCCTGCATGTCCGAGGTCTTCCCCTGGGCCGAACTGCCCGAAGCGCACATGAAGATGCTGCGCAACGAGCACAAGCCCGGCAACATGTCGGTGCTGGTGCAGGCGCCCCGCACCGGGCTGCGCACGCTGGAAGACGTACTCGACGCCGGCCCGACCGCCAGCTGAGCCGATCCGCATATGGCCCGGGCCTCACCCCCGGTGCCGGTTCAGCGCCCCGTCCCGGCCTCACCCCGGGGCGGGGCGCCATTCCGTCAGGAGGCGGCCAGCGCCTCGGCCACCACGGCCTTGAGCGACAGCCCCTCGACCGGCACGAACTCGAGCGCGTCGGTCCCGAGATAGACCTGCTGGTTCATCGCGGTCCACCCGTTCACCGCCAGCCGGTAGGTCGCGGCCGGGTCGATGTCGATCTCGGCGGCATGGACGAAATCGCCCGTCCGCTGGTCGAGGCTGGTGGCGCGATGCTGGTTCGCCCGCGTCAGGATGCGCGCGAGCTCGGCCCCCGACACCTCGGCGACGCGCAGGTCGCCGTCGAAGCGGATGCAGGCGTCGAAATCGTAGCGCGTGACCGCGCCCATCGGGATCGGCTGGCCGAAGGTGGTGTGCCCCAGCATGGCGACATCGGCCTCGGTGGCGGCGCGCACCGCCTCGGTCGCGAAGAGGATGGAGGCGGGCAGATCACGGGCGACGGCGCTCTCACCGATCACCGCGCGCTCTTCGTCGGTCAGATGCTCGCCCATCTGCGCCGCGATGATGTCGGCAAGCCCCTCGTCCCCCGGCATGTCGGGCGAGACGGCACGCATCTCGACGCTGGGCCGCATCCCCGGGGCAAGGCCGATCACCGTCAGCATGCCGCCCCAGCTTCCGCCATGGACATAGGGTGCGCTCTCGCCGTCATGCTGGAAGCTCAGGTGATCGTGGCCACCCACCATGACGCTGCCTGCGGGCAGGCCAGGCAGGATCGAACGGTCATCCATGACCCCGGCATGGCTGAGCAGAAGCGCGGCATCGGACCCGGCGGCCACGCCCGGGAACATGTCCGCGGCGAATGCGGCGGGGTCGAGGAATTGCAGCGTTTCACGCACCGGCGCGCGGTAGACGAAGGGATTGGTCGGCGCGAGGCCCAGCGCCCCCACCCGCATCCCGCCCAGCGCGAAGCGCGTGGAGGCCGGTGCGAAGAACCGGCCGCGGCGCGCATCGACGATGTTGCCGATCACCTCGATGCCGAGGCCCTCGGCGCGGGCGACCGTCGTCGCCATGTCGTCGACCAGCGCCGTCTCGTGGTTGCCGAGGTTCAGGATGACCGGGCCACGCAGCGTGAGCGCCGCGAGAAACTCGAGGTCGGCCGCCCCGCCCGAGCGCAGGGCCACGACATTTCCGCGCTCGAAGACGTCTCCGTTGATCGCGACGGCCACGGGCAGGCCGCTATCTGCCCGGATCCGGTCGATCTCTCCGAGAAGTTGCGGCAGGCGCGCGTAGGGAGAATGCAGGTCGGCCAGCGACAGGAGAAGGGCACTTGCGCCAGCGTGCTGCGCCGACACGGGGCGCGGCAGAAGGGCCGCGGCCGGAAGGGCGACCATCCCGGCAAGGAGCAGGCGACGGCTCAGGGCGGCGGTGATCTGGTGTGTCATCGGAATGCCCCGGGACAAGGGTCTTTCAGGCGCAGGCTACAGCGCCAACGATGACGTTTCCATGTCAGACCGCCCGGCGCTGCCGCACCCGGATTGACGTCAGGCGCCCGGCCCCTCGGCCGCCGCGCGGATCGCGCGGATGTTCGCGCCATAGACCTCGGGCGCATCCACCGACCCGCCCCGGAACACCGCCGAGCCCGCGACCAGCACATCGGCCCCCGCCTGCACCACCAGCGGCGCCGTGCCCGTATCCACCCCGCCGTCGATCTCGATATGCACCTCACGGTCGCCGATCATCGCGCGCAGGGCGCGCACCTTGGCGGTCATGTCGATGAACTTCTGCCCGCCGAAGCCGGGATTGACCGTCATCACGCAGATCAGGTCCGCCATGTCCAACAGATGCGCCACCGCCTCGGCAGGCGTGCCGGGGTTCAACGCCACGCCGGCCTTCATCCCCGCCGCCTTGATCGCCTGCAGGGTCCGGTGAATATGCGGCCCGGCCTCGACATGGGCGGTCAGCACGTCGGCACCGGCATCGGCATAGGCGTCGATATAGGGATCGACGGGAGCGATCATCAGGTGAACGTCCATCACCGTCTTCACGTGCGGCCTGAACGCCTTCACCGCCATCGGGCCGAAGGTCAGGTTGGGCACGAAATGCCCGTCCATCACGTCGACATGGACCCAATCGGCGCCCTGGTCCTCGATCGCGCGGATCTCGGCCCCGAAATTGGCGAAATCGGCCGACAGGATCGACGGCGCGATCTTGATGGAACGGTCGAACGGCATGGCAGGCACCCCCTTGGCAGTCGCCGCCCTGTTAGCCCCTCGCCCCTGCGCTGTCACGCGCAATGGAGGCACCGATCAGAAATTTGACCGTTTGGTCAAGCTTGCCTTTGCCCGACCCGCGTGAGAGGCTTTCATCAACCCGACCGAACGCCCGGCCCGTCCCATGAGCACCACACAGACCGCTACCGCGCCGCTGATGCAGGAGCGACTGCCGCAGCTGCACCGCACCCGCAATCCCGGGATGCCGCTCGACCTCGACTGGGTGGCGCGGGTCCAGGCGAACACCTCGGCCATCGAGCGCCGCGCGGCCACGCTGCCCGGCCGCCGCACGGTGAAGAAGGACTACCAGGCCGCCTGGCTCGCCCGCGCGATCACCTGCATCGACCTGACGACGCTCGCGGGCGACGACACGCCGGGCCGCGTCCGGCGGCTATGCGCCAAGGCGCGGCAGCCGGTGCGCGCCGATCTGCTGGACGCGCTCGGCCTGCCCGACCTGACCACCGGGGCCGTCTGTGTCTATCACGAGATGGTGCCGACCGCCGTCGAGGCGCTGGAGGGTTCGGGCATACCCGTCGCCGCCGTCTCCACCGGCTTTCCAGCGGGCCTCTCACCCTACGCGCTGCGCGTGAAGGAGATCGGGGAAAGCGTGAAGGCCGGGGCGCAGGAGATCGACATCGTCATCTCCCGCCGCCACGTACTGACCGGAAACTGGCAGGCGCTTTACGACGAGATGCGCGAGTTCCGCGCCGCCGGCGGCGAGGCCCACGTCAAGGCGATCCTCGCAACCGGCGAGCTTGGGACGCTCAGGAACGTCGCCCGGGCCTCGCTGGTCTGCATGATGGCGGGCGCCGATTTCATCAAGACCTCCACCGGCAAGGAAAGCGTGAACGCCACGCTCCCCGTTTCCCTCACCATGATCCGCGCCATCCGCGCCTTTGAGTCCGCAACCGGCATCAAGATCGGCTACAAGCCCGCGGGCGGCATCTCCAAGGCCAAGGACGCGCTGGTCTATCTCTCTCTGATGAAAGAGGAACTGGGCGACGACTGGCTGCGGCCGGACCTTTTCCGCTTCGGGGCCTCCTCGCTTCTGGGAGACATCGAACGGCAACTCGAACACCATGTCACCGGCGCCTACTCGGCGGGCTGGCGGCATCCGATGGCATGAACATGGGGCGCGTTTTCCTGCAGGAAAACGGCACGAAAAACTGCAGTTTTTCGGCACGGAAAACTCGAGTTTTCCGGCGCCGCGACGAAGGACACGGAACATGACCACCCGCGAGATCTTCGAGACGATGGACTACGGCCCGGCCCCCGAAAGCGCCGCCGAGGCGCTCGACTGGATCGCCACCCGCGGCCCGGCCTTCGGGCATTTCATCAACGGCGGCTTCACGCGGCCGGGCGAGACCTTCGCCACGAGGAACCCCGCAACCGGCGCGGAGCTGGCCCAGGTCACCCAAGGTACCGCCGAGGACGTGGACGCCGCCGTCGCGGCCGCCACGAAAGCCTTCCCGAAATGGTCGCGCCTCTCCTGTCACGCGCGGGCGAAATACCTCTACGCGCTCGCGCGGCTTCTGCAGAAACACGGCCGCCTCTTCGCCGTGCTGGAAACGCTCGACAACGGCAAACCGATCCGCGAGGCGCGCGATATCGACGTGCCGCTCGCCCAGCGCCATTTCTACCACCATGCGGGCCTCGCCCAGCTGCGCGACGCCGAGATGCCCGGGCATCAGCCCATCGGCGTCTGCGGTCAGGTCATCCCGTGGAACTTCCCGCTTCTGATGCTCGCATGGAAGATCGCTCCGGCGCTCGCCGCCGGGAACACGGTGGTGCTCAAGCCTGCCGAGTACACGTCGCTCACAGCCCTCCTCTTCGGCCAGATCTGCCAGGAGGCGGGGCTGCCCCGCGGCGTCGTCAACATCGTCACCGGTGACGGGCGCACAGGCGAGGCCATCGTCACCCATCCGGGCACGGCCAAGATCGCCTTCACCGGCTCGACCGCCGTGGGCCGCCGCATCCGCGAGCAGACGGCAGGCACGGGCAAATCCCTGACCTTGGAGCTGGGCGGCAAGTCGCCCTACATCGTCTTCGACGACGCGGATATCGACAGCGCCATCGAGGGTCTCGTCGATGCCATCTGGTTCAACCAGGGACAGGTCTGCTGCGCGGGCTCCCGGCTTCTTGTGCAAGAAGGTATCGCCGAGGATTTCCATGACCGCCTCAAGGCCCGCATGGCGAAACTCCGCGTCGGTGACCCCCTCGACAAATGCATCGACGTGGGCGCGGTGGTCGATCCGGTGCAGCACGCCGCCATATCGCGGATGGTCGATGCCAACACCGAAGGCGACACCTACCGCGCCCCGGTCGCCCTGCCTGAAGCCGGTTGCTTCTACCCGCCCACGCTCATCACCGGGCTCTCGCCGGCCGCCCCCCTGATGCAGGAAGAGATCTTCGGCCCCGTCCTCGTCTCCACCACCTTCCGCACGCCGACCGAGGCCGTCGAGGTGGCGAACAACACCCGTTACGGTCTTGCCGCGACACTCTGGACGGAGAACCTGAACCTCGCCCTGGACGTGGCACCGAAACTGGCTGCAGGGGTGGTCTGGGTGAACGCGACCAACCTCTTCGACGCGAGCGCGCCCTTTGGCGGGGTCCGCGAAAGCGGGTTTGGCCGCGAGGGCGGCTGGGAAGGGCTGCGGGCCTACCTGAAGCCCGTGGCCAAATGGACGGCGGTCAAGCCGGTCGCCCCAAATCCCCCGCCCGAGGCGCCCGATGCTCCTGGCCTCGACCGCACGGCGAAAATCTATGTCGGCGGCAAGCAGGCCCGCCCCGATGGCGGCTATTCGCACCCCGTCTGGTCCAGGCGTGGCAAGCTCCTGGGGCACGCAGGCATCGGCAACCGCAAGGACCTCCGCAACGCGGTCGAGGCCGCACGCGGCGCTGGCGCCTGGGCCAGGACCACCGGCCACACCCGCGCGCAGATCCTCTATTACATCGCCGAGAACCTCTCGGCACGTGCAGGCGAGTTCGCGCACCGCCTGCGCGACCTGACGGCCTGTTCGCAGACCAGGGCCGAGGCCGAGGTCGATATCTCGATCGACCGGCTCTTCAGCTACGGCGCATGGGCAGACAAGATGGATGGTCGCGTGGCCAACGTGCCGATCCGCGGCGTAGCCCTCGCCATGCGCGAGCCACTGGGCGTGATCGGCGCGCTCGCGCCCGACGAGGCACCGCTTCTGGGCGCGGTCTCGCTCATCGCGCCCGCCATCGCGATGGGCAACAGGGTCGTTCTCGTGCCCTCCGCCCCCTACCCGCTGGCCGCGACGGACCTTTACCAGGTGCTCGATACCTCGGACGTGCCGGGCGGGGTGGTGAATATCGTGACCGGGCCGTCTCATGAGCTCGGCATGACACTGGCGCGCCATCTCGATGTCGATGCGCTCTGGTCATTCGCCGGCGCGGTCGACGCCGGCGCGCTCGAGGCCGCTTCGGCCAGCAACCTGAAGCGGACATGGATCAATCGCGCGGCACCCGAGTGGACCTCGCCGGAGGCCGAGGGGCGCGCCTTCCTCGATCAGGCGACCGAGGTCAGAACGATCTGGGTGCCCTACGGCGAATAGGCCCGGCGGTGGCGCGCCCTGCGCCCGCGGGAGCCTCCGGCGAAAGTCGTATCGGCCAAGATGACGCGAGCGGTCGCGTAAACCTTGATGCGGGTTCAACCACGGCCTGCGAAGCGGTCCTTCATCTTGGCCCATTGCACCGAGAACCGATCGAGGATCGGCTCGATCACGCGGTCTTCGAAGCGTTCCCAGATGCGCCAGATCATGAAGACGACCAGCGCCAGCACCACGAGGATCAAGATGTTGAGCCAAGGAAAGAGCGTCACGTCGGGCCCCGCCACCGGCCGGATCGAGATGGCGTTGGGATAGATTGAGATCAGGTTCGAGCGCCATCCGTAATGGGTGATGGCGACCCATTGCGGCACTGTCTCGGTCGAGGTCAGGTTCGCGGCCTCGGTCTGCAGATCCTCGCTGTCGAACTTGAAGTAGGGCGGCCAGAGCACGCCAGTGTCCTCGTTTCGGTAGACCAGTGGGCGTCCGTCGGGGCGGATCGTCGAGATCAGGCGCAGGTCACGCGCCGCGCTCGATTGTGCCGACCCGCTGTCGCGCTGGGCGAAGAAAAGGCCGTTGAACCCGCCCACCTCGGTCAGGCGCGACTCGACGTTCACGATCCGCACCACGTCGCGCTGCGGAAGCGTGTAGTGCAGGAAGCCTGCGAGAAGCAGCGCCAGAAGCGAGAGGAAGATGATCCGGGGCCAGCGCATGGCGCACCTCAATTCGTGATGTAGACGTAAATGCTCAACCCGGCGACGGGCAGGACGTAAACCACAAAGACCAGCCATGTGCGGATGCGCCGCGCCGTGGGCGCGATGCGCTCGTCGATCCATGCGTCACGGTGGCCGGGGCGGCCCTCCATCACCCAGTCCTCTTCCAGCCGGATACGCGCACCGGCGCGCAAGTAGAGGAAGAGGCTGACGTAGACGACGGTCAGCAACACCAGCAACAGCAGCAACATGCGCCCAAGGCCGAAGATCATCCGGACATCCCTTCTGGTCGGTCTTTCCCGATATAAGCCAACTCGACGCGGAATGGCAGGGCTTGCGACCGGACGCGGCAGGGCGCAGTCTGCGTGGCATGGAGTGGGACGAACGACTGACCGGGGCCGTGGCCGCGCGCGAGAGT
The DNA here is from genome assembly GCA_015689745.1 of Rhodobacterales bacterium HKCCSP123. Lineage (GTDB taxonomy): Bacteria > Pseudomonadota > Alphaproteobacteria > Rhodobacterales > Rhodobacteraceae > Roseicyclus. The sequence goes on along the minus strand of WVSO01000005.1, from coordinate 55,991 downwards.
GACCTCGTGGCGCTGACGCAGGATCTGATCCGCATACCCACGCTGAACCCGCCCGGCCGACATTACCGCGAGATCTGCGAGATGCTCGGCGCCCGGCTGGAAGCGCGCGGTTTTTCCGTCGAGCTGATCCGCGCCCATGGCGCGCCCGCCGACAGCGACAAGTATCCGCGCTGGAACATGGTCGCACGCCGCGAGGGGGCGCGGGCCGGCGACTGCGTGCATTTCAACGGGCATCACGACGTGGTCGAGACGGGGCACGGCTGGACGGTCGATCCTTTCGGCGGCGAATTGAAGGAGGGGCGCGTCTACGGGCGTGGCGCCTGCGACATGAAGGGCGGCATCGCGGCCAGCGTCATCGCGGCCGAGGCCTTCCTCGACAGCTGCCCCGATTTCGCCGGCGCCATAGAGATCAGCGCGACGGCGGACGAGGAATCGGGCGGCTATGGCGGCGTGGCCTACCTGGCCGAACAGGGATATTTCGACCCTGCTCGCGTGCAGCACGTGATCATCCCCGAGCCGCTCAACAAGGATCGGATCTGCCTTGGCCATCGCGGGGTCTGGTGGGCCGAGATCGAGACGCATGGCCGGATCGCGCATGGCTCCATGCCCTTCCTCGGCGATTGCGCGGTGCGCCACATGGGTGCCGTGCTGGCCGAAATGGAGGCGACGCTGTTTCCTCTCCTCGCCTCGAAGCGGACAGCGATGCCGGTCGTCCCCGAAGGCGCCAGGCAATCGACACTCAACATCAACGCGATCCACGGCGGAGAGCCGGAGCAGGAAGAGGGTTACACCGGCCTGCCCGCGCCCTGCGTGCCGGACCGCTGCCGCATCACCATCGACCGGCGCTACCTGATCGAGGAGGATCCCGCCGAGGTGAAGGCAGAGGTTACCGCGCTGATGGACCGCGTGAAGGCCGCGCGGCCCGGCTTTTCCTATGAAATCCGGGAGCTCTTCGAGGTGCGCCCGACGATGACCGACCGCGACGCACCGGTGGTGACGACAGTGGCGGCGGCGATCGAGCGGGTGCTTGCGCGCAAGGCGGACTTCGTGGTGTCGCCCGGCACTTACGACCAGAAACACATCGACCGGATCGGGCGATTGAAGAACTGTATCGCCTACGGTCCGGGCATCCTCGACCTGGCGCATCAGCCCGACGAATGGGTGGGTGTGCAGGACATGGTGGACAGTGCGACGGTCATGGCACTGACCCTGGCCGAGTTGCTGGCGCCGGCTCAGGGACCGACCTGATCCCCGAGACCAAGGTGGTTCAGCGCGGCGGCGGCCAGGTCACGGTCCGCCTCGTCACCTTCGAGAAGCTCCGCGTTCAGGCGGCGGACGAGCCGGCTGAGCGTGCGGGCATCGGCGTGCGAGCGGATGAACTCCGGCACCTGCTGCGGCGCGACGTCGAGAATATCGACGGTGTTCGGCACTGTCATTCGGCCCCCATCTCTTCAACTCCGAATGCGCGTCTCCCTTCCGTTACCGCGATTCGCCCGGGGCACGGAGTCATTTGTGAAGGTGGTGCGACACACGGCCCGCCGACGATGCCGAAGCGGGCGGCGATGCTACTTGTACGCTCCCGGCGCGAGGAACGCGACGATCCGGTCCATCGCGTCGCCTTCGGGCACCGGTCGACCGAGATGCACGGCCAGTTCCTCCACGAACAGGCGGGGATCCAGGATCGCCTTTTCGTAGGACACGAGAAGCGTGGGGACGCGCCAGCGTTCGACGAGGAACCAGTTCTTCTGTTGCTGGACGAGGATCTCGTGCGCCGCGAAAGCGACCTCGCGGTTGTGCCAGCGCATGTGACCCTTCATCGTGGCCGCGATATCGCGGAACACGACGACGAGATAGGGGTTCCTCAGGTCATTCGAGAGACCCTCGAGGTAGTTGGACGCAGCCGGAAATTTCCAACCCCAGATGTCGTGGGTCGCATTGCGCTGAGCAATCGCCTCGCGCATCCGCGGGGGCGACTGACCGGGACCGAAGCGGGGATCTTCGTAGTTGTTCGGCAGATCGTCACCCATGAACACGCCGAGGCGTTGCATGGTGCCGGCCACCGCACTCGTGCCGCCGCGCGCAACACCGAAACAGACGTAGGTCCGGCGGGGATGCAGCAGGCCCTCCTCGTGGGTGAAGACCGGCACGATGGCACTGCTCCGCTCGACTGAGGACATGCAACCGGGACCTCCACTGGGTACGACACGCCGTTCGGGGTAAAGCATCCGGCCCGAACCGACAAGGCGCGAGGACGCGCGACGATTTTTGGCGGGATTTTTCCAGAAAACCGGGACAGTATTGCCCCGAACCAACCTCAGGGAGAGAGACATGGTCCATCATCTTCGCAACGGGGCCGCCATCTGCGCACTCTGCGCAGGGGCAGCCCTGGCACAGCAGGCCGACATCTCGGTCGGCATGGTGCTCGAACCGCCGAACCTCGATCCGACCGGCGGTGCCGCCGCCGCCATCGACGAGGTGGTCTATGCCAACGTCTTCGAAGGGCTGACGCGCTTTGGTCCCGACGGGTCGGTCAACCCCGGCCTCGCGGAGGCTTGGGAGATTTCCGAGGACGGCACCACCTACACCTTCACGCTGCGCTCCGGCGTCACCTTCCATGACGGTGCGGCGATGACGGCCGAGGACGTGGTCTTCACCCTCGACCGCGCGCGGGCCGAGGGCTCGACCAACGCCCAACCCGCGCTTTTCGCCAATATCGTCGGCGTCGAGGCGGTGGATGACACCACCGTTGTCGTCACGCTGGACGGACCGGACGGCGCGTTCCTTTTCGACATGGCCTGGGGCGATGCGGTGATCGTCGATCCCGCCAGCGCCGACACCAACGCCACCAACCCCATCGGCACCGGCCCCTTCCGCTTCGTGGAATGGGTGCAGGGCGACCGGGTGGAGCTTGCCCGCAACGACGCTTACTGGGGCACGCCCGTGGCGCTCGAGGCCGCGACCTTCCGCTTCATCAGCGACCCCAATGCCGCCTTCGCCGCGCTGATGGCGGGAGATGTGGATGCCTTCCCGAACTTCCCCGCGCCCGAGACACTCGGCCAGTTCGAGGCCGATCCGCGCTTCACGGTCATCGTCGGCTCGACAGAGGGTGAGACGATCCTTGCCATGAACAACGCCCAAGCCCCGCTTGATGACATCCGGGTGCGGCAGGCGATCAGCCACGCGATCAACCGGCAGGACATCATCGACGGCGCCATGTTCGGCTACGGCACGCCCATCGGTACGCATTTCGCGCCGCACCATCCCGACTACGTCGATCTGACGGCCAACTCGGCCTACGACCCCGAGGCCGCCCGCGCCCTGCTGGCCGAGGCCGCGCCGGACGGGCTGACGCTGCGCCTTGCGCTGCCGCCGCCCTCCTACGCCCGCCGTGGCGGCGAGATCATCGCGGCCCAGCTGCGCGAGGTGGGGATCGAGACCGAGATCACCAACCTGGAATGGGCGCAATGGCTGGAACAGGTGTTCCGCGGCCATGATTTCGACCTGACGATCGTCAGCCACACGGAACCTGCCGACATCAACATCTACGCCCGGCCCGACTACTACTTCCAGTATGGTCGGCCCGAGTTCGTGGCGTTGATGGACGAGCTTTCCACCACCTCGGACCCCGAGGCACGGTCGGCTCTCAACCGGCAGGCCCAGCAGATGATCGCGGACGACTTCGTCAACGGCTACCTGTTCCAGCTGGCCAAGACGGGCGTGGCCAACGCCAATATCGAAGGCCTGTGGGAAAACTCCCCCACCCAGGCGAACGACCTGACCGCGGTCCGCTGGACCGAGTGACAAGACAGACCCGGATGCCGCCTTCCGCAGGACGGCGGCATCCCTCCTTACCGGACCCCCGCATGACACTCATCCTTCCCGTCGCCGCAACCGGCGCGCCCGAGCTCTCCCGCCCGGACCCGTCCCGCCTGATCGCGGGCGAGCCGGAGCATCGCACCTGGCTGACCGAAGAAGCCGACGGCCTTTATGCGGGCGTGTGGGAGTCGACGCCGGGAACCTGGCGGGTGGTCTACGACGAATGGGAATACTTCCGCCTGACCGACGGCGTGTCGGTCATCACGCCCGACGACGGCGCGCCGGTGACGCTCCGGGCCGGTGACGCCTGGGTCATCCGGCCCGGGTTCACCGGCACCTGGGAGGTGGTCGAAACCACCCGCAAGGATTTCGTCATCCGCCTGTGACGGGCGCGCCGACCTCCAGCACGACGGCGCCCTTGCGCCTGCGCGTCTCGACCTTGGCATAGGCCTCGCGGATATCGTCGAAGGGGTAGACCGTGTCGATCACCGGACGGAGCTGGCCCGCCGCGATCATCGAGGTCAGCCTCTCCATCCCCTCCTTCGTGTCTCCGTTGACCCTGAGGATCTGCGCGTGGCCGTTGCGCCCGGACTTCCGCCCCTTCCAGACATCGCCGAGACCGAAGTTGAGCGGCACGAAGCGGCCGCCCCTGGCCAGCATCGGCGCTGCGCTTGCGTAGTCGAGCGCGCCCACCGTGTCGAAGACCACGTCATAAGGACCGGTCAGGTTCGCCGGATCGGTCTTTCGGTAATCCACGACATGATCCGCGCCCAGCCGCTCGACCAGCGGCAGGCTGTCGCCCGAGGCGACGCCGGTCACGATCGCGCCCAAGGCACGCGCGACCTGCACCGCGTAGGCTCCGACCCCACCCGAAGCGCCGACGATCAGCACCCGCTCGCCCGGCTGGAGCTTTGCAAAACGGTCCAGGAACTCCAGTGCGCAGAGCCCGCCGAAAGGCAGCGCCGCCGCCTCGATATCGGTCAGGCTGTCGGGAGTCTTCGTCACCGCGCCCCCGGCCTTCACGATCATGTATTCCGCATGCGCGCCGCCGAACTGGAAGCCGAAGACCCGGTCACCCACGGCGAAACCTGCAGCCCCCGAACCCAGTGCCTCGACCGTGCCGGCGAAATCGCTGCCGAGCACATGCCTTCGCGGACGGAAGACACCGAACATCAGCCGCCCCGCGACGGCGCTGATCGCGCCGGGGAAGGCCGCGGCGCGCAGGCGCCAGTCGGCGGTGGTCACGCCAGCCGCGCCGACGCGGACCAGCATCTCTCCCGGCCCCGGCTCGGGGCGGTCGATCCTGCCGAAATGAACGACCTCGGGGCCGCCATAGGTGGTGGTGATGGCTGCTTTCATGGCGGACCTCCTTGGCCGTCGGGTTGCGGTGGGTTGGAGATAGCCATGCAGGGCTCCAAAATAAATTGACTGGATACGCAGATAATCCATACGTTTTTGCATGGATTGGAAGAGCCTGGCCTTTGACTGGAATCGCGCACGCGCCGTGGTGGCCACGGCCGAAACCGGCTCTCTCTCGGCGGCGGCGCGTGCCCTTGGCATGACACAGCCCACGGTCGGTCGACAGGTGACAGCGCTGGAAGAGGAACTGGGCATCACCCTCTTCACACGGGCCGGCAAGCGGATGGAACTGACCGAGGCGGGGCTCAGCCTGATCGAGCATCTGCGCCAGATGGCCGAAGGCGCGCATGCCGCCGCGCTGGCGGCCTCGGGGCAGAGCCGTGACATCGCGGGGACGGTCACCATCACCGCCTCGCATCTCTACGCGACCGAACTGCTGCCGCCGATCCTGGCGCGGATCCGGGCCGAGGCGCCAGGGCTGCAACTGCAGATCGTGGTGACCAATGCGCTGCGCGACCTGATGCGGCGCGAGGCCGACATCGCCGTGCGTCATTCGCGGCCCGACCAGCCGGAACTGACCGCGAAGCTGATCCGTGAGGACGAGGCCGCGCTCTACGCGACGCCAGCGCTGCTGGCGCGCGGCCCGCTCAAGACGCTGCCCTTCATCGGCTACGACCATGCCGACACCTATCGGGGGATGTTGGCCGACCGGCAGATCGATCTGCCCGCCAACGCCTTCGCCTTCCTGACCGAGGACAGCCACATGCAGCTTGCGCTGGCCCGTGCGGGGCTTGGCGTCGCCGCCCTGCCCGTCTGGGCCGGCGACCCCGACCGGGCGCTTGCGCGCGCACAACCCGGCGCGCCGCCGCTTGTCACCTTTCCCGTCTGGCTGGCCGCGCACCGCGACCTGCACCTGTCACGACGCGTGCGGTTGGTGTTCGACGCGCTGGCCCGGGGGCTTGCCGTGCGGGCCTGACAAAAAAAAAACCCCCGTGGCGAACCACGGGGGCGTGTTTGGTGCTGAAATGGCGGGGTGAAAACCGGTATATCCCGCCCTGCATATCGCAGGGCGAGACGCTGGATCACATCGGCGGGATGGCGAAGAACATCGTCTCGCCGGAGTGGTCATCGACGCCGTCGTTGTCGGTGGACACCCACATCGTGCCATCCTCGGCGATGGCCAGCCCCTCGACCTTGTCGAGGATGTAGCCGCCGGTCGAGGTCAGGTAGGGCAGCAGGTCGACGACAAGCTCTGGCTCCAGCACGGCGGGCGTTTCGCCCAGGGCGACCATGCCGTCCATCGCCGACAGGGGCACGCGGGTGATCTGCTTCGTGGTGCTGGTCTCGAACAGGTTGTCGCGTTCGATGAAGTAGACGAAATCCCCATGCGCCACGATCTCGGAAAGGCCGACCCAGCCGGTCTCGGCAGGGGTCAGCGGGTAGTGGATCACCGACCATTCCTCGGTCTCGAGGTTGTAACCCAGCACCTTGGCGTGGTTCTTGGGGTCGTCGCGCCATTCTCGCTGCACGGCGACGTAGAGCATGTCACCGACGCGGGTGATCCCCTCGAAGCCGAAGCGGGTCTCGACCGCCAGAAGCGCGTTCGGCAGGGTGATGTAATCCTCGATCGCGCCATCGGCACCGACGTGGAAGATCGCATGCGGCACAAGGCGGTCGCTGCGCCCTTCCGAGGCCACCCAGAAGCCGCCCTCACCGTCGAGCGCGATGCCCTCCATGTCCATCAGCTGCGCGGGCTGGCCCTCGCGCGTCACGCGGATCGCATCGACGATGCGGGCGGGCGTTGCGCTGACGTCGATGTGGAAGATCGTCGGTTGCATCCCGTAGAAGCTGTCGGAGACGGCGTAGATCGTGCCATCCTCGGCCATCACCTGGCCCGAGATCGCGCCCCAGCCGGTCAGCTCGTCCATGCCCGCGCTGGTCAGGTGCGGATAGACGGCGGGTGCCTCCTGGTACTCGAAGATCATCACATGCGCGCGCGGGCCTGCGTCGTCGGTCTCGTTGGCCGAGATCAGAAGGTTGCGCTCGGGGATGGTGACATAGCCTTCGGGCCCGATGCCCGAGGGCAGAAGCTGCGTCAGCACGGGTGCTGCGGGATCGGTCACGTCATAGACGCCGACGATCGAGCCACGCTCGGAGCCGACGAAGAGCATCGGCGTGCCGTTGAAGACGTCGAAGGTGACGCTCTCGGGTTCCACACCCTTGTTGCCCGAGCGTTCCTCCGGGTAGTGGCCGATCTGGATGATGGCTTCCTCGAAGCTGGTCCCGGCCTCATGAACGACGGTGCCGTCCTGGGCGAAGATGGTCCAGCCGCGGGTGCCGCCGTCCATGTCGCCCTCGTTGGCGATGGCGAAATGGGTGTCGTCGATCCAGGCCACGGCATCGGGTTCCCGCGGCCAGGTCAGCGACTGGTCGAAGACCAGCGCGCCTTCTTCCTCGGTGTCGATGCCGGTCAGCGTGACCTCACCGGCGGAGAAGTGGCTGAGCACCTCGCCCGCGCGGTTCAGGACGACCATGTGGTTGTTTTCCTGAAGCGTGACGACGATCTCGCCCTCGCCGTTGATCGAAACGAATTCCGGCTCGGGGTCCTCGGGTGCGACATCGGCAAGGCCGGTGATGTCGGCGGCGACCATGCTGTCGCAGTCGAGGCCATCCGCCGTCGTCGACAGGATCGCCACGAAGCCCGCGGGCATCTGCGGCACGCGGCCGTCGCCTGCATCCTCGTCACGCTCGTTCTCGATCGCGACCGCGATGAAGCTCCCGTCGGGTGAGATCGCCACGGAGTCAGGCTGACCGCCAAGATCGCAGGAGGCGGTGACCGAGCGGCTGGCGACGTCCATCGCGTGCAGAACGCCCGAGGGGTTCGTGAAGCTTTCCGAGGTGTTCTCGCCCACGTAGGCGATACCGCCGCGCACGGCGACCGAGGTCGGCTCGCCCGCGGGCAGCGCGAAGGCGCCTGCCGCAACCGGGTTGGCCGGGTCGGTGATGTCGATGAAGCCGACCACGCCCGCCGGGCTGTCGGTGTAGACGAGCGTCATCCCGTCGCCGGTCACGCCGATGATCTCGGCCGAGCTTTCCTCGGCGTCGGGGGCGTTCTGGGCGGTCATGAAAGACGCGATCCGGTTGAAGTTCATCTCTTGCGCAAGCGCGGGCGCGGCGGCCAGAAGGGCCACCGCCGATGTCAGCATAGCCATGCGGATGGGCATCGCGGGTCTCCGGTTGGATTGTGCAGCGCGCCACACCTGCCGCAGGCCCGTTACAGGCACGTGACCGGAACGTATCGGATTTGTGACGGTTCGCGACGGACGGTCAGCGGTACATCACCGCCCAGCGCTCGATCAGCTGCTGCTGCAGCCTCTTGGCCGACGCGTTGTAGCTGCGCGCGCCCGGCGGGCGCTCGCGCTCTGCCTCGGTCAGGGCGGCGCGTCGGTCGACATCGCCGCAGAAGATCGCGAAGGCGAGATCGCGGCCCCCGGGCGTCCGGGCGAAACCGGCCAGCGACGAGACGAAGTTGAGCGTCCCGGTCTTGGCCACGACACCGACCGGGTGATCCGGGATCACGTTGCCGCGCGCGTCCAGCATCGGGATATCGCGCATCAGCCGCCGCAACAGGCCGTTTGGACCGGTCGAGACAAGTGCGCGGACCATGTCATGCGCTCGGACCCGGCTCTGGTCGCCGAGTCCCGAATGATCGACAAAGGCCGCGTGCCTTGCGCCGAGCCGGTCGCGCATCCAGGCCGACATCTCCTCGGCCGAATGCGCGAGCGAGGTGGGCCGAACACCACCCGCCTGCGTGGCCAGAAGACCCACGACCTCGGCGGTCAGGTTGGTGGACCAGCGCATCATGCCGCGCAGGATATCCTCGAGCGGCTCACTGACGTGTTCGACCAGAACCAGCGCCGCCTCGGGCGCGGCGTCGGCAAGATCGACACCGCGAAAGGACAGGCCACCGGCCCGGGCCAGGGTCTCGAAGACTTCGGCCACATAGGCACCGGGGTGGCGGACGGGCAACCATCGCGCCCCGTTCTCGCCCAGGGCACCGCGCGCGACTGTCCACTGGTCACGACCCTCGACCTGGGCATAGGTGTAGATCGGTGCCGCGCGGTCTTCGATCTGCATCCGCGCGATGCGGACGGCGGGGCGCAGCGACTCCGACCGTGCATCCATGCTGACCGTGTAGTCACCAGCCTCGCGCGCCCATTCGAAATGCACGCGGTTGAAGTTGAGGTTCAATCCCGAGACGGACGGGTTGTAGCCGACATGGGGCGGCTGCTCTGGGTCGATCTCGAAGATCCGCGGCAGTGCCCCGTCGGCCAGAAAAAGCCGTCCCGTGACCTCTCGCAGACCATAGCTCTGCAGTTCGGTCACCATCGCGGCCAGCGCATCGGTGTCGAGCAGCGGATCGCCGGAACCGACGAGCCAGAGGTCGCCGTCCAGTCGGCCGTTGACGATCGGTCCATCGGCCACGATCCGCGTGCGGAAGCGATATCCCGGGCCCAGCCTTTGCAGGCCATAGGCGCAGGTGACCGCCTTGGCGACAGAGGCGGGCGGGAGGGTCAGGAGCGGGTTGAACACCTCGAGCATCTCACCCGTCGCGGCGTCGGCCACCGCGTAACCCACCCGGCCACCGAGGCCGGCCCGAGCGACAAGGTCAGCACCGGTCGGAAGCGCGCGGCGGTAGAAGCCTTCGGGCCGCAAGGCCGGGCGAAGGGAGGTCTCGGGCGCGGCGGCCAGGCCGGGCGCGGCGGCAAGGCTCGCAGCCCCTGTCAGAAATGCGCGTCGCGAAAACATGAAATGGCCGTTGGTCTAAATACTGCCGTTTACTAAAGCGCAGCGCTCTGAGTCTCTCAAGGCCCTAGCGACCTCACGCCTTCGTGAAGGCCCGGCTTTCCGGCCCGATCACAATGGGATAGCAGGAGCCATGCACCACGACACCCTTCGCGCCCTTCCCCTCATTCGCTGGCGATGGCGCTGATTCCCGGCGGGGATGCGGCCGGGAAGCTCCTGGGCGAGACGGGCGTGGCACCGGTCTTTGTCGCCTGGAGCCGCTTCGCGCTCGGTGCCGTGCTCTTGCTGCCCTTCGTGCTTCACCTGACCCAACCACGGCTGTTCCTCGACTGGCGGGTGTGGCTCAGGGGTCTGCTGATCGCGGGCGGCATCGTGTCGATCCTGACCGCGCTGAGGACCGAGCCCATCGCCAATGTCTTCGGCGCCTTCTTCGTCGGCCCGATGGTGGCCTACCTGCTGTCCGTCTGGCTCCTGCGCGAGGCGTTTTCATTCACGCGCGCTGCGCTTCTTGCCGTGGGCTTTGCAGGTGTGATCCTGGTGGTCAGACCCGGATTCGGGATGACGCCGGGCCTGGGTTTCGCGGTGCTGGCCGGCGTCTTCTACGGCGGCTATCTCACCGCCTCGCGCTGGCTTGCCGACCTCGCCCGCCCGCGCGCGATGCTGATCTCGCAGCTGGTGGTGGGTGCGCTGGTCCTCGCGCCGCTTGGGCTGCCCGCAATGCCCGAGATCACGCCGAGGATCGCTGCGCTGACGCTGGCCTCGGCGCTCGGGTCCATGCTGGGCAACCTTTGCCTGATCCTCGCGCTGCGCATTGCGCCCGCGACGCGGCTCGCGCCCTTCGTCTACACCCAGCTCGTCGCGGCGACGGTGCTTGGCTGGACGGTCTTCGGCGTCTGGCCGGACGGGCTTACGCTGGCGGGGCTGGTGATCGTGCTGTTCTCGGGTCTGGCGACGCTGGCACTGCGCGGCGGGCGCTAGACCCTCACCACTCGCCGCGCGCGCGGATCTCGGTCGAGGAGACATCGACCATCGGCACGTTGAGGAAACACCAGGCCGGCGGCTCGCTCCGCGCCAGGAGATGCGCGCGGGCCGCGGGCAGGCGGTAACGCGCAAACACATGGGCCGCGTGCGAGGTCCGGGCCGAGATGCGCTGACCCGGGCGCGCCAGGACCCCGACGGGAACGGTCCTGAGGATCCACTCCCACTGCTGCCAGCGATGGAACTGCGCCAGGTTGTCGGCCCCCATCAGCCAGACGAACCGCACACCGGGGTAAAGTGCCATCAGGCGTGACAGCGTCTCGGCGGTGTAGCGGGTGCCGAGATGCGCCTCGATCTCCGTCACGGTGATCCGGGGATCACGCACCAGCGCGCGCGCCGCCGCCATCCTGCGCCCGAGCGGTGCCGGGCCGCGCGCCTTCAGCGGGTTGCCGGGGCTGACCAGCCACCACACGCGGTCAAGCCCGAAGCGCTTCAAGGCCTCGCGGCTGACATGCACATGGCCCGCATGCGGCGGATCGAAGGAACCGCCGAAAAGGCCGATGGTCATGCCCGGCAGGGCAAGGGGGTAGTCGTGGCGCATCGCGGGCGGCACTCGCTTGGGGTCGGGCGCGCCTTGATGGGGCCCTGCCGCGCGGCTGTCAACGCCGGGGCCCTTCGCGCCGCGGGGGCGCGAAGGGCGGGTTCAGTCCTCGTCCTCCGATCCGCCAAGCGCATCGAAGGGCATGTCGCTCATGCCGTCGAGCACGGCCTTGAGGGTCCGGCCCTCCTCCGCGTCATCGGGCCAGGGCTGCACGAGGCGCGCGGCGTCATCGCGCGCGCCCGGTGGCGGGATCGCACGCGCCGCATCGTCCGCAAGGCGCACGGCATGGTCGGCCTGCCGGGCGAGCAAGACGCCGATCTTGAGCGAGGACTTCGCCACGATGAGGGCAAGGACCCCGAGGATCTTTCGGCGGGTAAGGGTTGTATCGTCGGTCATGGCTTTCTCCGTTCGGGTGGAAGGGAAAGCCGCCAGGGAAGCGCAGGCCGCTTCGGCGCCGGACATCACCGTCCGCGCATGAAAAAGGCCGCGTCCAATGGCGGCCTTCGCGTCGGATGATACGTCTCGCGAAACCGCTAGGGGCGGGTCGGGGCAAGGCCCAGGCAACTGGTCTCGAGACGGTAGGTCATCACGGGTCTCCGGGGGTCGGGACGCCCCCGGTAGACGATCCAGCCCGCGCGGCTCAAGCGGCTTCGTCGCAGGCATCCGCAAGCGCGGCCCTGGGGCCACACCAAGCCCCGATTGCCGTTCCGGTCGCGGGCCATTAGATAGCGGTCCAACCAAGGTTCAGAGGAACGGAGCGGCGCATGGCCTCCTATCAGTATGTCTATCACATGGATGGCGTCTCGAAGACCTATCCGGGCGGCAAGAAGTGCTTCGAGAACATCCGCCTGTCGTTCCTGCCCGGCGTGAAGATCGGCGTGGTGGGCGTGAACGGCGCGGGGAAGTCGACGCTCATGCGGATCATGGCCGGCATCGACAAGGATTTCTCGGGCGAGGCCTGGGCCGCGCAGGGCGCGCGCGTGGGCTACCTTCCGCAGGAGCCGAAGCTCGACGATAGCCTGACCGTGCGCGAGAACGTCATGCTGGGCGTGGCCGCCAAGAAGGCCAAGCTCGACCGGTTCAACGAACTGGCGATGAACTACTCGGACGAGACCGCCGACGAGATGGCGCAGCTTCAGGACGAGATCGACTCGCTGAACCTGTGGGACCTCGACAGCCAGATCGACGTCGCCATGGAGGCGCTGCGCTGCCCGCCCGATGACGCGGCGGTGGCGACGCTTTCGGGCGGCGAACGGCGGCGCGTCGCGCTGTGCAAGCTGCTGCTCGAGGCGCCCGAGATGTTGCTGTTGGACGAACCCACCAACCATCTCGACGCGGAAACGATCGCCTGGCTGCAACAGCACCTGATCGACTACAAGGGCACGATCCTGATCGTGACCCACGACCGCTACTTCCTCGACGACATCACCGGCTGGATCCTCGAGCTGGATCGCGGCCGCGGCATTCCCTACGAGGGGAACTATTCCAGCTGGCTGGAACAAAAGGCCAAGCGGCTGGAGCAGGAAGCCCGCGAGGACAAGTCGCGCCAGAAGACGCTGGAGCGCGAGCTGGAATGGATCCGCGCCGGCGCCAAGGCGCGGCAGGCCAAGCAGAAGGCCCGGATCAACGCCTACGAGGAACTGGCCAGCCAGTCCGAGCGCGAGAAGATTTCCCGCGCGCAGATCGTCATCCCCAACGGCCCGCGCCTTGGCGGCAAGGTGATCGAGGTGGAGGGGCTGAAGAAGGGCTACGGCGACCGGCTGCTGATCGAGGACCTGAGCTTTGCCCTGCCCCCCGGCGGCATCGTCGGCGTGATCGGCCCGAACGGCGCGGGCAAGTCCACGCTCTTCCGCATGCTCACGGGGCAGGAAACGCCCGACGAGGGCAGCGTCACCTTCGGCGACACCGTGCAACTGTCCTATGTCGACCAGTCGCGCGATGCGCTGGATGCGAACAAGACCGTCTGGGAGGAAATCTCGGGCGGGGCCGAGATCATCGAACTGGGCGATGCCTCGATGAACTCCCGCGCCTATTGCTCGGCCTTCAACTTCAAGGGCGGCGACCAGCAGAAGAAGGTGGGGCTGTTGTCGGGCGGTGAGCGGAACCGCGTCCACATGGCGAAGCTTCTGAAATCGGGCGGCAACGTGCTGCTGCTCGACGAGCCGACCAACGACCTGGACGTCGAGACGCTGCGCGCCCTGGAAGATGCGCTGGAGGATTTCGCGGGCTGCGCGGTGATCATCTCGCACGACCGCTTCTTCCTCGACCGGCTCTGCACCCACATCCTCGCCTTCGAGGGCGAGGCGCATGTGGAGTGGTTCGAGGGCAACTTCGAGGATTACGAAGAAGACAAGAAGCGCCGCCTGGGTCCGGACGCGCTGGAGCCGAAGCGGGTGAAGTACAAGAAATTCGTGCGGTGATGACTTGGGGGGCGAGGGCCTAACCCTCCCCCTCCTCCACCGCGTCCCCCGCGTCCCCCGCACCCCAGACCTTGCGGAACCCCAGCACCTTGCCGCGCGAGGTGACGGGGTCATAGGTCATGTCCATCGCGGACATGAAATCCACGATCTTCTTGATCGTGCGGGCGTGGTATTTCCGCGGGTGCAGCTCCATCACGCAGAAGCGCAGGGGGCATTTCCAAGGGCGGTTGAACATGTCCGCCTCGGCCCCCTCGACATCCATCAGGACCACATGCGGCTTGTGCGCCCGGATCAGGTCATGGACCGAAACGAGCGGCACGCGCACCCCCCGCCCCTTCCCGCCGAGACTGGAGCCGGTGTAACCCTCGGACACGGCAAACTCGGCCATCGCGCCGTCTTCGACCGGGCCGGTCACCGCGCCGTGCATGAGGCTGACGCCGGACAGGCCATTGCGCGCGAGGTTTGCCTCGATCACCGGCAAGAGGTCGGGGTTGGCCTCGACCGACAGCACGTTCTCGGGACCAGCGCGCTGCGCGCAAAGCGTGGTGACATAACCGATGCCCGCGCCCAGCTCGAGCACGCGGAAGCCGCGACGGACGCAGCGGTCGGCCGAGCGCGCCTCGTCCTCCTCGTAGGTGCCTTCGGCCAGCTTCCCGAGAATGGCGGGCGTGGCGAGCCCCTCGGGCAGACTCAGATCGACGCCTCTCAGGCGAAACTCGTACATCGGCGCGACCCCCGGTCCCGGTATCCTGGCACACTGGCATACCGGCATGCATCATGGTGCCTGGTCTTGCGCATGACCATGGCATTTTCGCGGCCGTCAGCCCGTGGGTGTGACCCCGAGATCCTCGTCCGAGAAGCGGATCAGCGTCTTGCCCGCCGACATGCGGGCGGCATAGTCCGCGATGCCCGCCTCGGCCTGCTCCGGGGGAACGATGCGGGCGACGTCACTGACCGCGAAGCCACCCATCAGCGCCCGGGTCGCCTCGCGCGCGGACCACAGGAGGCGCGGCACTCCCTGGCGGGGCAGCCATTGCGAGAGCCAGAAGCCCCGCACCGTCGCCTCGCGGAAGATCATCTTGCCGGGGTGGAGCTTGATCGCCGATTGCTCGAGCGCGCCGTAGACAAGCACCTCGGCCCCGGGGCGGAGAGCGGCGACGAGCCGCCCGGTCATCGCGCCACCCACGGCGTCGAAGGCCATGCGGCAGCGCAAGTCCCGGCAGAGGTTGGCGAGATCCTCGTCAAAACGCGCGTCGGAAGAGTTGAGGACATGCCGCGCGCCCTCGGCCTGAAGCTGGGCCACCTGCTCGGCCCGGCGCACGACGTTGATGATCTTCACGCCCTTGTCATGCGCGCGCTTGCGGATCATCCGCCCAAGCTGCCCGCCCGCCCCGGTCGAGACAACCGTGTGGTGCCCCCCCTTTCGCGCCAGTGCGACCAGCGCGATCGCGGTCAGCGGGTTTACCGCCGACATGGCCCCCGAACCGAGCGAGACCCCCTCGGGCAACGGGATCGTGCGCGAGGCATCGACCACGGCATAGTCGGCCCACATGCCCCCGTTGCCTGTCGCCAGCGCCACGCGCTTGCCCACCATCCAGCGCGCCACCACGCCACTGCCCGCCGCGACCACGACGCCCGAACCTTCGAGGCCCGGCACGAACGGGTAGTCGGCGCCGATGCCGTATTCGCCGACAAGCGTCATCAGGTCCGAGGGGTTCACGGGCGAAGCCGCGATACGCACGAGGAGCTGCCCAGGGCCGGGCGTGGGGCGCGGCACCTCTTGCAGTTCGAGACCGTCGCGCGCCGTCAGCACGAGGGCATGCATGGTGTCGGGCAAATCGGTCATGACGGTCCCTCCGGTGGTGGCCCGAGCCTGACACGGGCGCGGCCCTTGGCAAACCCGCATTCGGCTGGCATGACCCGGACCGAGGCAATCAGGGGAATGCACCATGCAGCTCTGGGTCGGTCTGGGAAATCCGGGGGCGAAATACGCCGGGAACCGCCACAACAT
>WVSO01000005.1:0-35000 GCA_015689745.1 Rhodobacterales bacterium HKCCSP123 | reverse complement strand
CGACCTTGGCCACACCCGGCGGCACCCCGAGCGCAAGCTCGCGCGCAGCCTCGATCGTGACGTTACGCGGCGACTTCGGGAAGAAGACGAAACCGACATATCGCGCACCCGCCTCCACGGCGGCATCGATGTCCTGCGGCCGCGTCAGGCCGCAGAATTTCATGGCGATGCTCATGTCGGCGTCAGCGGGAAGATGCGGTGCCATCCACCAGTGCGAGGATCTCGTCCTGCCCGTCGCGGGCCGGGCCCTTCAGGGTCTGCACCTCGCGCTCGAGTGCCCTGGCCGTGCGTTTCTGCGTCTTGGCCTCGGCCCGGTGGCGATGCTCGCGCAGCCATTCCCAGACGAAGCCCACGAGGATACCGACCATCACGCTGCCGAGCACGACGGCAAAAAGCGGAAGTTCGATCGCGTATTGCACTCCGATCCAGGGCGCGAGGTTCTCCGGGATGACCTCGAGCAGCACAACCTCGCGGTTGGCAAAGGCCATCAGCACGAGCACCAGCGCCACGACGATCAGGAAGAGGTATTTCAGGTAACGGAGGATGACCATGTCTCGAGTGCTCCCGGGGATCGGTTACGCGTCGCCGTTCAGACGATCGCGTAGCAGCTTCCCGGCCTTGAAGAAAGGCACGTGCTTTTCCTCGACCTCGACACTTTCGCCCGTGCGCGGGTTGCGGCCGGTTCGGGCGTCGCGCTTCTTGACCGAAAACGCGCCGAAGCCCCGCAATTCGACCCGATTACCGCCGGCCATCGCCTCGATGATCTCTTCGAAGACCGTGTTGACGATGCGTTCGACATCTCTCTGGTAGAGGTGCGGGTTTTCGTCCGCCAGCTTCTGGATGAGTTCCGATCGTATCATTTTGGCGTCCCTCCCCGGTGCCGGCACAGGCCCTAAGAGTATAGGCAGACTTTTTCGATCAGGCCAATGCAAAGCCGGGGGAAACCGCGGGAATCGCAGGCGCATTCGGGCTGCCACCGCGGGTTGGCGGCGTTCCGCGCGTGCCGGCGGGCAGTGGATGGCGGTGCCTCGCCCCATGCGCAGGACCCCGCCTCGCGGCGATTCGCCCGCGATCGCGGCGTCACCGCACGCTGCGCCAGACCTGGGTTGCCGCGAACCCCAGCGCATAGAAACGGCGCATCAGGGGCGCGGTCGGCACGGCGGCCATGTCACTCAGCGGAAGCGGCAGCGCCTCGGGGTCACGGCAGGTGAGCAGACCGACGATGGCGGCCCCGAAGATGGTGCCGGTCGTGATGCCGCGTCCGTTGTAGCCGATGGGCGTGTACAGGCCCTCGGCCAGCTGGTGAACCCGTGGCAGGTGATCGGGCGTCATCGCGATCTCGCCGTCCCATGCGGCCTCGAAGCGGACCGGGCCGAGGCCGGGAAAAAGCCGCTCAAGGCGTTTCCTTGCCCAGCGGAGCGACAGGCCCCGCTCGACCGTCCCGATCAATCGGCCCATCGAGCCGATCATCAACCGCCCGGCGGCATCACGCCTGACCGAGGTCATCACCGGCGCGGTGTCCCAGACCCCCTGACGGCCGGGCAGGACATGGGAGGCCTCCGGGCCCAGCGGCTCGGTGGCGAACTGGAAGTAGCGGATCGTCGTGTAGCTGCGGCTCAACCCCGGCCAGAGTGCGTCGGTGTAGGCGTTGGTGCCGAGGACCACCGCACGCGCCCGAAGGGTGCCCGCCGTCGTCTCGACGCGCCAGCCAAGGCCCGGCTCGGGCACGAGCCGCGTTGCGCGCACCCCCGTGCTGATCCCCGCGCCCGCGGCCTCGGCTGCGCGCGCAAGGCCACGCACGTAACCCATCGGGTTCACCGTGCCCGCCCGGTGATCGAGAAGGCCTCCGTGAAATGCCGGACTGCCGGTGCGGACCGTCACCGCATCCCGGTCGAGCAGTTCGACCGGCGCTCCCATCTCCCGCCAGTCGCGGTAGCGACCCTCGAGGTTGCGCATCCCGGAAGGCGCGTGAGCGGCGTGGATCGTGCCTTCGCGCGCGGCCTCACAGCGGATCTGGTGACGTTCGATCAGGTCGAAGACCATGCGCGGCCCGTCGCCGAACCGCCGCAGGAAGGCCTGGCCCCTGTCGTCGCCCAGAGCGCCCCGCACCTCGGTCGGCGGCAGCCATACACCGGCGTTCACGAGCCCGACGTTGCGCCCGGACCCACCGTGGCCGATCCGGTGGGCCTCGATGACATGGGCCGACAAACCGGCCTCGGCGGCATGAAGCGCGGTGGAAAGACCGGTGAAACCTCCGCCCACGATAGCGAGGTCGACGGTCTCGGCCGGAAGCATGTCGGTCGAGACCTCCGACTCGGCGGCGGTCTCGTCCCAGAGCGACACGCGTTCGGTGATCATCCCCGTCTCCCGGTCCCTGTTCGGCGCGGCGCGACCGCGTGTCGAAAGGCATCCGACAGTCTGCGCCGCCCTGTCAATCGCAATGCGTCGGACCGGATGGGCGTGGCGGATACGGGTGGCTGTCAGGCCGCCGCAACCTGTTCGGGCTTCATCGCGCCGGTCATCAGAGCAACGGCGTCGGACATGCTGATCGACTTGGGATCGACCACGCAAAGCCGTCGCCCGAGGCGATGGATGTGGATGCGCTCTGCCACCTCGAAGACATGGGGCATGTTGTGACTGATGAGGACCACGGGGGTTCCGCGGCTGCGCACGTCCCGGATCGCCGCGAACCCCAGCGCATAGAAACGGCGCACCAGGGGCGCGGTCGGCCCGGCGGCCGTGTCACTCGGCGGAAGCGGCAGCGTCTCGGGGTCACGGCCGGTGAGCAGACCGACGATGCCGGCCCCGAAGATGGTGCCGGTCGTGATGCCGCGTCCGTTGTTGTCGATGGGCGTGTAAAGGCCCTCGGCCAGCTGGTGAACCCGTGGCAGGTGATCGGGCGTCACTGCGTCCTCGCCGTTCCATGCGGCCTCGAAGAGGACCGGGCCGTGCCCGAAGAAATCCTGTCGAACTGGCTGGATGAAGCCGGCGAAGCCATCGCACATGCCATCCATGGCGCGCTCGCCGTTCTCGATTTCTCGGCCGTCAGGATAGATGGCTGGATGCCGCCCGAGGGTCGCCGCGACCTGACCTAGAGGGTCGCCGATGACCTGTCGGGCCATGATCTCACGGGCCTTGATATGCCAGACCTGCAGGAAGGAAGCATCGGGCCCGACGCGCGCGCACTGGGTGCGGCGAGCCAACCCCTGCTCGCCCGGTTTCTTGTGGGATACATGGGCTGACACCAGCCCCCGGGGCGCCGCCATGTGCCGGGCAGGACACAAGACGGATCGCCAGGGGTTTTCCGGGCCGCGCGCCGGTCGGGCAGACCCGGCCTGCCTGTGCGGGTGCCCAGCCCTTCGAGGCGCCGTTGATGTTCCGCCCAAATGGGGACCGCGCGATCGGCCCTGTAAACAAAACCGAACCCGACGAGCGCGTACCCGGCCACGCCTTGTCGTGCCGCATGGTCCTGCGGGTCTCCCCCTCCTGCGACGTCCGCCCTGCATGTGAAAGGAGAGTACTCCATGCAGTTCTCGCCGACGATCCCGTGAGGGACACGCGCGAGGTCACGGGGCACGACGTCACCGATCGGACAAGGTGCAGGTTCGGTTCCCTGTGACGACCGGCGTCGGGTGCGACGCAGACATCAGGGCCTTTTCGCGGCCTGTCTCCGTTGGGCCCATGACGGACGCAGTTGCGGCCACCCGATGAACGGAAGAAGCCAGCGTCACCGCAGAAGGGAAGGCTGCCGTTCGCGGTGACGGCAGAGAAGGATCGGATCCCCCCCTTGCGCACGAACCGGTCGTTGGCCTGGAGCAATGCAGGATACCCAATGCGTTTCGCCTGTCGCTCCGTCTCAACCCGGCGGACTCTTCAATTGATTTATTCGTTCGAACGATCTAAAAACAAGCCTGGAGGTTGATATGGCTCGGGTCACCGCGGAACGTGTACTGCAAACGAAGCGGGAGTTGCTGGATGCTGCCCGTCTTGTCTTGACGCGTGACGGCCTTGCAAACCTGTCGACCCGCGCCGTGGCCCAGGCGGCGGGAACGCAGATGAGCCAGATCCAGTACCATTTCGGGTCAAAGGAGGGGATGATCCTCGCTCTGTTCGAGGACATGAACCTCCGCCTCGTGCATCGTCAGCGCGAGACCTTCGAAGACCCGTCCCTGTCGGTTTCCCAGAAATGGCTGCTGGCCTGTGACTATCTCGAGGAGGACCTCGCATCGGGCTACGTGCAGGTGCTACACGAACTGATCGCCGCCGGATGGTCAAATCCGCGCGTGGCGGAGGTGGTCCGGGCCGGATTGAGTCACTGGCACAACCTGATCGCCAGACTCGCCCGCGAATTCCAGGACCGCCACGGCAGCTTCTCCCCGTTCAGCCCGACCGAGGTCGCTGCCCTTGTGAGCTCCGCCTTCATAGGCACCGAGGCATTCATTCTGCTGGGCCAGGAAGAAAAGGACCATCCCGTTCGCACGGCGCTCCGGCGCATCGGCGAGGTGATGGCAGCAATCGAGGATCGATCGAAGGAAGGGTAGGACGATGCGCGCAATGCTTCCCCACACGCAAGGCAGGGTGGACCGCAACGGTGTCGGCATCCACTACGACGTCTACGGAGAGGGGGAGCATACGATCGTCTTCGTGCCGACATGGGCGATCATCCATTCCCGCTGCTGGAAGGCACAGGTCCCCTATTTCGCGGAACACTTTCGGGTGATCACCTTCGATCCACGAGGCAACGGCAGGTCAGACCGGCCCGAGCGGCTGGAGGATTACGCGCTCGATCCGGTGTTCGAGGACGTCATCGCCGTGATGGACGCCACCGGCACGGAGCGCGCGACGCTCGTCGGATTGTCCTTCAGCGGCCTGGTCGCGGCAGCCGTGGCCGCCCTCTGGCCCGAGCGGATCGAGGCGGTCGTGACGACGGGCGCATCGGTTCCGATCGTGCCGCCGGTCGAAGGCCGAGGGGATTTCTTCGAGGACGACATCTCGAACCCGTCGGGATGGCAGACGTTCAATCGTCGTCATTGGGAACGGAACTATCCCGACTTCCTGGAGTTCTTCATCGGCAACATCTTCAACGAGAAGCACTCCACCAAGCAGGTGGAGGATTCGATTGCCTGGGCGCTCGAAAGCGATGGGCGCATGTTGGCCAAGACGCTCGATTCCCGCACGCAGGTCGATGGAACGGTCGTTGATGAGGACCTGTTTCGAAAGATCCGATGCCCCTGTCTCTTCATGCACGGGGACAACGACGTCATCACGCGGCCCGAAGGGTCGGTTCGGCTTGCGGACCTGACCGGGGGCGAGTTGATCCTGTATCCCGGCGGGGGGCATTCGCTCAACGCCCGCTATCCAGCCTGGTTCAACGCAACGGTCCGCGATTTCCTGGCCCGGCATCTCGGCACCTGGAAGCCGAAGCGGAAACCGCGCACGGGACGGACCAGGCGTGCACTCTACCTCTCGTCGCCCATCGGGCTTGGGCATGCGCGCCGAGACCTTGCCGTTGCGCGCGAGTTGCGCAAGCGTCACCCGGATCTGAAGGTGGAATGGCTGGCGCAGGATCCCGTGACGCGGTTTCTGAATGCCAACGACGAGACCATACACCCGGCAAGCCGGATGCTGGCCAACGAGAGCGCCCATATCGAGGCGGAAGCGCGAGAGCACGACCTGCACGCATTCCAGGCGATCCGCAGCATGGACGAGATCCTCATCAAGAACTTCATGGTCTTCCAGGAGGCGCTGGAGGAACAGAAATACGACCTCGTCATCGCCGACGAGGCATGGGACGTCGATCACTACTGGCACGAACATCCCGAGCTGAAACGCGCGCCGATCGCTTGGTTCACCGACTTCGTCGGCTGGGTTCCGTTCGAAGAGAACGGACCCCGCGAGGCATTCCTGACAGCGGATTACAACCAAGAGATGATCGGACATGTCGAGCGAAGGCCCGACGTGCGCGACAAGGCGATCTTCGTAGGCACTCCGGAGGATATCGTCGATCTGACCTTCGGAGACGGCCTGCCGCGCATGCGGGACTGGATCCCCCGGCACTACGCCTTCGCGGATTACATCATCGGCGCCCATCCCGACACGTTCGGCACACGGGACGATCTGCGGGCAGAGTTCGGATACGATGACGGGCGCAAGACCTGCATCGTTGCCGTGGGCGGATCCGGCGTCGGGGCAAGTTTGATCCGACGCATCCTTGCGGCTTATCCAAGCGCGAAAGCGCTGATCCCCGAACTGCGCATGATCGTCGTGACGGGGCCACGGCTCGATCCGGCGACCTTCGACGTGCCGGAGGGCGTGGAGATGCGGGCCTTCGTCCCGGATCTGGACCGTCACCTGGCAGCCTGCGATCTGGCCATCGTGCAGGGTGGCCTCACAACCTGCATGGAGCTTGCGGCCGCGGCGACACCGTTCCTGTATTTCCCGCTGAGGAACCATTTCGAGCAGAACTTCCACGTTGCCAGCCGGCTGGAACGCTACAACGCCGGGCGGAAGATGAATTTCGCGGAGAGCGGCGTGGAGGAAATCGCGCAAGCGATGGTCGATGAGCTGCGCAGGCCCCGCAAACCGCGTCCGGTCGCAGCCGATGGCGCCGCGCGCGCAGCCGACATGCTGGCCAGCATGCTTTGAGCAGCCAGAACGCAAAGTTCGGCCGTGCAGGATGCCTGGACAGACGCAGAACCCGGGACCATGGAATCCGTGGCACGGGCGTTGTCGAGGGAAGGTATGCCGGAGACGACTAGTGGTTGGCCCGCGCGCAGCACACTGCCTTCGTCACCCGCGCGATGGCGCCGGGCGGGGCCGGGACCTGGGAATCGACACATTGTCCAACGTGGCGACCCCTGAAGGACTCGAACCCTCAACCTGCTGATTAGAAGTCAGCTGCTCTATCCAGTTGAGCTAAGGGGTCGCACGGCGCCCTGAATAGCGGAGCGATCGGGCACGGTCCACGCTCAAAGCGCGCGAGTCATGAAGACGCTGAGCGGGTCCTCGACGTAGTCCCCGAAGGGCGGGCATTCGGTGAAGCCAGCCCCCGCATAGAGCGCACGGGCGGCCGCAAAGGGCGCGGCCGAGCCGGTTTCGAGCCACAGGGTCTCGATTTGCGCTGCACGGGCTTCGGACAGGAGGTGCGCCAGAAGCTCCCTGCCGAGGCCCTGCCCGCGCCGATCCCGGCGGCAGTGCATTGATTTGAGCTCGGCCGCCCGGTCGCCGAGCGGCTTCAGAGCGCCGATGGCCACCGCCTCGCCCGCAGCATCCCGCCCGATGAAGACGCGGGCCCCGGAGGCGCGCAGGTCATCCGCCGTCATGACGTGGCAGCTTTCGGCGGGTGACTGGGCGCGCATCAGGTCGAAATGCGCCGACAGCAGCGCATCTGCATCGGCATCAGGGCCGGTGAGCGCGGCGAAGTGCAGCCCTCTCAATGCGTCCACGCACCCTTGCGGTCGGTGGCGAAGTTTTCGCCATAGCCGCGCGGGCGGATGTTGGGTTTGCGGGCCTTGGGCTTCAGGACCACGGCCTCGATCCCGTGGGCCTTGGCATAATCCTGCGCCGCCTCGAGCGTGTCGAAGCGCAGGCGGACCTGGCTGTTCATGTCACCCGAAGAGGTCCAGCCCATCAGCGGGTCTACCTCGCGCCGGCTTTCGGGCGCGAATTCCAGCACCCACTGCTTCGTCTTGGCTGTGCCCGAGGACATGGCGGTCTTTGCAGGTTTGTAGATCCGTGCGCGCATCGCGGAACCCCTCGTCTGGTCTTCGGCCCTGTATCGGCAAAGCGAGGCGCTCGCGCAATGCGCCAATTTCACACGCCATCTGACCGTGGCCGAACGGGCCGCGTCCCTGAGACAGCATCCATGAAAGGGAAAGGCAGGAGAGGGTTGCCGACCGGCTCCGAGGGAGCGAGGGGTGGGTGGGTGGTTCGGACCCGACCGGCAACCACATCTGCTGCTTGCACCATCACATTAGGGCAACCATGCCGGATATTGCAACGAAATCTTCTCCTTAAAGTTGTGAAAATTGGCACGGTTTTCGAAGGGCATCGTTAACCTTTTCGGGAATGCTGACATCCCTTGGCAGCAGGTCGGGCGCAGGGGGGTTGAACCCCTTTGAAACAGGGTCAATTAGGGGAGACGGAGGCCGGCCATGCACAATAACTCTCCTGAACAGATGCCCGACACCGGGCTTTCGGTCGATGCAGTCCGCACCCGGCCGAAGCTCGAGGGCGGCAAGCGTTTCGTCATGCGGTCCGAATTCAAGCCGGCCGGCGATCAGCCGATGGCAATCGCGGAACTGTCCGAGGGCGTGATGTCGGGCGAGCGGGACCAGGTGCTTCTGGGCGCGACGGGCACCGGCAAGACCTTCACCATGGCCAAGATCATCGAGGAGACGCAGCGCCCCGCGATCATCCTCGCCCCCAACAAGACCCTGGCGGCCCAGCTTTACGGAGAGTTCAAGGGCTTCTTTCCCGATAACGCGGTCGAGTATTTCGTCAGCTACTACGACTACTACCAGCCCGAGGCCTACGTGCCGCGATCGGACACCTATATCGAGAAGGAATCCCAGATCAACGAGCAGATCGACCGGATGCGCCACTCGGCCACCCGCGCGCTGCTTGAACGTGATGACGTGATCATCGTCGCCTCGGTTTCCTGCATCTACGGCATCGGTTCGGTCGAGACCTACGGCGCGATGACCCAGGACCTCTTCGCGGGGCAGGAGTATGACCAGCGTCGCGTGATGGCAGATCTTGTGGCGCAGCAATACCGGCGCAATGACGCCGCCTTCCAGCGCGGGTCCTTCCGGGTACGGGGTGACAGCCTCGAGATCTGGCCGGCGCACCTGGAAGACCGCGCCTGGAAACTGTCGTTCTTCGGGGAAGAGCTTGAAAGCATCACCGAATTCGACCCGCTCACGGGCGAGAAGACCGACAGTTTCGAAAAGATCCGCGTCTATGCGAATTCGCATTACGTGACGCCGCGCCCGACGATGCAGCAGGCGATCAAGGGCATCAAGGCGGAGCTGGCACAAAGGCTTGAGCAGCTTGTGGGCGAGGGAAAGCTTCTCGAAGCCCAGCGCCTCGAACAGCGGACCAATTTCGATCTTGAAATGCTGGAGGCGACCGGCGTCTGCAACGGGATCGAGAACTATTCCCGCTACCTCACCGGTCGCGCGCCCGGAGAGCCGCCACCGACGCTGTTCGAGTACATCCCGGACAACGCCATCGTCTTCGCCGACGAGTCCCACGTCACCGTGCCCCAGATCGGCGGGATGTACAGGGGCGACTACCGGCGCAAGTTCACGCTGGCCGAACACGGCTTCCGCCTGCCCTCCTGCATGGACAACCGGCCCCTCAAGTTCGAGGAATGGGACGCGATGCGCCCGCAGTCGGTCTTCGTCTCGGCCACGCCGGCGGCCTGGGAACTCGAACGCGCGGGCGGCGTCTTCACCGAACAGGTGATCCGCCCCACCGGCCTGCTCGACCCGCAGGTCGAGATCCGGCCGGTCGAGATGCAGGTCGACGACCTGCTCGACGAGGTGCGCAAAGTGGCCGCCGCGGGCTACCGCACGCTCTGCACCACGCTGACCAAGCGCATGGCCGAGGATCTGACGGAATACATGCACGAACAGGGCATCCGCGTGCGCTACATGCATTCCGACATCGACACGATCGAGCGGATCGAGATCCTGCGCGACCTTCGGCTTGGGGCCTTCGACGTGCTGATCGGCATCAACCTGCTGCGCGAGGGGCTGGATATTCCCGAATGCGGGCTGGTGGCGATCCTCGATGCCGACAAGGAGGGGTTCCTGCGCTCCGAGACCTCGCTGATCCAGACCATCGGGCGCGCAGCGCGGAACGCCGACGGTCGGGTCATCATGTATGCAGACCGCATCACCGGCTCGATGGAGCGCGCCATGCGCGAGACCGAGCGGCGGCGCGCCAAGCAGATGGCCTACAACGAGCAACACGGGATCACGCCTGCGACGGTCAGGAAGAACGTCGAGGATGTGCTGGCGGGCCTCTACAAGGGCGACGTCGACATGAACCGCGTGACGGCGAAGGTGGAGAAGCCCTTGCACGGCGCGAACCTCGAGGCGCATCTGAACGGTCTGCGCGAGCGGATGCGCAAGGCCGCCGAGAACCTGGAGTTCGAAGAGGCCGCGCGGCTCAGGGACGAAGTGAAGCGGCTTGAGACGGTGGACCTCGTGCTCAGCGACGACCCGCTGGCGCGGCAATCGGCCGTCGAAGCGGCGGTCGATGGCGCGGTGAAGGCGAGCGGGCGGTCCACGGCCGGACGACCGGGGCAGCGCGGGGGGAACGTGAAGAGGCGCAGGTAGGGCGGGCAATCCTGCCCGCCATGCCGAAGCCGTGGGCAGAATTGCCCGCCCTACGGAAGGTGACGCTCCGCACCGTCACCCCTCGTACGGGCCCCGCAGCGTGGGTCACCCCCCCGCGCCACCTGGCACCACGGTCAGGCCCAGCATCTGCCACATCTGCATCCCCCCGCGATAGTAGCTGATGTTCCCGGCCGGGAAGCCCGCCTCGATCATCCGCCGCGCCGCGGTCGGGGACTGGCCGCACCACGGGCCGTTGCAGAACAGAACGACCCGCGCCACGCCCTCGCCCTCGCAGATCCAGCCGTCGAAATCGGGCGCGCAGCCCAGCTCGCCCAGCCGGTCGGCGGCCTCGGTGTAGGGCACCGAAACCGCGCCGGGGATCGTGCCCGCCTCGAACTCGGGGCGGATTCGACCGTCGATCACGACCGTGTTCGGGTCCTGAAGCGCCGCGATCACCTCGAGCTCGCCCACAGGCGTCACCCCCTCGGCGGGGATCATCGGCTGGATGCAGAAATTCGGACAGGGGCGCGACGTGAGGGTCCAGTCGCCCTCGAGCCGGTTCCCGGTGTCCTGGTTGCGCATGATCTCGACCGGGCCAGAGGGCGTCTCGACCGTCGCCGACATCATGTCGGGGGTCAGACCCACCTCGTCCGCCAACGCAACGCCGGGCAGCGCGGCCAGCGCCATCGCCAAAGCCATCTTCCGCATGGAAACCTCCCTGAGTCTCTTTCTGTCCGAAGGGTTTCCCAAGGCGGCAGATCCGGTCAACATGCCGTTGGTCGCAGTCGGCCCGGCAAGGCCGAGCGGCGCGGGGCGCAGCACGACCGCGTCCTGTGCGGCCCGTCCCCGTCCCTTCAGGGGGACGCGCCTCTTTCCCGGGCTGAATCCGGCGCTACCTGCACGGCATGGCCCATCTTCTTCGATCCATTTGCCTCGTCCTTGCCGCCACGCCCGCCAGCGCATGGGAGGCTGGTCGCGAAGGTGCGATATGCACACTGACGCATATCGACCCGATCCAGGGCGAGGTCCGGCTGACATACGACCCCGCGGGCCCGCTCTACACGATCACCGTGACGCGGTCGGAACCTTGGCCCGACGCACCGGGGTTCGGCATTGTCTTCACTGGCGGGGAAGAACTGACGATCCAGACCGACCGGCACGTCCTGTCCGGGGACGGTCGCGCGCTGACCGTGGCCGACCGCGGCTTCGGAAACGTGCTGAGCGGGCTTTCGCAGAATGACTACGCGACAATGTTCTCCGGGCCGGTCGCCCTCTCCTTCGCGCTGGACGGCGCTGCACCGGAGGTCGCCGAATTCGCGGCCTGCGAGCTCACACCCACGGCCTGACCTGCCTTTTGCATCCATGCACAGTTTCTCTGTGCCGATGTGCATTTGTGCTGCGCCTGTTCAGCGCCATCTTCTGCTCCGACACAGGGCCCGCCGGCCCGAGCCCACGATGAAAGGAAACAGAACCATGCCCCGCACCATTCCGGGCCTGCACCATGTCACCGCGATCTCAGGGCCGCCTCAGGCGAATGTCGATTTCTATACCGGAACGCTTCGCCAGCGGCTCGTGAAGAAGACCGTGAACTTCGACGATCCCGGCACCTATCACCTGTACTACGGCGACGAGGCTGGCAGCCCCGGCACGATCCTGACGTTCTTCCCCTTTGCCGATGCGGGCCCCGGCCGGGCCGGCCCCGGCATGGCGTCCGCCTATGCCTATGCCGTCCCGAAAGACGGCTTCTACGGATGGATGGAGCGGCTTGCCGAACGGGCGATCGACTTCGACGGCCCGACGGAGCGTTTCGGATCCCGCGTCATCACCCTGCGCGATCCGGACGGCGCGCCGGTGGAACTGATCGAAACGGACCGCGACAGTGCGGACCCGCTGGACGGGTTCCATTCCGTCACGCTCTGGGAACGCGACCTTGCCCCGACGGCACGGCTTTTGACCGAGGTCTTCGGCTATGCCGAAGCCGGGCATGAGACCGTAGAGGGGGTCGAGCGCCTGCGCCTCGCCGCGCCCGGCACGGCGCGCGGGGCGGTGATCGACCTGATGCGATCGGACGCCCCGTCGATCGGCCGTCAGGGCGCGGGCACGATCCACCATGTCGCCTTTCGCGCAGAGACGGACGAGGTGCAGCGCGAGTGGCAGGACCGGCTGGCGCAAGTCGGTCATCCCACGACGCCCGTGATCGACCGGCAGTATTTCAACGCGATCTACTTCCGCGAACCGGGCGGGGTGCTTTTCGAGATCGCGACCGATCCGCCGGGCTTCGCCGTGGACGAAGACGCCGCGCACCTGGGCGAAGCGCTGAAGCTGCCTGCGCGGTACGAGCCCCACCGCGCCCGGATCGAGCAGGTGCTGCCGCCCCTGAAGGTGCCCGCATGACCCGGCTGGTGCGTGCGGGGGTCTCGGGCGGTACGGCCCGGATGGGCCTTGTACTCGTGCACGGGCGTGGCGCGGGGGCCGAGGATATCCTCGGCCTCGGTGCTGCGCTCGGCCTGCCCGACATCGCCATGATCGCGCCAGAGGCGCCGGGTCGGAGCTGGTGGCCGACGTCCTTCCTTGCGCCGATGGGCGGCATGGCCCCGCATGTCGCGGCTGGCATCGCCGCCATCGACAGCGCCATCGCCGCACTGGAGGGCGAGGGGCTGAGCCGCGACCGCATCGCGCTGGCGGGCTTCAGCCAGGGCGGCTGCCTTGCGTTGGAATATGCCGCGCGGAAGGGCGGGCTGGCTGCCGTCTTCGGCCTGTCGGCGGGGCTGGTCGGCACCTCCGACGCCATGGGCGGGCCGGACCCGGCGCTCTACGGCTTCACCGCGAAGCGGCTGAACTACGACACCGACCTGGCCGGCCTGCCGGTCACGATCACCGTGCATGAGCAGGACCCGCATATCCCGCTGAAGCGCGCACGGGACAGCGCCGAGGCGTTCCGCACGCTCGGCGCCGAGGTCGGGCTGCACATCGCGCCCGGCGCAGGGCACGGTGTCACCGAGGCGGGCGTGTCGGCCATGCGGCAGGTGCTGAACGGGTAACCCGTTCGGGCGGTGTTAACCGACTCGGGGCAGTCTGGCGGTCATGCCGAACGACCTGAGCCACAGCCCCATGCCGCCCCTGCCCGACCGCCTGCGGGAAACGGCGTCGCTTGATCGCAAGACCGCCGCATGGTGCGACCGCGCCGAGGAGCTGGCGCGCGACCCCGCAATGACGGCGGCGCAGGCGGCAGGCGCGCTGGCCCATCTCGCACGACTCGGGCAGGAGGTGGCCGCCCGCCGCCTCGTGCTGACGCGGCCCCTGGGCCGCCGCATGGATGAAATCCGGGGCTGGTTCGCCCCCCTTGAGGACCGGATAAAGGCAGCGCGCAGCGCGCTGTCCGAGGCTGCCGTGTTGGTGACGCCGCAGGCACCGCACCCGGACGACCTGATCGAGGACGAGCACCGCACTGATGTCACCGCCCTTGCAGAAGGCCCGGAGACGCACCGATGCACTGTCGCCATTCACCGCGCGGCGCTCGATCTTGAGGCGCTGCGCCCCTACTTCACCGACCACGCCCTGAAGACCGCCGTTGCGCGGCATGGCATGGCGACGGGCCAAGCCCCCCTTTCGGGCGTGCGGCAGGTGGATGTCGTGGCGGGCGCCACATTGGCCGTCACCGTCGAAGGGCAGGCCTGGACACCCGGGCGGGAGGGGTGAACACCCCTCAGCGGAACCAGTAGTCCCAGCCGCGCTGGTATTCGGCGACAAGCGCATGCCCCTGGATCGAGTTCACCTCGACTTCGCGCGGCCCCTGGTCGGCTCCAAAGGCCTGCGCCGCGCGCCAGACCTCGGGCGACAGGTGGCGCAGTCCCCCGGGCATCACGGGGTCACGGTCCGGATCGGGCAGGAGCGGCGCGGCGAGAACGAAGCCCCAGTCGCCGAAACTGGGAACATAGACATGGTAGGGCAGCGTGCCCATCGCGCCGTCGGGTGCCTGCGGATTGCGGGTGGCCGCCAGGGTCGCCTCGACGGTCCAGAACGCGCCGGGCGAGAAGGTGGGCGAGCCGGCCTGCGTCACGAAGATCCCCGCGCCGGTCAGGCGCTCGGCCATCATGGCATAGAACTCGATGGAATAGAGCTTCGAAAGCGCGATGGATTTCGGGTCGGGCAGGTCGGCGATGATCACGTCGTAAAGCGTCTCATCCTCGGCAAGGAAGGCCCAGGCATCGGCGTTGACGATCTCGACCCGCGGATCGTTCAAGGCGCCCCCGTTCAGCGCCGTCAGATCGGGGCGGGTCGAGAACAGCTCGGTCACACGCGGGTCCAGATCGACCAGCCGGACCCGTTCGACGCCTTCGTGGCGCAACACCTCGCGCACGGCCATCCCATCGCCGCCCCCCAGCACGAGAACCGAGGCGCGTCGTGGCGCAAGGCCCATGGCGGGGTGGACCAGCGCCTCGTGGTAACGGTGCTCGTCGAGGCTGTCGAACTGGATCGAGTGATCGAGAAACAGGCGCACGCGTTCGTCGAAGCGGGTCACGACGATGGACTGGTAGGGCGTGGTTTCCGACAGGATGACCTCGTCCTGGAAGAGCCGCGTATCGACGACCGAGACCAGTCGCTCGGCCCCGATCAGCGCCACCAGCGCGGCGAGCGTGAACCCCGCCCAGGGGGCCCAGTAGAAAGCGGGCAGCCGATCGCGGAAGAGCCAGATCGAAAAGCCCGCGACCAGCAGGTTCAGAAGGCCGAAGGCGAGCGAGGCGGCCATCAGAGACAGGTTCGGGATGATAAGTAGCGGGAAGGCCAGCGAAGCGGCGAGCGCGCCGATGTAATCGGCTGTCAACACGTTCTCGAACCGGAACTCGGCCGCGCCGATCTCCTTCATCACGCGGCTGATGAGGGGGATTTCCATCCCCGAGAGCACCCCGATCGCGATGAGACCGCCGTAGAGCGGCAGGCCCACCGCCCCGTACCATGCGTAGCTGAAGAACAGCAGCGGGCCGAGCGTGCCACCGATGACGCCGAGGGCAAGCTGCGCGCGGACAAAGCCCGACAGCGCATCGCCCACGAAGCGCGACAGGTAGGCCCCCGCCCCCATCGCGGTCAGGAAGACGCCGATCACGAAGCTGAATTGCCGGATCGAGTCGCCCAGCAGGTAGCTCGAGATCGTGGCCGCGATCAGCTCGTAGATCAGCCCCGCAACCGCCACCACGAAGGTCGCGGCCAGCAGCCACGCGACCTTGGGCGCCACGCCCGGATCGCGCCCGGCCCCGGATGCAAGGCTCAAGACAGGACGACGGCCGCGATGATGATCGCCATCGCGATGAAGATCGACGCGATCAGGATGGCGAGGGCGACGTTCTGATCCTCCTCGATCTCCTTGATGATCGGGAAGGGGGTGACGATGTCGATCACCTTCCAGCAGACCCACATCAGGCCCATGCCGAGCGCGGTGTAGAACAGCATCGACACGACTTCGTAGAGAATGATGCCTTGCAACATCGGATGTCCTTTCAGGTTATTTCACACGTCCGAAAAATCCGTACCCGCCCCCGGTGCCGGAGGTGGCCGAGCCGATCCGTGCCGAGGGGGCAGCGGCGGAAAGATCTCGGCTTTCCCGTGCGACGCCGTACCACGACATGTAGCCGGCCCCCGACATCAGCAGCAGGCAACCGGCGACGATCACAAGGCGAAAGGGGCTCATGGCGCGCTACTCCTCATGCCAGTCGCCGCCCGAGAAGCGGCGCTGCTGGTGCAGCGCGCGGCGCGCGGTGACGGCGACCCAGGCGAACAGGAAGACGAAGCCCGCGACGAACATCCAGAGCGACGTCGCCTTGCCCTCGGTGATCTCCACGCCCATGCGGCGACCGCCGGTGCCCTCGAGGCGCTGCACGGTGATCTGGTGCACCCCCTGGTCTTCGGGGCGGAAACGCAGGGCGGTGGACCGGCTGCCCTCGGTCCAGGACCCGTCGCTGTCACGGCCGAAATAGTACTGGACCAGCCGCGCCCCCTCGACCAGCGGCAGGCCATCGGGGCCGATGATCCGCGTGCCCAGCACGACCCAGTCGTTGCTCACGTCGGTGTCGTAGCGAAGGCGGGCGATCTGCCGGGTGTTGCTGATCTCGAAGGCGAAGCTGACGGGCGTGTCGCCGATCGCCACGTCCTGCCGGTCGAGCACCCGCGCACCCCCGATCGCCCCGAGCAGGAAGGCAAGGAGAAAAGACAGGGCCGCCGAAAGCGCGAGGGCGCGCCGCAGGAACCCTTCTTCCGGGAGGGGGCGGTACGGGGTCAGCGGGTGGCGTTCGTAGGCGGTCGGCAGCGCCTCGATCCCGAGGGCGCGGGCGGTCTCGTCGCGGGGCAGGAGCGTCGTGCGCTCGACCTCGCGCTCGGTCTCGCCCTGGCGCAGGCCAAGCATCGCGTCGCGGCCGAGCAGAACCACCGTGGTTGAGGTCTCACCGATCCTGGGGAGCCAGTTGAACTCCCCTTCCATGAACTCGATCTCCGAGGTCGAGGTTTCGTAGTAGCGGTAGCCTTCGCCCCGGTACTCGCACCTTGGCGGGGTTTCCGACGTTTCGACCGCCAGGACCGAGACCCAACGGCCCATGTCGAAATCGCGGATCTTGCGGGAGAAGGTGAATTGCCCGCTTTCCCACGTCAGCCAGGCGTAACCGTGGGTGGGCGAAAAAAGCTGGTGCTCGACCCAGCGCCAGCTTTGCCCCTGCCAGTTCTCGACCTTGCCCAGCGTTCCGATCACGGTGAACCCGACACCGTCGACGGGCAGGGTCATGCCGATCCTGACCGGGCTATCCGGGTGGTCGCGTTTGCCGATGGAGGTCAGGACCTTGTAATTGTCCTGGGTGTCCAGCACCGCGCCGCAATAGCCGCAGACATGGCTGCGCACGCGCCCGCCGCCCAGAACGGACAGGCCCGCCCCGCATTGCGTGCAGTTGATCGAAGAGAGGCTGGCGGCGCGTGTCATCCGTGCAGCCTTTCGACCCGAAGCTCGAACGGGTCGAGCCATTCGCCCGCGAACCAGGCCTCGCCGCCCGCCCAGAACTCTCCCGAGATCAGCGTTCCGTCGGCACCGGTCGCGTTGACGAAACCGTGGGCCTCGCCAAGGCTGATCTTCTCGGGCAGCTCGCCGCGGAAAGCGATGCAGCCGGCGCGATCAAGCTCGGTGATCTCGTAGACCTCGTCGTCGATACGGATGCCAGCGCCGAGGCGCAGCTGACCCATGAGGCCTTTGCGCACCGCGCCCTCGGGCATCGGCTCCTGCAGCACGACATCGCCTTCGTCGACCGAGATCCAGGCGCCGCGACCGCTGCGGTTTTCGCACCAGAATTCATCCCAGGTGCCGCGCCCGTAGTCGAAGCGCAGGTGGCCCAGAACGTCGAACTTGTTCCGGCCTACCAGCACCGTGTCGCCGATGCCGAAAAGCATCGGGGTCTCGTGCATCTCTCCATGCGCACCCACGGGCGCGACGGCGTCGGCCTCGCGGAACAGCGTGGTGCCGCAGGAGGGGCAATCGAACATG
Organism: Rhodobacterales bacterium HKCCSP123; assembly: GCA_015689745.1. GTDB lineage: Bacteria > Pseudomonadota > Alphaproteobacteria > Rhodobacterales > Rhodobacteraceae > Roseicyclus. The sequence goes on along the minus strand of WVSO01000005.1, from coordinate 17,138 downwards.
CGGGTGGATTTCCGCAGCCGCTCGAACCCGTAGCCGCAGTTGGGGCAAGTGACGGGAGGGGCGTTCATCGGCAGCGGCAACTCGGAATGACCTGAAGGAATGGCCAGACCCTAACCGGGGCCCGCCCCGCGCGACAAGGGGGAAGCGCCACCCGGCCCTCCCCCATTGACGGACGTCAGCCCAGCACCTCGGCAATGCTCTCGGCGGTTGCGGTGACGACGGTGTCGGCCTCCTCCCGCGTCAGGCAGAGGGGCGGCGCATAACCCAGGATATCGCCTTGCGGCATGGCACGCGCGATGACGCCGCGGCGGCCCATGGCAGCGACGATCCGCGGCACGACCTTGTCGGCGGGGTCGAAGCCCGCCCGCGTGTCGCGGTCGGCCACAAGCTCGACCGCGGTCAACATCCCCTCGCCGCGCACCTCGCCGACATTGGCGTGTTCGCCCACGGCCTCGGCCATGGTGCGGGTCAGGTAGGGGCCGACCTCGCCCGCGTTCTGCAACAGCCCGAGGCTGTCCAGCAGCTTCAGGTTCGCCACCCCCGCCGCGGCACCGATGGGGTGGGCGGAATAGGTCCAGCCGTGGCCGAATGGCCCGAACTGATCCGTGCCCTGCTCCAGCACGCGCCAGACCTTGTCCGAGACGATCGACCCCGACAGCGGCGCATAGGCCGAGGTGACGCCCTTGGCGATGGTCATAACGTCTGGCTTCAAGCCGTAGGCGGGCGAGGCGAACATGTGCCCCAGACGCCCGAAGCCGGTGACGACCTCGTCGGCGATCAGCAGGATGTCGTGTTTCTCGAGGATCGGGGTGATCGCCTCCCAGTAGCCCTTGGGCGGGGGGACGATGCCGCCCGTGCCCAGCATCGGCTCGGCGATGAAGGCGGCGATGGTGTCCGCGCCCTCGGCCGCGATCAGCTCTTCGAGGTCGGCGGCGCATTGCGCGCTGAACTGCTCCTCGGACTGCGAGACATCCGCCCGGCGGTAGTAGTAGGGCGCGGTCGTGTGCCGCACGGTCGAGAGCGGAAGGTCGAATTTCTGGTGGAACAGGTGCAGCCCCGTCAGCGAGCCCGACATCAGCCCCGAGCCGTGATAGCCGCGCCAGCGCGAGATGATCTTCTTCTTCTCGGGGCGTCCGAGGATGTTGTTGTAATACCAGATCAGCTTGACGTTGGTCTCGTTGGCGTCACTCCCGCCAAGGCCGAAATAGACCTTGGACATGTGATCCGGCGCGCGCTCCATGACCATGCGCGCCAGCGTGATGGACGCCTCGGTCCCGTGCCCCATGTAGGCGTGGTAATAGGCCAGCTCGCGCGCCTGGGTCGCGATGGCCTCGGCCACCTCCTGCCGCCCGTAGCCGATGTTCACGCAGTAAAGCCCCGCGAAGGCGTCGAGGAACCGGTTCCCGTCGCGGTCGGTGATATGGCTGCCCTCGGCGGTCTGGATGATCCGGCCCGGCGCCTCGCCGCGGGCATGCTGAGCGAGATGGGTGGAGGGGTGCAGAAAGTGATCCCGGTCCCATTTCGAGAGTTGGTCGTTCGTCAGCATGGCCGTCTCCTGTGTCTGGGTCCGGGACAGCTAACGAAGCGGGCGATCACTGTGCAAGGCAAGTCTGGCGAAACGCCGACCGCTGCCGTCGAACTGCCCGCCCGCCCCTCAGCCCGCCCTGCGGAAGGTCAGGTAATGCGGCACCCGACCTTCGCGCAGCGCCTTCTGTTCGTAGCGCGTGCTGATCCAGTCGCCCCAGGGCGCGCGCCAGTCCCCGGGCCCCTCGGCCAGCCACTCGAAGCCCGCCTTCGGCACCTCCTCGAGCGTCTGGCGGACGTAGTCGGGAATGTCGGTCGCGACGCGGAACTCGGCCCCGGGCTTCAGGACGCGGGCGAGCGGTTCGAGATGCTCGGGCGTCACGAAGCGGCGACGGTGGTGTCGTTTCTTGGGCCAGGGATCGGGGTAGAGAAGGAACGCCCTCGAGATGGACCGATCCGGCAGCACGTCGAACATGTCGCGCGCATCGCCGGGATGAACGCGCAGATTGTCGACGCCCGCGCGCCGGATCTTGCCGAGCAGCATCGCGACGCCGTTGATATAGGGCTCGCAGCCGATGATCCCCGCCTGCGGGTTCAGGCCTGCCTGGTGGACCATGTGCTCGCCCCCGCCAAAGCCCACCTCGAGCCAGACCTCGCGCCCGCCGAACAGCACCGACAGGTCGAGGGGCCGACGTTCCGGGTTCGCGTCCCAGTCGACCGCGCCGGGTGACAGCGCGTCGAGGTCTTCCTGCAGATAGGCTTCCTGGCTGTCGCGCAGGTGCTTGCCGCGGCGGCGGCCGTAGAAGTTTCGGTGCGGGCGCTCGGGCGGCTGCGGCATGGCGGGTCTTTCGGGATGCATCGGCGCGCGGTGTAGCGTCGCGGGCCACGGGCCTCAATCCCCTGGCCGACCTTCCATTCGCGCTTGCAGATGCTTAACTCTGACAAGCATGGCGTTGCGAGGCCCCCAATGTTCGGACATTCCGTCAAGCTCTTCGATCTCTTCGGCTTCGAGATCAAGGTCGATGCCAGCTGGCTCCTGATCGCGGCGCTGATCGTCTGGAGTCTTGCCTCGGGCTACCTGCCGCAGGTGCTGCCGGGGCTTGGGCAGGGCGCCTACCTGGCCGTCGCGGTCATCGCGATGCTGGGCCTCTTCGGCAGCCTGATCCTGCACGAACTTGCCCATTCGCTCGTCGCGCGGCGCCACGGGCTGGGGATCGGGGGGATCACGCTCTTCCTGTTCGGGGGTGTGGCCGAGCTGGTGGACGAACCCAGGAGCGCGACCTCGGAATTCTGGATCGCCATCGCGGGGCCCGCGATGAGCCTTCTGCTCGCGGGCCTCTTCGGGCTGGCGACCATGGCCACGCACGCGGCGGGGATCGTTGGAACGATCTTCGCCTATCTCGCCTCGATCAACCTCATCCTCGCGGTCTTCAACCTGCTGCCCGCCTTCCCGCTCGACGGCGGGCGGGTCCTGCGCGCGTGGCTCTGGCGGCGCTCGGGCGACATGCTCGAGGCGACGCGCAAGGCAAGCGGCGCAGGCACGGTCCTGGCGCTTGGCCTGATGGCGCTTGGCCTGTTCTCGGCGCTCTCGGGCGGCGGGATCAGCGGGATGTGGCTGGTGCTCATCGGCTTCTTCGTCCTGAACGCCAGCCGCGCGGCCTATCAACGGCTGCTGGTGCAGGACGGCCTGCGCGGCCGCCGCGTGGCCGAACTCATGACTCCCGACCCCTGGACGGTCACGTCCGACATGACCCTGGCAGAGGTGGCCGACCGCGTGATGCTGGCCCATGCGGTCAGTTTCGCCCCCGTGGTCGAGCAGGGCTTGGTCATCGGCCAGATCGACGCCTCGCGCATGCGCGAGGTCCCGCGCGAACACTGGGCCACCGCACGCGTGGCGGATGTCATGGCCCCCCTGACCGACGCCGACCTCATCGCGCCCCGCATGACGGCGGAAGAGGCACTGCACCGCCTGTCCGAAGGCCCGCACCGCAAGCTGATCGTGGCGGAGGGTCGGCGGCTGCGCGGCATCCTCAGCCTGCGCGACCTGATGGGTCATATCGCTGTGGTCCAGGCGCTTGGGCGCGGTGCGCCTCGGCGGCCGGAGTAGACGCGTGACCGGATCGCTCCTCGCGCTTCTCTCGGCGGTTTTCGTCGTTCTCGCTGTCTGGCTCAGCTGGCGCGCGGCGCAGACGGCGCGCACGTCGCAAGGCGCGGTCGGCTGGGTCGTCTTCCTGCTGACGACACCCTATATCGCCGTGCTGCTCTACGGGCTCTTCGGCCCGCACCGCTACAAGCGCCGCACCAAGGATCGCCGCGCGAGCCGGTTGCTGTTCGATGACAAGCGCCACGACCCGCAGGACGTGCGGCCCCCCTGCCCCTCCTGCGACCGGATCGACCGCCGCCCGTTCGAGCGGGTCGCCGGCATGGCCTTTGTCCCCGGCAACCGGGCCGAGTTGCTGATCGACGGACAGGCGACCTTCGACGCGCTCTTCGAGGCGATCGACCGGGCCGAGCACTACCTGCTGGTGCAGTTCTACACGCTGCGCGACGACGGTCTGGGGACCGAGATGATCGACCGGATGATCGCCGCCGCCGGGCGGGGTGTCTCGGTGATGCTCTACACGGACGCCGTCGGATCGAACGGCCTGAGTCGCGACACGGTCAGGCGGATGTCCGAGGCGGGCATCGCAGGTGTCGCGCAGCGACGGAACCGTCCCATCGCGCGGCGGCTGCAGATCAACTTCCGAAACCACCGCAAGGCGGTGATCGTGGACGGGAAGGAGGCCTACCTCGGCGGCCTGAATGTCGGAGACGACTACATGGGCCGGAACCCCGCCTTCGGCGCATGGCGCGACAGTTTCGTGCGGCTGACGGGGCCGGTCGTGAACCAGCTCCAGCTGATCTTCGCCGAGGACTGGCACTGGCTGACGGGTGAGGCGCTGCGCCGCGACCTCGACTGGTCCACCCCCGAGCCCGCAGGCGGGACCGAGGCGCTGGTGGTGGCGACAGGCCCGATCGACGGCGAGGACGGGGCGGCGGCGCTGTTCTTCGCCGCCATCGCCGCCGCCGAGCGGCGCATCTGGATCAGCACGCCCTATTTCGTGCCCGACCTGGCGCTGATCGCGGCGCTCAAACACGCCGCCGCGCGCGGGCGCGAGGTGCGCATCCTCGTCCCGGACAGCATCGACCACTACCTGCCCTGGCTGGCCGCATTCGCCTATTTCGACGAGCTCCGCGAGGCCGGCGTCGAGATCTGGCGCTACACCGAGGGGTTCCTGCACCAGAAGGCGCTTCTGATCGACGATTGCCTCTCGGGCATCGGCAGCACGAATTTCGACAACCGCTCGTTCCGCTTGAATTTCGAGACGATGGCACTTTTCCTCGACACCGACGTCGCATCGGAGGTGGAAGAGATGCTGTGCGCCGATTTCGCCCGCTCTGCGCTGCTCGACAGGACGCTGGACCAGCAGCCGCTCGGCATCCGCCTAGGCGCGCCGGTGGCGCGGCTTTTCGCGCCGGTGCTCTAGGGGCGGCGCATGCGGGTTCTGAGCTACAACATCCGAAAGGCGGTGGGGCTCGACCGGCGCCACAACCCGGAACGCGTGTTGCGCGTCATCGCCGAAAGCGGGGCCGACGTTGCGATCCTGCAGGAGGCCGACAAACGCCTCGGCGCGCGGCCCGCGGCGATCCCCAAGCGCCTCATCGAAATGGAAAGCGAGTATGACGCGGTCGATCTCGGCGCGACCGATGTGAGCCTCGGCTGGCATGGCAACGCGGTGCTGGTGAAGCCGGGCATCCGCGTCCTCGGCCTCCGCCGCCTGCCCCTTCCGGGGCTCGAGCCGCGCGGCGCAGTGCTGGTCGAGGTCGAGCGTGAAGGGCTGGGCCGCGTGACGCTGGTGGGCGCGCACCTGGGGCTGCTGCGCCGTTGGCGGCGACGCCAGATGCACGCCCTCGGGCAGCACATCGCGCCGGAAGACCGTGGCCGCACGATCATCGCGGGCGACTTCAACGAATGGGCGCCCGAAGGCGGGTTCGAGCCGCTCGGACGCACCTTTTCGCTGGTGACGCCGGGCCGCAGCTTTCACGCGGCCTACCCGGTCGCGCCGCTCGACCGCTTCGTGCATGGCGAGGGGCTGGCCGTCACCGGAAGCGGCGTGATCCGCGACGGGCACGCGCGGCAAGCCTCGGATCACCTGCCCGTCTGGGCCGAGTTCGCGCCGGCCCCCTGAGAGGCCGGCGCTGAGTGGATCAGACCGCCGCCTTCAGCGCGTCGATCAGGTCGGTCTTTTCCCAGCTGAAGCCGCCATCGGCCTCGGGCGCCCGGCCGAAATGGCCGTAGGCCGCGGTGCGCTGGTAGATCGGGCGGTTCAGCGCCAGGTGCGTGCGGATGCCGCGCGGGGTCAGGTCCATGACCTGCCGGACGGCGGCTTCGATCCGTTCCTCGTCGACCGTGCCCGTGCCGTGTGTGTCGGCGTAGATCGACAGCGGCTCGGCCACGCCGATGGCGTAGGAAACCTGCAGCGTGCAGCGCTTGGCAAGGCCCGCCGCGACGACGTTCTTGGCAAGGTAGCGCGCCGCATAGGCCGCCGAACGGTCCACCTTGGTCGGGTCCTTGCCCGAGAAGGCGCCGCCGCCGTGCGGCGCGGCACCGCCGTAGGTGTCCACGATGATCTTGCGGCCCGTCAGGCCCGCGTCCCCGTCGGGGCCGCCGATCACGAACTTGCCGGTCGGGTTCACCCACCAGTTCGTCGCCTCGGTGATCCAGCCCGAGGGCAGGACCTCGCGGATGTAGGGCTCGACCACGGCGCGCACGTCGTCCGAGGTCATGTCCTCGTCCAGGTGCTGCGTCGAGAGCACGATCGACGTGACTTCGACCGGCTTGCCGCCCTCGTAGCGGACGGTCAGCTGGCTTTTCGCGTCGGGGCCGAGCGTCGGCTCCTGCCCGGATTTCCGCACCTCCGCCAGGCGGCGCAGGATCGCGTGGGAATACTGGATCGGTGCCGGCATCAGCTCGGGCGTCTCGTCGACGGCATAGCCGAACATGATCCCCTGGTCACCCGCGCCGTCCTTGTCGACGCCCTGCGCGATATGGGCCGACTGCTCGTGCAGGAAGTTCAGCACGTGGCAGGTGTTCCAGTGGAACTTGTCCTGCTCGTAGCCGATGTCCTTGATGCAGTCGCGGGCGATCTCGCCGATCTTGCCCATGAAGGTCTTGAGGCGCTCCTTGTCGCTCAGGCCCACCTCGCCGCCGATGACGACCATGCCGGTCGTGGCGAAGGTCTCGCAGGCGACACGGGCCTCGGGTTCCTCGGCGAGGAAGGCATCCAGAACAGCGTCCGAGATCCGGTCGCAGACCTTGTCCGGGTGCCCCTCCGAGACGGACTCGGAGGTGAAGATGTAGTTGTCACGGGCCATGGGATGAAAGCGCTCCATTGGAATACATGTGACCCCACGCCAGGAAGCCGTTGTGGGGCATGCTGCGATGTACGCGCTTAACCTGTCGGGTGCAACGTCGGGCCGCGGCGCCCCGTCCCGATGCAGGCGACTGTGGCCAGAAGGACAAGCAGAAGGATCGGCCAGTCGCCGGTCCGCGCGTAGGCCGTCGGCGGCAGCGCGGGCGGCAGGGCCGCATCCAGTGCGCCTGCCTCGTTGAGGGGAAGCGACGCCAGCACGAGGCCGCGCCCGTCGATCACCGCGGAGATGCCGGTGTTCGCGGCACGCAGCACCGGAAGCCCCTGCTCGACCGCGCGCAGGCGCGCGAGTGCAAGGTGCTGGTAGGGGCCCGAGACCTGCCCGAACCACGCGTCGTTCGTCAGGTGGACCATCCAGTCGGGGCGCGGCACCTCGCGGATGTAACCGGGAAAGATCGCCTCGTAGCAGATCATCGGAAAGACGCGGCCGAGCGCGCCGCCGATCTCGAGGAGATCGGGTCCGGGACCGGGCGAATAGCCGCCGGCCAGAACTTCGGCCATGCCGCGCAATCCGAGCGCTTCGGCGGTGGGACCGCCCGGCATGTATTCGCCGAAGGGAACGAGGTGATGCTTGTCGTAGACCTGCCGGATCATGCCTTCGGCGTCCAGCAGCGCCGCGGTGTTGCGCGCGCGAAACCCCTCGAACCGCTGACCACCGAGCAGCACCTGCGCCCCGCCCGCGACCCGGGCGATGCGCGCGCGCGTCACCGCCGAGTCCTCGAGCAGCACCGGCAGCGTGGTTTCGGGCCAGACGATGAGGTCGGGCGCAGGCCCGGAAGCCGTCTCCGACAGGTCGAGCGCGCGCTGGAAGAAGACAGGGATCATGTCCTGGCGCCACTTCAGGTGCTGCGGCGCGTTCGGCTGCACCAGGCGCACGATGGGCGCGTCGGGGCCGATGAGCGCGGGAGTGCGCGCGGGCAGCATCAGAAGCAGGAGGGGGGCCATCGCAAGACCGGCCGCCGCCCGGACCGACCCGCGCAGCATCAGGGCGGCAAGGACAGCCGCCGCAACCAGCACCAGCGCCGTCAGCCCATGTGGACCGCTCCAAGCCGCGAGCCCGAGCAGGGGCGAGGCGATCAGGCCATGCCCGGGCTGCGCCCAGGGGAAGCCGGTCAGAACGACACCGCGGGCCGCCTCGGAGAGCGCCAGAAGACCCGCCAGCGCAAGGACCCGCGCGCCGCGCGACGGCACGAGCCGCGCTGCGAGCCAGCCGGGCAACGCCCAGAACAGCGCCAGCCCCCCGGCCATGAACGCCAGCGCGAAGGGTGCCATCCAGCCGTGCCGCGCAGCATCGACGAAGAAGGGCTCGACGATCCAGTGCAGCGCGACGGCGAAATGCGCGGCGCCGCCGATCCAGGCCGTCCACGCCGCCGGTCGCGGGCCGGGGGCCGAGGCCGCGAGTGCCATCAGCAAGGCGAATCCAAGCCAGCCGAGGAACCACAGGTCGAAGGGCGCAAGGCCAAGGGCCGCCACCGCGCCCGCCAGCGCCGCGAGCGCAAGCCGCGCCCGAAGGCGCAGATCGGCCCACCACCGCGCGCCGGATTGGCTCACCCGGCAGACCCCTTGGGCATCCTCACGCGCAGGCGCTTGATCCGGCGCGGATCGGCGTCGATCACCTCGAACTCCACGCCCGAGGGATGCGGCACCACCTCGCCCCGCGCGGGCACCCGGCCCGACAGGAGGAAGACGAGACCGCCGAGCGTATCCACCTCTTCCTCGTCATCGACATCCGAGAGGGTCATGCCCAGCTCGGCCTCGAACTCGTCGAGAGGGGCGCGCGCCAGCGCGAGCCAGCGCCCCTCGCCCTCAGCGGTCCAGGGCTGGTCTTCCTCGATGTCGTGCTCGTCCTCGATCTCGCCGATGACCTGTTCGATCAGGTCCTCGATCGTGACAAGCCCGTCGACGCCGCCGTATTCGTCGATCACTAGCGCCATGTGCGTGCGCTCGGTCTGCATCTTCTGCAGCAGCACGCCGATGGGCATCGAGGGCGGCACGTAGAGCAGCGGGCGCAGCATGGTCCGCAGCTGGAAGCCGTTGCCCTTGCCGTTGAACCCGTAGCGCAGCGCCACGTCCTTGAGGTGGACCAGCCCCATCGGGCTGTCGAGGGTGCCCTCGTAGACCGGCAGGCGCGTCAGGCCGCTGTCGCGAAAGACACCGACCAGCGCGGCGAGATCCTCGTCGCAGGAGACCGAAACGATCTCGGCGCGCGGGATCATCACGTCCTCGACACGCATCCGGCGAAGGTTGGACATGCCGAACTGGGGCAGGGCCGTGCCATTGGCACCGCCCGGGCCTGCCTGCGGATGGTCGTCTGAAGTGTCGGCCTCGGTGTCATCCGCACCGAAGAGCCTTGCGAAAAAACCCGGCCTCTGCGGCTGCGGGTCGTCCGCGTCATCCTGCGCGCCACGCGCCGCGGGAGACGAGGGATCAGGGGTCGAGCTCATGGCTCCTTTCCGAAATACCAACCGGGCCCGATGTGGCCCTGGGTGTCAATATGGGTCAGGCACCCCCAGTCTGGCAAGGATGCGGGTCTCGATACCCTCCATCAATGCGGCATCCGGGTCGGTGATGTGATCGAAACCCAACAGATGCAGCAGCCCGTGGACGAGAAGATGGGCAAGGTGATGCTCGAAGGGCTTGCCGCCGTCGTCGGCCTCACGCGTCACGACACCCAGGGCGAGCGCGATATCGCCGAGCTCTTCGGGCGGGCCGACGGGGTTCGGCCGGGGCAGGTGCGGCATCTCGCCGGGCGTGGCGGCGGCCCGCTCCTCGGACGGCCAGGACAGCACGTTGGTGGGCGCGGGCTTGCCGCGGAACTCGGCGTTCAGGGTGGCGATGCGGTCATCGCCACAGGCGAGGATCGAGACGGCGTATTGCTGCGGCTCGAGCCCCAGCTCGTCCAGCGCGGCCTCGCAGGCCTGCGCGGCGAGCGCCTCGAGCGCCGCCTCGTCCCAGCCGTCGTCCTCGATGAGAATGTCGATCTCCATGCGCGGGCCATGCACCGGGGCGTTGCGACCGTCAACTCCTGCCTTGGGTCAGGTCGCCTCCCAGATCGCGCCTGCGGCGGCGATGCCGGACTGCCACGCGCCGCCCAGCGTCGTCGCCAGCGGCCCCGGCGCCGCCTCGCCGGCAAAGAAGAGGCGGCCGTCGACGGGTTCGGCGTAATCGTCGCGCGCGGTGTCGGCACCCGGTCGCACCCGCGCCCATGGCCCAAGGCTGAGCGGGTCCGCGGCCCAGTCATGGGTTACTTCCGCGACGGCTTCGGCGCCGGCGTGGTGGCGCAGGACGGCACGCGCGGCCCCGGTCACGGCGCGCCGCCCTTCGGACCGCAGCGCCGAAGCATGGGAACCCGCGAAGATGACCGAGGCCACCGGCATCCGCGGATCGACATGCAGCAGAGCGGCCTGGCCGTGCTCGAGGGCGGCCAGGTCGACGGCGAACTCGGGCAGGTCCGGCACGGGGGCGGCCATCCTGAGACCCACCTTGAGGAAATCGGCCGCACCGAGCGCGGCGAAGGCCTCCCCCTTCCAGGACGGCAAGCCCGGTGTGATCCGCAGCGCGCCGCGGGCCAGCACCGAGGGCGGAAGCGTCACGAGCACGACACCGGCCCGCAGCGTTCCGAATCCGCCCGACACCTCGACATGATCGGCCGGGCGCAGGTCGATGGTGGTCGCCTCATGGCCGAGGAAGACCGGCAGGTCGCGCGCGAGAGCCCGGAAAAGCCCGCCCGTGCCCCCGGCGACAAGCACGTCCTCCCCGCTTTCGAGCGCCGCGGCATCGATCAGCGACACCTGCTCCGGGTCACCGCCCATCGACAGCGCAGAGAGCCGGAGGGTGGCAGAGTCCAGACTGTCGCCGGTCGCGATGTCGGCGAGCGTCGCATCCCGGGGCACCGTGCGCGCGGCCGCGTCGATCCGGCCATCGAGCCGCATCAGCGCCCCGAACAGGGCAACGCGCGCGGCGTCATCCGGCCCCGCTCCTCCGCGGGTGACTTGCATGTCCTCGAAATCGCTGTCGGTCAGGGCCAGACCCAGAGCCCGCGCCTCGGCCCGGAGCGGGTTGGCCCGCCCGTTGTGCAGCCATTGCGCGCCAAGGTCCCAGCCCAGCCCGAGCGCAGCGCCATCGGTCCAGGCCCGCCCACCGACACGGTCGCGCGCCTCGAGGAGGGCGACGTCATACTCCCAGTCGATCAGCTGCCGCGCGGCGGCGATCCCGGCCGCGCCCGCACCGATGACGGCGACATCCGCATCCAGGACAGGCTGCGCGCGCACCACCAGTGGCGCGGCAAGGGCCGCCGCCGTCAGACCGAGAAAGCGGCGACGCCCCGCCATGACACCATACTCATACTGCCGGGCTGTCGGCGTCGTAGGCCTCGATGATCCGGGCGACCATCGGATGCCGCACGACGTCCTTTGCCGTGAAATAGTTGAAACTGATACCCTTCACATCCTTCAGGATGCGCTCTGCCTCCGACAGGCCGCTTGTCACGCCGCGCGGCAGGTCCACCTGGCTCCGGTCGCCGGTGATGACCATGCGGCTGCCCTGCCCGAGGCGGGTGAGGAACATCTTCATCTGCATGCCGGTCGCGTTCTGAGCCTCGTCCAGCACGACGTAGGCATTCGACAGTGTCCGCCCCCGCATGAAGGCCAGGGGCGCGATCTCGATCGTTTTTTCCTCGATCAGTTTCTGGAGCTGCTTGGCGGGCAGGAAATCGTTCAGCGCGTCGTAGAGCGGCTGCATGTAGGGGTCGACCTTCTCCTTCATGTCGCCGGGCAGGAAACCGAGGCGCTCGCCCGCCTCGACGGCCGGGCGGCTGAGGATGATCTTGTCGACATGGCCGTTGATCATCTGGTTCACCGCCACCGCGACGGCGAGGTAGGTCTTGCCGGTGCCCGCCGGACCGATGCCGAAGGCAAGCTCGTGCTTGTAGAGGTTCCGCACATAGGCCTGCTGCGCCTCGGTGCGAGGCTCGACCGTCTTCTTGCGGGTGCCGATCTCGAGTGCGCCGCGCTGGAACATCTCGATCTGATCGCCGTCGCGGGTTCCCGTCTCTTCCGCCGAGCCGCGCAGGCGGACGGCTGCGTCGATGTCGCCGGGTTCGACCCCGCGGCCCGATTCGAGCCGCGCGTAGAGCTTGCGCAGAACCTCGGCCGCCTCGTCTCGCGCGTCACCGAGCACCGCGAGCTGGTTTCCGCGCCGGAGGACATGGACAGAGAGAAGGTGCTCTATCTGGGCAAGGTTGCGGTCGAATTCGCCGCAAAGCTCGATCAGGAGACGGTTGTCTGGAAACTCGAGCGAAAGCTCGACCGGGGTGCCATCGGTGGGGGCCGCCAGGGGGGTGATCGCCAAATCACGCTCCGGATTGGTGTTGAACCTGGGTCGAGTGTGGCAACGCACCATCCACAACGCAACAGGTTGTGGCACCTGTCATCGAAGTTTCTTCATGATGTGGTGGCGCTGACGGCAAAACGGGCACCCGAAAGGTGCCCGCGTCGCCTTTTCGGCGCCCGGTCGGGCCCGGTCAGCGCTGGTTGGGAACCCAGTCCCGAAGGGTGCTGCCAGCCCGGAAATCGCCCACGATCGAATTCGGAGGCGCGACATCCGTGCACACCGGAAGGCCCGAAACGGGGTCGCGGCGCCGCGACCAGTAGCCTTCGAGGCCATCGTCGATCATCCAGATGTGGCACCCGTCGGGATCGATGTAGATGCCCGCCTCGAGCTGGCTCAGGCTGCCCCTGTCGAACCCGCGGTCTTCCCCGACCGCCACGACCTCGTCGCCCGCTCCGGTCGACGGATGGACGCTCACGCATCCCGCGACGCCGACGAGACCCAACAGCAGCGCACCGCCTTTGATAACGTTCATCATGATCACTAACCCCTCAGCGGTAACACACGATTTCGACGCGACGGTTCTCCTGCATGCCCTGCGCCGAGGCGTTCGATGCGACCGGACGGCGTTCGCCATAGCCGATCTCGCGCGCGACGCGTGCGCCGACCGAGCGGGCGACGCCGGCGACCGCAGCGGCACGGTTCTGGCTCAGGCGGATGTTGTATTCATCCGATGCGCGGCTGTCGGTGTGCCCATAGATGGCGTAGGCATAAGCGCCGGCCGAGCGGAAGAACTGTTCCAGCTGGGCGCGTCCCGAATGGGTCAGGCGGGCACTGTCGGTGTGGAAAAGAACGTCGTTGTTGGCGACGGCGCACGTGTTGACCTGGAGGCAGATCGGCATGCCGTCCTGAGGGTTCACGCGCCCCTCCATGTACCCCTCTGTGCCGCCGTCCGCGACCCAGTGCATGCAACCGTCCGGATCGATCCAGACGCCGGGCGCGACACGTCCCGCAATGGTCACACTCTGCTGAGCCGAGGCGGCGCCGGGTGCAATCGCGAGCGACATCGCCAGAGCGGCGGCACTACAGGCGACCCGTGAAACTAGTCGTGGCAATCCGGTCATCACACTAACATCCCCCACTTGTTCCGGTGCCCAGAGTCAGGGCTTCGCGGCTTAGCAGGGACCCTCACAAAAACACCATTTATTCCGGCAGGATAGCAGCATGTCTCCACAAGGGAAGAGGATTCTTGCAACGCATGCCGACACGGGGGAGGCACCTGCGCGCGGCCGCGTGATTCCCTCGCGGATCGAACCGGGTCGCACGAGGCAATGATCCGGGCTGTCGGACAAGGCACCCCATGGCTTGAGCCAAGGTCTCTGAAAGGAACGATATTTCGACCTCGTTTCTGTAGCGGAAACAATATGTCCCGCCTCAGGATTGGCTCGGCAAGGGGTGACCGATCCGTGATAGAATGGACAAGGCTCGGCCTGCACCTGCGCAACGTCGGGCCGCTCATATCCTTTGGGGGAAGGACAGTATCATGTCAGTATTCCGGGCAGTTCGCCCGCTCTTGGCCGCTGTCGGCCTGTGTCTGGTCACCAGCGCTGCGGCGCAGGCAGACGGTTACGCCTATCGCCACGGGGCCGGCCCCATGGTCATCACCGTCAGCTGCTACCGCGGCCCTTGGGACGACGTGATCTGGGACAGGCCCAATCCGGAATTCGTCGATAGCCTGGTGAGTGTCGGCTACAGCTTTTCCGAAGCCCACGCCATCGCCGAGCGGGTCTGCCGCGACCCGGCAGCGGTCGGTCGATCGGGTGTGCTGAGCACCACGATGACCAACATCCTGCGCACCTCGCCTCCGGGCAGCTGACGGCCTTCAGCCGACGAGGCGTCCGGCCAAGGAGTTCGGCCGCGCCTCGACGATCTCGACCGCCGCGATCAGGCCGATCAGGTGGTCGGGCCCGTCGGCGTGGACGGCGTGCAGGTATTCGGACTTGCCGGCGATCTGCCCGGGCTCGCGCCCGGCCTTTTCGAACAGCACGCGGACGGTGCGGCCGACCATGCCGACCTGCGTCGCGCGCTGCTGCGCGGTCAGAAGCGACTGCAGCCGCTGCAAGCGGTCATCGGCCTCGGCCGAATCGACCGGCGCGCGCTCCGCGGCCGGGGTGCCGGGACGCGCGGAATACTTGAAGGAATAGGCGCTGCCGTAACCGACCTCGGCCACCAGGTCGAGCGTCGCCTGGAAATCGGCCTCGGTCTCGCCCGGGAAGCCGACGATGAAATCGCCTGACAGGACAAGGTCGGGGCGCGCCGCGCGGATGCGCTCGATCAGGCGGATGTAGCTTTCGGCGGTATGCTTGCGGTTCATCGCCTTGAGGATGCGATCCGACCCCGACTGCACGGGCAGGTGCAGGTAGGGCATCAGCTTGTCGCAATCGCCATGGGCGGCGATCAGGTCGTCCTCCATGTCGTTCGGATGCGAGGTCGTGTAGCGGATGCGATCGAGCCCCTCGATCTTCGCCATCGCGCGAACGAGCCGCGCCAGCCCCCATTCGCCGCCCTCGGGACCAGCGCCATGATAGGCGTTCACGTTCTGACCAAGGAGCGTGATCTCGCGCACGCCCCGCTTGACGAGGTCGCGCGCCTCGCGCAGCAGGCGCTCGGCGGGGCGGCTGACCTCGGCGCCGCGGGTGTAGGGCACCACGCAGAAGGAACAGAACTTGTCGCAGCCTTCCTGCACCGTGAGGAACGCCGTCGGCCCGCGCTTGGCGCGGCGGTCCTTCGGCAGGTGGGCGAACTTGTCTTCCTCGGGGAAATCCGTGTCGAGCGCACGCTCGCCCCGGCCCAGTGCCTCCATCATCTGCGGCAGACGGTGGTAGGTCTGCGGTCCGACGACAAGATCGACCATCGGCTGTCGCCGCATGATCTCTTCCCCCTCGGCCTGCGCCACGCAGCCCGCCACACCGATCTTCAGATCGGGATTGGCTTCGCGCAGCGGCTTGAAGCGACCAAGCTCGGAATACACCTTTTCCGCGGCCTTCTCGCGGATATGGCAGGTGTTCAGCAGGATCATGTCCGCCGCCTCGGGCGTATCGACCTGCTCGTAACCCTGCGCACCCAGCGCCTCGGCCATGCGTTCGCTGTCGTAGACGTTCATCTGACAGCCATAGGTCTTGACGAATAGCTTCTTGGCCTCGGTCATCGCGCGTCCCGCCATCGGTCCGGTTAAGGGGATCTTGACCCGCGGCTAGTACACGGGCCGGACGTCTGCATCAACCGACCCTTGCGATTGAATTCAGCCTCGGGAGACGCCACACTCCGGGCCGAGGCAGAACCAGGCCAGCCGACCAGACCCAGCGCGCATGAATTTCGACGGTATCGACCATTTCGCCAACGCGAAGCCCGGCCAGTTCGGCAAGGGTCCGGCCGCGCTCGTCATCGCCGAGGACCGGGTCGAGGTCATTTCGACCATCGGCCACATCAGCTCGCTGGGGTTCCGCCACATCTTCGTGCTGGCACCCGGGGACCTGTCGGTGCCGTCCCAGACCTCCGAGGCGAACACGCAGCTGCACGTCATCCGCGCGCCCAGCCGCACGCCAGGCGCCGCGCAGGCGGCGATGAACATCCTCATCGAAAAGATGCCGGGCGAGTGGCTGCACTACTGCTACAACGGCGAGTTCCTGTTCTATCCGTTCTGCGAGGATCGCAGCGTCGGTGAGATGGTGACCTGGGTGATGGAGGAACGGCGCACGGCGATCCTGACCTATGTGATCGACCTCTACGCGCCCAACCTTCGCACCTATCCGAACGCCGTGTCGCTCGACACCGCCCTGCTCGACAGCTCGGGCTACTACGCCGAGGGCCGCCCGGACGACAACGGCCACCCGCGCGAGCGTCAGCTCAATTTCTACGGCGGCCTTCGCTGGCGCTTCGAGGAACACGTGGCGAAGCCCAAGCGAAAGATCGACCGGATCGGCCTCTTCCAGGCCCGGCCCGGTCTGCGCCTGCGCGAGGATCACACGCTGTCGGACGAGGAGATGAACACCTACGCCTGCCCCTGGCACAATTCGCTGACGGCGGCGATCTGCTCGTTCCGCGTGGCCAAGGCGCTGCGCACCAATCCAGGCTCGCGCGACGACATCACCGATTTCCGCTGGCACAGGTCGACGCAGTTCCAGTGGTCGTCCATGCAGCTCATGGAGCTGGGGCTGATGGAGCCTGGGCAATGGTTCTGAGGCGATGACCCGCACGCCATCCGCCTGGCGCGACCCGCCGATCCTTGCCTTCATGTTGTCCGAGACCTTGATCTGGGCTGCAATCTTCTACAGCTTTCCCGCCCTCGTCCTGCACTGGCGGGCCGAGTTCGACTGGTCCGCAACCGCGACGATGGGAGCCTTCAGCCTGGCGCTGGCCGTGCAGGGGCTGGCCGCACCGCACATGGGCCGGATCATCGACCGGGGCGCCGCGCCCCGCGCGATGAGCTTCGGCGCGCTCGGCGCGCTGGCGGGACTGGCCGCGCTGACGCAGGTGACCCAGCTTTGGCAGTTCTACACCGTCTGGGCGTGGCTCGGCCTGATGATGTCGGGCACGCTCTATGACGCGACATTCTCGGTGGTGACGAGGGCGCGCGGGGCGCGGGCACGGGCGGATATCACGGCCATCACGCTCGCAGCGGGCTTCGCCTCGACACTGGCCTACCCGCTGACCGCGGCGGTCACGGCCGCAGGGGGCTGGCGCATGGCCGTCTGGGTGCTGGCCGCGACGGTCTGGACGAACACCTGGATGGACGGCTTCGCCGAACTGCCCTTC
>WVSO01000049.1 GCA_015689745.1 Rhodobacterales bacterium HKCCSP123 | reverse complement strand
TCCGCCATCTGCATCGCCGCAACCGTCATGTTCTGGTTGTGAGTCCTGACCCTAGAAGCTGCCCCGGCTGAGTCGTTCTAGCTGTCTAACACAGGGGGGATGACGAGCGGGCTGACGCCTTCCCGAAGTCATTCCGGCGAAAGGGACGTGTCGGGCGGCATCTCCAAGGCCGGGGACGTGGACCTCAGGTGTACCCTGCGTCAGGCCGCTACCGTGATGCTGAACTGCGGACGCAGCAATGTCCTCCACACGTGGGCATCCTATGTCTCCAAGTGCCGCGGACTCAAGCGCACGATGGTGGCCCTGGCACGCCGCATGGCGTTCGTGATGCATCGAAATGTGGGGTCGATCAAACGAGCTTCAAGATGGAGACAGCGCCCACTATTTGAATTCGCCGCATCGCCGGCCTGACCACCGGCTCTTGACGTCCCGAAGGGACGCGGCTCCGGGGATATCGTGGTAAGTACCGTCGTCAGCAAGTCTGAGCACGCCTGTGAGATGGATACCCAGAACTGCTTCGAACCAGCACCAAGTCGGCAGCCCTCGTGGCTGACCACGGGCCGAAGCTTGTTCCCAAGGGACTTCATCCAAGAGCCGAAAGATGGCAGTCGGAGCCACCGCACTAGGCCAACCAGCGTGCGGGATCATGTCGTTCGAACGAAAATCCTTGACCCATGTGGACCCGTTGCTGAAGTTCTGAGCGTAGCTTGTCCAAATCATTGGTGCATGCTGGCGTAACTTTCTTACTTGGTAGATCGAAAGAGCGATCAGCTTTCCTAGGCGGGCGTTTCGCCGGCATTGCTTCAGTGGTTCTTGCATAGGCATGATGTATCGTCGTCTCGACGCAAGCTCACCTCCAATTCATCCGCTTCTCAATCGCCAAGCGGGCTGCATTGATAAAGTCCCGCTCCCCATCATTCAGGATCGACCAAAACTTGGCGATGCTATGGATTTGGTCTTCGACAAAGATGCGGTCGCCTTCGTTGTCAGACAGGTGCAACTGGCTTTCCAGACTGTAGGTGAGGGCATCAAATCGACGATTGATCTTGTTGCGTAGGTTCATTCTTTCTCCTTTTCTGTTGGTCTTGGGGGTGATGAAAGCGGGGGAAGGGGAGGCATGGCCGTTGTCAGCGGGCAACGTCTGGCAGGAACGGGATGCGTCCTGCGTGGTTCCCGCGTGGAGAACCCACCTTGAGGTCCCATGATCACCGATGTGAGTTACACACAGAATCTGTGGATAAGCCTGTGAGGGCAGGGCAGAAACCAATCATAAGCCACGGAAGTAATAGGCGGTTTATGGATTGGCCTGATTATTAGGCTTCGCTTAAGTCACTGATTTGAAAATGAATTCTAAGGAGAGAAATTTCCTTAAATTATCTTTCATTTTCAATGAAAGTTTTGTGTCAAGCCTGAATAACGTCTATCAACGATGATCTTTATCGTCTTTGGCTAAACCGAGCGCAAGGCGATCTCGATGGCGCTGGTCCACCGGGCGCTGCGCTGGGAAGAACTGGGCGAGGACACTGTCGGCGCGCCTACGCAGGACGAGGGGTTCGTTCTCTATCATTGGGACAACGTGCAGGGGACCGGTTTCCTCGAGCACATCAAGCCGCCGCAAAACGTCGGTCTTCAGTCCAAGCTTAAATTGATCCGCCGCCTCACGGCTTACGCGATGTCAGTAGAAACGCGCGAGGCAGCAGAATGAGCCTATTCGCTGCCACCGCCACCGCCACCGCCACCTCCACTGGAGTCGATGTTGTTGTTGAAGCGCGATCCGGTCGTGCCACCCACGCCCGGATTGTGGCCTTTGGTCAGGCTTTCGCCCCGCATCCTCGCGCGAACCATGCTGATGATGATCCCGATGAGCACCAGTCCGAAGACCGCGAAGAACAGGTAAAAAATCCATTCCATTGTGAAAACTCCCTTCTTGAAAGCGGCTGAACACATGTCCGTTAGCCGACATTCTCCAAGTGGCGTGCCACTGACATGACGATCGCTTGAATCCGACCGTCGGACAAGAATTTTACGCCATGAACGGCCTACTCACCCCGCTTCCAATCCAACCAACGATGACCTGCCAATCCTGACAGCACCCTCCACCTCACCCACGGCCTTCCCGTCACGATCAAACTCAACGGAACGATCCGGGGTGTAATTGATCCAGAACCCGAGGACCTTCCCGTAGAAGGGTAGGCGGTCTGGCAGCTTTGCCACGACCTGCCGTGCATAGGTCACGGGCGACGATCCCTCCCTCAACCTGATCACCCGTTGACGATCGGTACCACAGAGAGCCGCAAAGGTGATCTGTGACGGCACCATCCGTTCCGTCTTCAGGATCGCATGGGGGTAGAAGGCTTCTGCAAAGGCTCGCGCGTCTCGCGCCTCGGCGATGGCAAAGGTCTCAAGAACCGCGATGCTCACGGTCTCCCGGTCGATACCAAGTGCCTCTGCGAGGGGCTTCTCAAGGTGCTTGATGCCTTGAAGGCCCTTGGCGTCTCGGAAGGCGGCAAGTCGCTTTCGCCCCTTGTTGAAGTCCTTGTATCCGAGCCGGACCAGTAGGTCGTCCTCAGTCATGCCAAGCTCGGATCGGCGAGTTGCGATCAGGTGGGAGAGGGGGGTTAGGGCGCCATCTGGGGCCATACAGTCTCCTTGCTATGTGTGGGATGGTCGACACCTCCTGTGTAGCAACCGCCTGCGTTCTGGCCGCAACGTTATTGCAATGATTGAGATGATCGGTCGTGCTTCTCGGTGCGTCGTGAAGATCATAAAGCACGGAAAATAAGGGATTATTTACCATGTCTACGTCCTTCACTGTCTTCGGGAGGCAGGGGTCGGAGGTTCGAATCCTCTCACTCCGACCAAATTTCAAGCATGACCATATCGGCACGGGGTGGCGACCTCGGTTCCTCCAACCGACGTGCCCGACATGGGGGCGTGCCGCACCGGGGTACGACATCGACAGCGCCGTCCACCTGGGCGTCCGTGCGGCGCAGGTCGCCTGACCCGGGGTGATCGGCGGCGATGAGAGCCGGCCGGCGTGTATGGGGCCATTCGCAAGCCTTGACCGGGTCGTCGATCTGCCAGCGGACCGCCCCTGACCTGCGATCCCCTTGGCGGACTCCGGGGCCGAGCGTCCGGCGGCACTTGCCAGATGTCGGTTGTAAATGGTGGGGCACGGGTTATGCAGGCAATCGACAGAGAGTCGGGTCACGCCAACTCAAGGCCGGCAGGATGAGGAGATGATCAATGTCACTCGAAGTCATCGGGGCTGGCTTCGGCAGGACCGGCACATACACGATCAAGCTGGCGCTGGAACATCTGGGGTTCAGTCCCTGCTACCACATGTACGAGGTCAGGACCCGTCCGGAACTGCTGCGTCCCTGGGAAGATGCCTTGAATGGATCAAGCCCGAGATGGGAGCAGGTGTTCGCAGGCTACCGTGCACAAATGGACTGGCCCGCGGCCGCCTATTGGAAAGACCTGGCCGAGGCCTTTCCGCAGGCGAAGGTCATTTTATCGGTGCGCGACCCGGAAGAGTGGTACGCAAGCATTTCCGCGACCATTCTGCCGTCTGTCACGGTAGGCCTTGCCGCCGACGAGGATGCCTTCTCCAGGGCGGCTTCCGAAATGATCTTCCATACCGTGCATGAAAGGGTGTTCGGCGGACGCCTTGCGGACAAGGACGCAGCCATCTCGATCTACAAGGCACATATCGAGGACGTGAAAGCTCACATCCCCTCTGACCGGTTACTGGTCTACAATGTCGCGGCTGGGTGGCGGCCATTGTGCGACTTTCTGGGCAAGGACGTCCCGGCCTTGCGTTTCCCCCATACGAACTCGACCCAGGATTTCCTGCGGCGCAAGCCGCACCTTCAGGCCCTTACGCCCCAAGGCGGCAAACGGTAGCTTCAAGTTCGCGCGACGTGTTCATGAGCGCCATCTTCAATGGTCCTGAAACGGGAAAGATGATGCGTCGCCAAGTGTCCGATAACGAGTGGAGAAGTCGAGCACATCCCATGAAGATCTGGAGGACATCGGAGTGGCCCCCACGGAACAGGCAAACTCGGTTGGGTTGAAATTCCTTCAAACGGCGGAACGATGTCCGGACCATCTTGCGATCGTTACCGAAGATGCAATGATCAACTACGAGGATCTGGCGGACGCTGTCTTGCGAATGGCAGGCCGCCTCAGGTCGCATGGTGTTGGCCTGGACAGTGTCGTCGCCCTCGATGGCGAAGATTTCCTGGTTGTCGTTCAGACCATTCTGGCATGCTCGCTCCTGGGCTCGGCATGGATGGCCATGAAGACCCTCAGGGCGGTTCCAGGCGTGGTCGAGCCCACACACTTGCTAGCCGTTCATGACACCGAATGCGGCGACGGTTCGGGAGTGCTGAGAATAGACCAATCCTGGCTGGAGGGGCCGAAGCTCGAGGGAAACTACGCTGATAACCCGGGGGGACCGCTGATATTTGCAGTCACGTCCGGAACGACTGGCACACCAAAGATGCTGTCCCTAAGCCAGGAGAAGATGCTGCTCCGGGCAAAGGCCGCAGCCGACGACTTCCGGGAGCGTGAAACGGTCTTTTGCAGCCTCTTCCGCCCGATTGCATTCCCCTACATCACCAGGTTCCTTGCCGCCTTCGTCAACGGTGCGACCGTTGTCCAGAGTCGAAACATCGACTTCTGGCGAGCATGTGGGGTCAATCACCTTTATGGATCGGTCAAGCAAGTGGCTGATTTCATGGGCGATGCCGTGCTGTCGCCGAAGTTCCCGATGATCCATGTTTCGGGGTCCAAACTTCGCGACGGGCTTGCACTGCAATTGCTGCAGAGCTTCGACGTTGTTGTGGATCTTTATGCCTCGACGGAAACAAACCGCAGCTTCAAGAACCTGAAATCCCTGGGCGAGGATGGCGCGGTTGAGACGACGGGTCTGCCCCTCGACAGCGAGGTGCAGATCGTGGACGACGGGGGCAATCCCTTGCCGGATGGCGAGGTTGGATACGTCAGGATTAGGAACAGTTATCTCGCCGGAACGTATCTGAATGCTCCGGACGCCGCCACGAAGTCCTTCCGCGACGGATGGTTTTACAGTGGTGACATGGGTGTTTTCGGACCGCGAAGGGATCTCAGGATCCTTGGCAGAACCGGCGATGTCATCAACACGGGCGGCACGAAGGTAAATGCGTCGGCCATCGACGACTTCTTGTTGGAACAGGAGGGAATCGCGGATGCAATGTGCTTCGAACATCCGAATGAAAATGGGTCGAGCGAAATCTTCGCGTTTCTCGTCCTCGCGGCGGGGACAAGCCTGAATGATGTCGCCGCGCGCGCCGCGGGTCAGTGTCGAAGGACACTTGGTGCCGCCAGAACTCCGAAACGGATGATCGCGGTCGCAGAAGTTCCAAGGGCCCACGACGGGGGCGCCAAGCGATCGGAGTGCCTTGCCCTCTACAGGTCGCTTTCGGGAGAGAAGAATGGTGTTGGTTGATACGGAACTCACGTCGGTCGCCAGAGCCTACGGATCGACTGTTGAAGAATTCGGCGATTTTCCGAGCATCATCAGGCAGTCAGGCCACCTGACGCACCTCGACCTGTGGCGCACAAGCCTGTCCTTCGCGGACAGGATCAGGGCACTCGGAATTCCGCGTGGCGGGCTAATTGCCGTCAATACCGGCGACATCGTCGTATCGCTTGCGACGATGCTTGCCAGTTCCCTCCTGGGCATTCGCCTGGTGGTTGCAAGTCATACCTTGGCAGGATCCAGGTTGTTCAAACCCGATCTCTTTTTGAAGTCTCCCGAGGCAAAAGGCAGCGCGCGAGTAGATTTCGAGGTGATCGACGAGAGTTGGTATCCCCACCCGTCGGCCGCACTCACCGATGACTTTGAAGGGCCGGAGACCCCAGAAGCGGATTGGCTTTATCTTCACACCTCGGGAACAACGGGCCAGCCGAAATATTTTGCTCTGAGCGAGAGTTGTGTCCTGAGCCGCAGCCGGGCCGTGTTCTTTGACTTCCCTGAAGCACAAATCACGCTCGCGACGACATACAAGGTCGGCGCACGCCCGTTTTTCGCAAGGGCTACGGCGGCGCTTCTGCGCGGATGTGCGATTGTCGAAGGTGACGACCCCGAGTTTTGGCTGAACAGTGGCGTCAATTTCGTTTCAGGCTCACCGTCGCAGTTGTCCAGGCTGTTGCAAGGCATCACCCTTCCTCGAAAATTTGAATGCCTGGAGACTGCCGGGGCTCCACTATCCGACAAGCTCGCACACGAGTTTCTTTCACTCTTCGAGCGCGTCACGGACATCTATGGTGCGGGCGAAACCAACAAGACCTATGTCAATGTCGTCTCCGTGGGACCCGAGGGTCGATTGCAGACCGGCGGGTTTGCGGTTCCCGGCTCCACTGTCCAGATCGTCGATGACACTGGTTACCCCCAGGATCCGGGCAAGGTCGGAAAGGTCCGGGTTCGGAACAACCATATGATTTCCGGATATCTCGAGTCCGGTGGCCACGAATCCTCACCTTTCCTCGAGGGCTGGTTCTATCCGGGGGATCTGGGATGCATCGACGCGCTAGGCGCCTTGCACATCACCGGCCGGACGGATGATGTCCTGAACATCGGCGGCTACAAGATCAACGCCAATCTCGTCGATGCAATTGTCCGTTCGGTTCCAGGCGTCGAAGATGCCATAAGCATCAGAAATCCGATCCCCGGGGCAATCAATCCCGTTCTTGTCTTTGTGGTCTTCAAAGACCCCGACGATCCGTCTGCTGTTGCGGGGGTTGTCGAGCAAATCAGGCAACGGTGTCATCTTGATCTGAGCCTGCTGCTCGGAATTTCTGCGATCCGGGAAATTGGTGAGGTGCCGTACAATGAGGCGGGTAAACCAAGCCGGCGCCTCTGCGAAGAGATGGTCCTGGCGCGCGAGCGGAGTCAGAGAGGGCGTCGAGCAAGATGACTGAGCCAACGTCAGGGGTTGCGGAGGTTTTTCGGGACATTGCTGCCCGCATGACGGATCACCCCGCGATCATTGCACCCGACATCACCCTGTCTTACGGGAAACTCTGGCGGATTGCCCGTGGGTTCGCCCTCAGGATGGCCCAATTGGGGATCGATGATCGCTCGATCGTGGCTCTGCATTCGCGCGACATGATTGCCACCATTGCGACCATGCTTGGCGCATCCTTGCGCAATGCCGCTCTTGTATCCTTCGAGCCGCTTCTGACGGCGGATAATGTCGTGCGGCCAACACACTTCCTTTGTACGCCGGAAATGATGAAGCGTGGTGGCGAAAACATGCACCTCATCAGTGCCGATTGGCCGCAGGCCGCGCCGGAAGATGAGAGTGAAATGGTCGCCCACCCACCTGTTCTTCCGGACAAGCCATGGTGGACACTTCGAACCTCGGGCACGACCGGCAAGCCGAAATACATGATGATCTCGCAACGCTGCGTGGTGGCAAGGTCGCGCGCCGTTTCTACCGATTTCCATCAAGGGCAGACGGTCATGACCTCCCTGTTCAGCTGTCACACGCGTCCCTTCATGGTTCGGGCGACTGCTGCGCTGCTGAATGGATGCACGATCGTCGACTCGATCGACCCTCAATTCATGGCCGGCAAGGGGGTCAATCTTGTTTTTGGATCTCCTTCTAATGCAATCGAGTGGCTTTCCGGCCGCGTAATTGCACCAAGGATGAAACGTATACAGGTCAGCGGGGCACCGCTTTCGGACCCGGCCGCGATTCACCTTTTGAATAGTTTTGAAACTGTCGAAGATGTGTATGGAGCCAGTGAGACGAACAAGTCTTTCGTTAATCGAAAATGCCTTGAGAATGGTGAGTTGGCAACATACGGCGTCCCGCAGGACAGCGAGGTTGAAATCCTCGACTCGAATGGCGCTCTTTGCCCGGTCGGAATTAAAGGTTCGGTCAGGGTTCGGAACAGTTACATGGCTGAGGGATATATCGACGAACCGGCTGCGACGGCCAAATGTTTTGTGGATGGCTGGTTCGTGCCCGGAGATATCGCCGAGTGGACGGAAACGGGCGCCTTGAAGATTGCCGGGCGCGAGGACAACATCATTAACATCGGAGGGCGCAAATTGGACACCTTCCAGATCGAGGCAATTCTAATGGACACTCCGGGCATAACCGATGCAATTGCTTTCGCTGATCCTGTGGAGTCTGAAGTTCCCGGCGTGCTGGCAATGGTGCAACTCTCGGACAACGTAAGTGCGGATGCCGTCATTCCGGCAGCACGTCAGGCGTGCCTGAGCAAACTTGGGGCCGCACTTGCACCCCGTTACATCTATGTGATGCAGTCCTTCCCAAAAACCCACGACGGAGTAACGTCCAGAGCCGAAGCGGCCATGCTGGCCAGATCCCTGCCGCGGCCCAAGTGAACGGCAGCTCGTCACGCGACCTTTCGAATGCCCACGATATGAATCCTGCAACCAAGCTACATGATCTCGCATCCTCTGCTCCGGAGAGCATCGCTCTGGAGTTTCCGGATCTGTCGTTCACCGTCGGAAATCTTGCTGCTCTGGTGGTCAGCTTCGCCGAGAAGATGCGCCTCCTCGACATCTCCGAAGGATCCCTCGTGGAACTCGGCGAAGGTGACGATCTGGTGAGCTTGGCTGCTTGCTTCGCGACTGCGGCCTTGGGCGCGAAGATCTTCATTGTCGATGAAGGCTTGAGGAATTCCGTCTCCATGGAGACGGATGTCTGCCTTACGACTGAAAACACTCTGTCCTCCCGAACTGGCGATCGGAAGAACACCGTGGTGATCGATGAGACGTGGGGCCCCAAATCCGGCTCCGGCGCTGCGGATCTCCACGCACCTGTCGATGGCGATGGCACCTGGTTGCTCTTGTTCACTGCATGGACGCTTGGCCACCCAAGGCTTCTCAGTATCACCCGGGAAACATTTTCCGACCGGGTGAAGGCCGCCGCGGAAATGGCACCCCGGAGCGGGAAGAAAGTTCTCGCGCTTCCCGGATTGGGACGTGCGGCCCGCCTCATGGAGGCGATGCGCTGTATCCTGTCCGGAGGCGTCTGGATCGGCGGGAAACCATCGGAACGGGCTTTTGAAGCAGCTCATGATGACGGTGCGCTTGTCGTCGTTGGATCGGCTCCGGATCTTTTGGGATATGCGAGGCGAACAACGTCGAAGGCTCTTGGATCGGCCGAACTGATCGTATCCTTCTTTCTCGATGCCGATCTTTCACCGATCTCTGAGCAATTTGAATCGGTCGCGGTGTCGGTTGCTCCGCTCGAGCTTGGACCGGTGTGCATTCTTCCCGTCAAGGATGGAATGCTTCACCCACTCTTCGAGGAAGCATCCCTGGGCGGGTCCGAGATCATGTTGATCGACAGCCAGGGCTCCCCGGTTGAAGAGGGTGACACGGGCATCGCCATGATAAGGACTCCTTTCATGGCGGAGATTCTGGATCGAAACGATTTCGAGAAAGCGGCCGCGAGACGCAAAGGGTTTCTTCCGCTCGGCAGGGTTGGGCGAAGGCTGGACGGCGGACGGATCGAGATAGGTCAGACGTCTCACTACCTTCTGACGGATACCGGACGGATCGTCGATGCCGCAGAGGTCGAAGACTGTTGCAGAATGGGCCATGGAATCCTCGATGCTGTCGCGTTCTTGAACCCCAAGCAGGGAGCTTCGCGAGAATTCTTCGCGTTCTTGAAGGCCGAGAAAGGTGGCAATCGCCTCCAACTGATCGCATCGGCGAAGTATCACGTCAGGAAGCGCGTCGGCAGCAGCGCGGTCCCGCGCATCATTCAAATCATTGCCGACATCCCCAGGGACAGTTTCGGGCGCCCTGACCGCGAGGCTTGTGCAAATGTCATCTTGCAGGCCCAAAGGCGGGAGTCCTGACGACCGACACGTTGCCCGAAGCGTTCGCGTTCGCGGTGTCCAGGGCCGCGGCTGGTCGGTGCTCCTCCGACCGGTTGATGGCATTTCTCAATCCTGAGCTGCAACGCCGCGCGTGCGGCCGATGGCGACGGTCTTCACAGCGACTGTCGGGAACACCGGATCTGTCATCGAACCTCTTTGAGCCAGGTAAGTAGGGCCCGCCCATGCCAATCGAGCCCGCGGTTTGATGGCTTTTGTCAATTTTTGATGCCAAATGACCACACCGCTTAACATTGGCGGCGATGACCGTTGATCGCCCCAAGTGCCTCGGTTACCGTTCAACCGAGTCGGTAGGTGTATCGTCGGGCGGCTTGTGGCCAACTGTGACGCGTATGCTTGGCAAAAATCAAAGCAGGAACGGGGGAAACGTTCATGAAGGCGAAATACCATACCACCACGGGCCTTGTGTCCGCCGGGGTTGCGTCCATGGCCGCAGTTGGCTTCGGAGCAAACGATGCGAGCGCCCAAGGCGTTGAGAATTGGGCCGGGTTCTACGCCGGTCTTGCGGTGGGCACCCGCGATGGGTCGTTCTTCCGTTACAGCGACGACGCCTACAATTTCCAGTCCGACCCGACGACCGGCGTGTTCGTGGGTTACAACTGGGCGCTAGGCAACCTCCTGATGGGTGTTGAGTTTGCCTATTCGCCAAGTGACATCGGCATGGAAGACAACGGCGAGGTGAGTGATCCGGACGACTACAGCGTGTCCGACATGATCGATATCGCGCTGCGCCTCGGTGCGCCCATCGGCGACAACGTTCTCGTGTACGGTTTTGGCGGCTTGAGCGCGGGCACCATGTGGCATGACGACGGTGGAGAAGGGTACCACACGCTTGGCATGAACTACGGTATCGGGATTGACTATCTCGTGACGGAAAGCATCTCGGTCGGCGCTCGTGTGACAGGCCGGAATATGGGCATTGAAGTGGGTGACGGCATGGGGGATGGCGGCCGGGAAAGTAGCCACGAACTGTCCTTGCGCGCTGCATTCCACTTCTGATGCCATAGCGATCAGTGAATCGAAGGCCGGCCAATTGGCCGGCCTTCTTCGTTTGAGTTTGCCGGTTGCCGACTCTTACGTCTCCATCGCCCGGTAGAAGCGCGAAAGGCCAATACATGGCGCCGACATGCCTGATTGCTTTGGGGGGCTCCGGAGTGATTGGCAAGGCGTTGTCCAAACGTGCCGCTCTCAGGGGCCACGACTACGTCAGCATCTCGCTCGACCAGGATAGCTTCGGCACAACGGGCGCTCAGAACTGGCAGGTCGATCTGGCCACCGTCTCACCTGCACGCCTGAAGGCCGTCCTCTCGAGTGCACTGGCGGGCCGCAAACTGGCAGGTGTCGTAGACATTGTCGGCGTTGGCGGCGCGTTGCCGGAAACGGTCGCAACCTGGGTGAACGAGCAGGCCGCAAGATTATGCGTGGTCAGCACCTGTCTTCTCTATGACCACGATGGGCTTTCCCCTGTCGACGAGAGCCATCCGATATACGGTTCGGGAACCGACGTCTTCCCATATATTTCCAAGAAGCGCGCATTGGAGGAAGCCTGGCGCAACCATGACTGCATGATTACTCTGGTGAGGACGCACCACGTTCTGGGCCATGGCGGATTACTGGGTTGCATTCCCTACCATAACCGGGACCCGAACCTGATAAGGTCAATTCGATCTCGTTCCAGCCTGGAATTGGTCCGGGGCGGAGATCTGTGGTTGTCCTTCATTCATGCCGAAGACCTGGCCGAGATCCTCGTCAAGATACTATGTGACACGGAGGACACGATCCATGTGGTGAATGCGGTACATCCGGAACCCATCAACGCCCTTGCCTATTACCGGGAGATCGCGGCCCAACTCGGTTGCGAGCCTCCGAAAGTCATCAACGTCGAGCCTTCCCCGAGTGATTTCTGGTCCTTAACGGCCAAAAACAATGTTTTTGAATCAAGATCCCAGATCCTTCGCGAACACCGGTTTCTCTTCGACTTTTCCTCGGCGATTGCTGACACCCTTTCCGTCGATGAAACCATGTATGAAAGCTTGGGGCAATTCATGCAAAGACGCATTCAGGGTGAGACCTGAAGTTTGAAAATCGCCCCCCACATCATCGAGGACCACAAACTCCACGCACCCGACGAAAAATGAAGGCCATGAAATTGATCAAGGATAATGTCATCAGAACCCAAGTTGCCATCGTGGGAGCTGGACCGGCAGGAATGCTGCTGGCGCATATCCTGCGCTCCCATGGCATCGACTCCGTGGTCATGGAACGCCGAACGGCGGAGCACGTTCAAAGCCGAATTCGGGCCGGCGTCCTTGAACATGATACGTCCAATCTTCTGAGGGAATATGGCTTTGGGCCAAAAATGGACCAGATTGGAAAGCCCAAGAATGGGACCATGATCGTCTGGGAAAGTGAAGAAGATCACTTTATCGACGTTCACAAATGGACCGGGAAAAGAATGTTTGCGTATGGCCAGACGTATCTTACCAAGGCGCTGTATGAGGCGCACATGGCTTCGGGAGCACCTCTGCTGGAATCGGTTTCGGATGTGACGCTGAACGATATTGCATCAGAAAGGCCCTATGTCACCGCATGTCATGAGGGTCGCAGCATCAGAATAGACTGTGATTTCATCGCAGGGTGCGACGGCGCTCGAGGCATTTGCGTTCAGAGCATTCCCTCGAATTACCAGAGGGTATTTGAGAAGCAGTACCCATTTTCATGGTTGGGAATCATGGTCGAACGCCCGCCACTCGAAGAATTCACTTATTGTTTTCACAACAGCGGTTTTGCGCTGGCGGCGCAACGCACCCCAACCTTGAGCCGTTACTATATTCAGGTTCCAGCCGGAAACAGGGTAGAGGATTGGTCAGATCAAAGATTCTGGGATGTTCTCCTCAACAGGTTTCCATTGAGAATTTCCCGAAAGATCCAGACCGGTCCGTCAATAGAAAAAAGCATTGCGCCGCTTCGAAGCATAGTGCGCGAGCCGCTCAGGTATGGGCGTTTGTTCCTGGCCGGCGATTCCGCGCATATCGTTCCTCCGACCGGCGCGAAAGGACTGAATCTTGCCATATCGGACGTGCATTATCT
Organism: Rhodobacterales bacterium HKCCSP123; assembly: GCA_015689745.1. GTDB lineage: Bacteria > Pseudomonadota > Alphaproteobacteria > Rhodobacterales > Rhodobacteraceae > Roseicyclus. The sequence goes on along the minus strand of WVSO01000049.1, from coordinate 13,182 downwards.
GGGAACGGCGTTTTCGGACTACTTCAAACGAGGGTCGACGTCCGGAATTGATCGATACTCGGAAATCGCCTTGCGTCGGATTTGGGCGGCACAAAGCCTTTCGACGCGGCTGACGATGTTGTTGCATCGCTGCCCCGATGAAGACCCCTTCGAAAGCAAACTGAGACAGGCCTACTACACTCTGCTTCTATCGGACGAGACGGCGCAGTCCGCGCTGGCACATGAGTACGCCGGACCTCCTCTTGTCAAATGACCCAACGCTCCTGGGCTCCAGGGTTCGTTCCGACCGGCGCTCCGGTCAAAATTGAAAAAATTGTCGCCACGCTTGTCCGCTACGACATTATGGAGCCGATCACAGGTCCCGAGTTTGCTTCGAATGGGTCCGCCAGAAGCCGCGACGAATGATCCCGGGTCAAGACATACTATCCGAACCGGATATTGGAGGTCTTGCGTTCCGTTACGTTGCTTGCGATTTTATTGTTGGGTCGTTTTTTGCATGGGGCATGGGCAAACAGTGGGCAACATGGAGTCACTTCGGGCCGTCATTGTGGGCGCTGGTCCCGGCGGATTGGTCGCGTTGAAAGAATTGCTCGAGGCAGGAATCGGGCCTGTCAGCATAGTCGAAAAGTCAGAAAGTATCGGCGGCTTGTTTTCAGGCAGCTACGACGGCCTTTTTCTTACGTCATCGGCTGCTTTTAGTATGTTTTCGGATTTCCCCATTCCAGAGGGAGAGGCCAACAGATTTTGGACGAAAAACCAGGTGGTCGAATATTGGACGGCCTACGCCACGCATTTCAATCTCTGGCCGCATATTCGTTTCGCGTTTGAGGTTGATAAGGTGGCTCTCGATCCAGCGGGTGAATGGTCCTTGATTGCGAGAGATGATGCGGTTCTCGCAAGGCACCTTGTTGTTGCATCCGGAAACAACGTGTTGCCCGCCTATCCTGATTGGACGTGCGATGTCCGCATCCCCAGGCTGATGCACTCTTCGGAGTATCGCTCGCCCGAAGAATTCAGCGGGCAAAACGTCTTGGTTGTCGGTGGTGGTGAATCGGCATCGGATATCACTCTGGAGATCGCGAAGGTAGCGAAGAAGACGTATGTCAGCATGCGAAATGGGCCGGGTTGGGTGGTTCCGAGAAAGCGCGGTGATGATGCCGCCGATACTTCGACCCATCGAGCGTTCTGGACGCTGCCGTATTGGGTTGGCGCCGCAGTGAGCAAACGGCTTATCATGGCGGAAGAAGAACGAGGCAAGACGTCGCCGGTATTGGCTGAGGTTGCAAGACTCAACAGGTCCGTGGCGTCGCCGCACGGCATTCGTGGCGTGTTCGGCACGAAGAGCCTTGGGCTGCCTTCAGCGATTGTGGAACACGGCGCTGAGTTGGTCGGTGAGATCGTTGGCGTAGAAGACGGCGGGCGTGTTCTTCAATCAAGGGATGGCGGCCGACTGGAGTCTATTGACGCGGTATTGCTTGCAACAGGCTATCGCACCGAAATTCCGTTCTTGAAAGAGCACGGGTGGAAATGTGATCCGGCGAACTGGTACAAGAATATGTTCGTGCCTGAGCTTGGAGAGAAATTGTCTTTCGTTGGCTTTGCGAGGCCGACTTTCGGAAGCCAGTTCCCGATCATGGAAATGCAGGCAAGGCTCCTGGCTTGTGTTCTTGGTGGGTTGGTGGCTCTTCCATCAGAAGAACAGATGAAGAAGGAAATATCCCGTAACGACGTGGTTCTGTCAGATCAGTTCGGGGCGACGCGCTTTAGGGTTCGGGGGCTCGTCGATTATGGTCCATATATGGAAGACCTGGCTGGCATCATAGGCTGCAGACCCAGAATGTGGCATTTGTTTTTCTTCTCTCCAAGACTTTGGCTACACGTCATGTTTGGCCCGATGCAGGGCAGCCAGTATCGATTATTCGGGCCCGGGAAAAAGAGTGCCTTGGCCACGAGTATCATCAGAAGTCTCCCCGTGAGCCGTTTCAATCATATCGTCAAAACCGGAATATGGGCCCGGATTGGTGTCTTTCTGCGTCTTATTCGACCCTCAGAGAATTGCTCATCCGGTAGCCAGGACCGCTCTCTTCAAGGGATGCAATGACCGGCGGAGCAACTCGGTTGCAACGACGCAAGGTCGAACTCGCTCGCACGCCCCCTGGCATGTCCGGAGGGTCATCGATCAGCACATGATGTCGGCTCCCAACGGGGGGTGGACCGCTTGGCTCGACACCGATTGCGTCACCGTCGGTGCCGGCGCGTCGCCTTGCGGGATGGCCGAAGGGGGGGGGAACTTATTGGGTGTGCCGGGCCCGCTTTGAGCGGAGGATCCACCCTTCACCTTCGACTGCGTCCGGATGCGTGAGGGGAAGGTTGGGGACGACAGTCCGGCCCGTAGGAACGCGGAGGGTGGTCGAACGGAATGCAATTTCGGTTGAAAGATCGCAATGAATCATGAAGGAACTTGTCGCCCGGACACCCGGGGTGGTTCTGTCCGGTTGGGCGAGGTCTCGGGATGGCGATCTTGCAACAGGATTGTCCAGGACGCCAGGGAGATGGCGAGATGACGACACGATGGTTCGTCGCGCGCACAAAACCCAACGGCGAAACGCGTGCCTTGGAAAACCTGTCTCGCCAAGGCTTTCGGGTGTTTCTGCCGTTGGAGAAGCGCCAGGAAAAGCGCGGGAGGCGCCAGGTCCTGGTGCTCAGGCCTTTGTTTCCGGGCTACATCTTTCTTGCGCTCGACCTCGATCAACCGGGGTGGGCTGCGGTCAACAACACCTTTGGGGTACTCAGGCTCATATCCTTGCGAGATGGCCGCCCGTCGCCGCTTCCGGCCGGTGTAGTGGAAGAACTGCTTGAGCGGACCGATGACGACGGTCGCCTGCTTCCGCCCGAAGACATCCCGGTCGGAAGCCGGATGCGCCTGGTGCAGGGACCCTTCGCCAACTGGGTCGCCGAGGTGGTGGCCGCGCCGGAGGATGCCCGTATCAGCCTGCTGCTCGACCTGATGGGACGGAAAGTCACCGTGACCACGTCGAGGTCAAATCTCGCACGGTCCACCTTCGTCGATCGAGACGACTAGAGCGGGTGTTGCCGGATGCCGCGGACCCGGACGCGCCGGGAAGATCGGCAAGGCTCACTCGGCCGGGTGCTTTTCAAGGGAAGCGGGCGAAATCCAGCGCAGGCGGCGAAGCCGTCCCGTCCGAACGAGGTGGGTCACAAGGAAATAGGTCGCGAAGAACAGGGCGACGAGGCCAACGAAGCCACCGAAGGCAAGCGCAGGTTCGTTCCAGAGCACGACCCCAAGCCATGCCGGAGCAACGATGAAGGGCAGCAGAACGAGGGTTGTCACCGGGTTCGAGACATGACGCCGATCCCGCCCGAGCCAGTAGATCTCGAGACAGCGCATGACGAGCTGGTGAACATGGAGCCGGTCCGGCTGCATGGCCGGCTTCTTGCGGAGGCCGCGCCGATAGATCGCGAGGAGCGTATCGGCGATGGGCCAGAACATCGTGAGCAGGATGGCCCAGGGCGTGACATCGGGATGTCCGATCACGATCGCGACGCCGAACCAGCTCAGGACGAAACCGAAGGTATAGGCACCTGCATCGCCAAGGAAGATCCAGCCGAAGGGATAGTTCAGCACCAGGAACCCCGCGATGCCCAACGCCAGCAACCCGTTGAAGGTCACCATGGCCTCGTAGCCTGACGCATCGGCGATCCATGCCAGCGACACCGCGCAGACGAGCCCTGTCACGCCGGCCAATCCGTTCACGCCATCGATCAGGTTGAAGGCGTTTGAAATCCCCACGACCACGAAGATCGTCAAGGGAATGCCCAGAAGCCCGTTCGCCATGATCGGATCGAGGAGGGACCAGCCGATCCTCGGCACCCATGCATCGAGCAGTACGATCACCAGGACGCAGGCGGCTATGGCAGAGAGCAACCTGCCCTTGGGCGGAACGTGCCAGCCAAGGTCTTCGATCAGTCCGGCGAGGAAGAGGATGCCTGCTGCCATGACGAACTGGGCATAGGCCGCGCCGATGGACATCGGTGCGTAGGCAGTGGTGGCGATCAGTGTGGCAAAGATGGCGATGCCCCCGACCCGGGGCGTGACGACCCTGTGTGCGGCCTGAACGCTTCTCAGGTCCCCTTCGCGCCCTGCAAGCCCCCGGACGCTGCGCGCGATCAGGATGAGGGCCCCGGACACGACCGCGGAGAGCGCGAAGATCATCCACAAGGACGTGTCGGCGATTGCGAATGGCAAAATCATTCTGGGCTCAAATCCGGCAGCAGGAGACACGGAACCTCGGTCGCCTTGAACCGGAGTAGAGATTGCGGCCGTTCAGAGTCAAGGCTGGGCGGGGGCACATCCCGGGCGACGCGCGTTCGCATGTTGCGACTTGAGCACGCGTTACCGACGCAATGGGATGAACCCGTCGGGCGTCCTACCGATCCGACAATGACGAAGGGCGACCAAGGCGACCCCAATCGCCCTATCGAAACCGCGCTGATCCAGCATCCCTTGGTTTCGGTGCGGTCTCGGTACCCGCAAACATGACGCATGCATCGCCATCGCCACCGGTGCTGCTGCACGCCGATCCCCATCAAGCACTCCGCCGCCGCGTGGATGCTTGCCCCCCTCCCGTTTCGGCGACCAGCCCGCGCGGGGCGCAAAGGACGCCATTCTGGGAAGAACCCCGTCCCGCCCATTTTTTCGGCGTACTGGGCAGAAACCGGGCAGTCGTGGAACGGGGGTGGTGCGGGTGATGCTTCGAGCGGTGCGAGCAGGAGGGAAGGGGCCGATGCCCGTCATCCGCAGGGCAACGGCTGGGTCTGTCCCGGCATGAGGGTGCCCGTCCCGCTTGCCTCGGTTCCCGAAGACAGGGGGGACTCTCGGGGGAATTCCCGCATCAGGCATGAGGTCAAGGCCACGTAGGCCTGACCTGCGACGTCGCTGGGACATATTTTCGTCGTTGAACGACCTGCAAACCATTGTACCGCCGTCCGCTTGGGCCGGGTTGGAGGCCGCGGAACCATCCTTGGTCGATGGCCGTGATTCTCGTCCCCGGATGACGAGGCCCCGTACAGGGACCGGTCGCGCTCGCGCTTGAGCGCGGTCTTCGGCCGACAGGATGGTGCCGACGGTGTGAGGGACTTCATTCTGCAATAGTCTTGGTCAAATCCGGTTCCGCGGACTTGACCTGCTGTCTCGGTATGGGCTCCATACCTGCGAGTGTTGATCGGCGGCCCTGCTTTCCTTCTGGGGTGGACTGCGTGGGACAGGGGTCGCATGGCGGCGACAAGCCGGATCGACGCAATCGAATGCCGGAATTGCAAGGGAATGACAGTATGCTCGACAGATTTAAGAAATCCCTAGCCTCAGCGACGCTGGTGGCATTGCTCGCGTCGGCGCCGATGTCGGCCCACGCCCAGAACGTCCCGCCGGAGGGCTACCGTTTCGTGGGCGACTGCGAGCTGCAGATCTTTTTCGCGACCGGCGTCACGACGCTTACACCGGAACAAAGCGCCGCGATCGACCGTTTCATCGCCGATGCCGAAACCGACGTTTACGCGGTTCGCGGGTATGCGAGCACGACCGGAAATCCCCAGACGAACGCCGCGTTGGCACAGGCCAGGGCGCAGACCGCCGTCTTGGCGCTGGCGACCGAAGGGGTGACCGGGGTCCGGGTGTTTTCCGGCCAGACAGGGGACGGCCCGGAATTCCAGCGCGACGATATTCTTCGTGACGAATGCGCGGGCGCCGTCGTCGAAGCCAGGGTCGAGCCCGGAACCGGGATGCGCCCCGGTATCGGGGCCGGTCTTGGCTTGCTGCTCCTGCTCGGTCTCGCAGGGGCAGGCGGCTCTTCGGACGGCACCAACTAGCTCGTGGCGCTCCGACGCCGTCGTCCTTCGCTCGGAGTGGCCTCGGCAAGCTGCACCGGGGCGACGCGGGTGATCCCTGTTCCGCCTGGGCATGCCGCTTCACGCGGCGCGCCCAAGCAAATCGCGATGGCGATCGCCTGTCGGCCGGTCGAATGCCGGAGCGGGTCGAGAGGGCGCTCGTGACGACGTGGTGGACGACGCTGAAGCGGCACATCTCGGACGACCTGGGGGTCGGGCACGATATCCTGCACGTGCCATTCGGACTGCTGATCTTCCTCGGGGCGGCGATTCTTCTGCGCTCTCGGAGGGAAAACCTGCTCCTTGCCTTCGGCGTGGTCACGCTGCTTCAGCTGGTCAACGAGGTCCTCGACGCCGTGCAATGGGTCATCTGGACGGGGAGGATCGCGTGGGGCGAGGCCCTGAAGGATACGGCGCTCACGCTGGTCTTGCCGGTCTCCGCCATCTGCGCGGCAGGCGTCGCCGGTCTGTTTCGGCGCGGCGACGGCGGCAGGGTTTCCGGGGGCATGCAATGATGGCAGAGGCGGGAGCGGATGTGCGGCAATCCTGCGCCGACCGTTCACGCGATGTCGGGCCCGCGGGAGTGGTCGGACTTCTCGACATGCCAGCCCGTAGACGCGTCGCCGCTCGCGCCCGCGGCGGCAGAGCCGTGCAGGGCCGGTCACGGCGGAACAGCACTGCCACTGCGTCACTTGAGTAGCAATGGACACGGCCTTTTTCATACTCTCGAAACTCGTCGGTGCCGGGCTCAGGGTCGAGACCTGGCTCGTGCTCATGGCCATCGCCGCCCTTGTCGCGGCCACGCGGGGAAACCTGCAAGGCGCACGGCGTTGGTCGGCCTTGATGGTCCTCGGCATGCTCCTGGTCGGCTTCGTTCCCCTTGGCGATCGATTGCTCCGCCCGATCGAGCATCTTTACCCGCCCATCGAGGATACGGGCGACATCGACGGGATCATCGTCCTGGGAGGCGGTGAAGATGTCCCGGCGTCGCTCTTGGCGGGCCAGCCGCAGGTCGGTGAGGGCGGTGACCGATACCTGGCCGCTCTTGCCCTCGCACGGACCGCGCCCGGGGCCCTCATCCTCTTCGCCGGGGGGAGCGGCCGGCTGCGCGACGTGACCGGAGGCCACGTGTCGGAGGCCGCCATCGCCGAGCGCATCTTCTTGTCCCACGGGATCGGGCCGGAGCGCCTGCTCGTGGAAAGCCGGTCGCGCAACACCGCCGAGAACGCGCGTCTTGCCCGTGAGCTTGCGGATCCGTCCGAGGCTGCGCGCTGGGTCCTCGTCACGAGTGCATTTCACATGCCACGCGCGGTCGCCAGTTTCGAACGGGCCGGATGGGACGGCATCCTGCCCTATCCGGTGGACTATCGCACGCGCGGCTGGCGGGACGGTCTCGGGTGGAACTTCGAGCGCAACCTTGGCCTCCTGAACACGGCGATCCTTGAATGGGTCGGACGCGCCGCCTATGCGCTGACAGGACGGTGAGGCGGGTGATCCCATGCATGTGCTGATCTCCGTGAATGCCGCCTGGAATGTCTGGAACTTCCGAACACCGCTGGTCGAGGCGCTGATCGCCGACGGGCATTCGGTCACTGTCCTGGCGCCGCGGGACGACACGGCACCGAAGCTCGAGGCAATGGGGTGTCGCATCCGTCCGCTCGACATGAGCGTCAAGGGGATGAACCCCGTGCGGGATGCCATGCTGGTCGGGAGGCTCTGGCGCGAGTTCCGTGCCCTGCGCCCCGATATCGTTCTGAGTTTCACGATCAAGAACAACCTGTACGGTGCCCTGGCGGCGAAAGCGGCACGCACTCCATTTGTTCCGAACGTGACCGGGCTTGGCACGGCCTTCCTGTCGGGTGGCGGCCTCGAGCGTGTCGCCGTGAGGCTTTACCGGGGCGCCTTTCGCGGCCTGCCGATCGTGTTCTTCCAGAACGAGGACGACCGCGCGCTCTTTGTCGGTCGGGGATTGGTGAGCGATGCCCAGGCGCGCCTGCTTCCGGGTTCGGGCATCGACCTCGAGCGGTTCTCGGCGGTGCCCTACCCCGCGGCGGAAACCGGACCGGTCTTCCTGATGATCGCGCGGCTACTGCGCGACAAGGGGGTCATCGAGTACGTCGAGGCGGCTCGCCGGGTGCGGAAGCTCTACCCCGAGGCGCAGTTCCGGCTTCTGGGAGAAGCCGATGCGGCCAACCGATCGGCGATCAGCCTCCAGACCGTCAGGGCATGGGAACAGGAGAAGGTCATCGAATACCTCGGAACGACCGACGATGTGCGCCCGGTGATCGCGAAGGCGCATTGCGTCGTTCTTCCGTCCTACCGCGAGGGGGCGCCCCGCACGCTGATCGAGGCCGCCGCCATGGCGCGCCCGCTGGTTGCGACCGATGTGCCGGGTTGCCGTTCCGTGGTTGCCGACGGGGAGACGGGGCTCCTATGTGCCGCGAGAAGCGCCGAGAGCCTGGCCGAGGCCTGCCTGCGCATCCTTGCGCTCGGGCCGGAGGAGCGGGCCGCCATGGGGATGGCGGGCCGTCGCAAGATGGAGCGGGAGTATGACCAGGCGATCGTGGTGAAGGCCTACCGGGATGCGATGGCGGGCCTGGTCGGCCGCGGCGTCGGGCCTGGCATGGTGGGGAGCGAAGCTGGATGACACGCGTCTTGATTACCGGAACGGCCGGGTTCATCGGATTTCACCTCGCACGGCTGCTGCTCGACGAGGGGTTCGAGGTTCACGGTTTCGACGGGATGACGGATTACTACGATGTCCGCCTGAAGCGCCGCCGCCATGCCATGTTGCTGCAAAAGCCCGGCTTCGCCGCGACGGAGGGCATGCTGGAGGACCAGGAGGCCCTCGACCGCGTTGCCGATGCCTTCCGTCCCGACGTGATCGTGCATCTCGCCGCGCAGGCCGGGGTGCGCTACAGCCTCGAGAACCCGCGCGCCTATCTCGATGCCAATGTGATCGGCACCTTCAACGTGATGGAGGCTGCGCGCAGGCTCGGGGTGCGCCACCTTCTCATGGCCTCGACCTCGTCCGTCTACGGTGCGAATGACGAGATGCCCTTCACCGAGACCGAGAAGGCCGACACGCAGCTCACGATCTATGCCGCGACCAAGAAGGCGAACGAGAGCATGGCCCACGCCTATGCGCATCTGTGGGACCTGCCGACGACCATGTTCCGCTTCTTCACGGTCTACGGCACATGGGGGCGTCCGGACCTTGCGCTTTACAAGTTCGTCGATGCCATGCTCGATGGGCGGCCCATCGACATCTACAACAACGGCGACATGTACCGCGACTTCACCTATGTCGATGACCTGGTGCGCGGCATTCGCCTGCTGATCGACGCGGTGCCCGAGCGCCCGGCCTCGCGGGATGACGTCGAGCCGGGCGACAGCCTGTCCCCCGTCGCCCCGTTCCGGGTCGTGAATATCGGGAATTCGCAGAAGGTGCGCCTTCTCGACTTCATCGACGCGATCGAGGAGTGTCTCGGGCAGAAGGCCATCCGCAACTACATGCCGATGCAGATGGGTGATGTGCCGGCCACGTGGGCCGATGCATCATTGCTGCAACGGCTGACGGGCTACCGGCCGCAAACAGATTTCAAGGACGGGATTGCGCGCTTCGTCGAGTGGTTCCGGGAGTATCATGGCAAATAGGGTTGATCTGGACGGGGCCGTCATCGCCGTCATCGGGCTGGGCTATGTCGGGCTGCCGCTGGCGGTCGAATTCGGGAAGCGTCGCGCCGTCATCGGCTTCGACGTGAACGCAGCGCGGATCGAGGCGCTGCGGCAGGGGCGCGACCAGACCCGCGAGGTCGAGCCGGACGAACTGGCCGAGGCGACCAAGCTGGAGCTTTCGAGCGATCCCGCCGACCTGCGGCGCGCACGCGTCTTCATCGTGACGGTGCCCACGCCGATCGATGCCACCAAGCGCCCGGACCTGACGCCGCTCCTCAAGGCCTCGGAAACCGTGGGATGCGCCCTGAAGCGGGGCGACATCGTCATCTATGAGAGCACGGTCTACCCCGGCGCCACCGAGGAGGATTGCGTGCCGGTGCTCGAACGCGTCTCGGGCCTCAGGTTCAACGAGGATTTCTTTTGCGGCTACAGTCCCGAGCGGATCAACCCCGGCGACAAGGCGCACCGGCTGACCAGCATCCTCAAGGTCACCTCCGGCTCGACGCCCGAGGCGGCCCGCGCCGTGGACGGGCTCTATGCCTCGATCATCGAGGCGGGCACCTACATGGCCGAGAGCATCCGCGTGGCAGAGGCCGCGAAGGTCATCGAGAACACGCAGCGTGACCTGAACATCGCCCTGGTGAACGAGCTTGCCATCATCTTCAACCGGATGGGGCTGGACACAGAGGCGGTCCTGCGCGCGGCGGGGACCAAGTGGAATTTCCTGCCGTTTCGCCCGGGTCTCGTCGGCGGCCACTGCATCGGCGTCGATCCCTATTACCTCACGCAGAAGGCCGAGGCGCTCGGCTATCACCCGCAGGTCATCCTCGCGGGGCGCCGGATCAATGACGGCATGGGGGCTTATGTCGCGGGGCAGATGGTGAAGGCCATGCTCCGGCGGCGCATCCAGGTGGAGGGCGCCCGCGTGCTCGTCCTGGGCCTGGCCTTCAAGGAAAACTGCCCGGATCTGCGGAACACCCGCGTGATCGACGTGGTCCGTGAACTGGAGGACTACGGCGTGTCGGTCGATGTGCATGACCCATGGGTCAGTGCCGGTGAGGCCACGTCGGAATATGGCATCACCCTGCAGGAGGCACCGGGCGACGGGAGCTATGACGGCGTGATCTGCGCCGTCGCCCATGACGTCTTCGTTGGGCAGGGAGCGGGCGCGATCAGGCGCTTCGGCCGCGACCCGCATGTCTTCTTCGACCTCAAGAGCCGCTTTGCGCCCTCGGAGAGCGATCTGCGCCTGTGACGGGCGGGACGCGGTGAGGGGTGGTGCAGGGCCCGCACCACGGACGGGATCTGCATGAACCTGCTTTCAGGACCAGGCTTGCACTGGTGCTGCTCATCTTCCGTCACCTCGGACCTGGCGCTGCAACAGGCGTCGTGCCCCACCACCGAGCGCCGACCATCCTCGCGGTCTCGATGGTCCCGTCTGTTGCGTCTTGCCCGTCGGGAGGGTGGCCTGCGTCCGGTGTGGCTTTCCCTTGAGCGTCAACTCTCCATCGTGGGGTGGTGCTCGACAGACAGGGTGTAACGCGAGGGCACTGCGCTTCGGCAAGTCAATGATTGGAAATACGAATGGTGTTTGTTACCAAGCATCGAGTAATGGTGCGGGCGCGTCGATTCTGCATTTCGACCTGGCAGGGAAAGACCGTCTCTTTTTTGCCGACGCGAATTTGAGCGGAGACCATTATGAACTCTCGTCTTTCACTACCGATCCTCGCCTCGCGGCTCGCGCTGGCGTGTTTCATCGTGGTATTCGGGTTGATCGCGTCCGGGCAGAGCCGGGCTCAGACGGTGCAGGTGGTCGTGAATTCTGTGACCTACAATATCGGTTTCGTACAAGACACCGGCGCCAATCTGTCGGCCCAGCTTGTAGCCCAACCCTGGTGGATCAATGGCACCACGGTGACCGACAACACCGTCGCCCGCGATTTTGCGCTTGGCTATCGTGACGCCCTGAACGCGGCATGCAGCGACACCAACGTCGCCGCCACCTGCGGCCCATTGACCGGGGGATTGTGGCCGACAGCAGGAAACAGCGCCCTGCACTTCGCCTACAGCCTCGGATCGAATACCAATTTCATCAACGTGTGGCAGATCAACCAAAATACGGGCGTCATTTCTACGCTGAATGACAACCGGAACGCGTCCCGCTACTACGCGATCATCTCCGCCGCCGTCATTCCCGAGATCAACGCGTCGAGCCTTGCCCTCGCCGCATTCGTCCTTCTTGCCCTCTGGGCCTCGATCACCGCGAGGCGGTCGCGCACAGCGTGAGCCGGGGCGTGACGCCTCTCTGACCACGACACGACCTGTGATCCCGGTGCGCCTGGGCCTGTCCCCCTCATAACGTGTCTTGCGCAGTCGGTCGCGTCCGACCCTGTCACTTTCTGCGCCTCGCGGTCGGCACTTCCGACCCCCGCTGAAGCCTGGCCGGTCCGGCGCGCCATCTGAGCCCCTTGGGCTTGCGGGGACGCCATCCAATAGGGTACGACATCACCAGTCGCGTACGGCCATAGTTTCTCGTTCCAAATTTTTTCTGGAAAAGAAGACGTTGTGATGCTGCGTGCCCCTTCGAATCCCCCGACCGCCGCGCTGCTCGTGCGCATTGGGCTTGTGCTGTCTCTGGCCATCGGTCTCCTGACGGGCGGAAGCCAGTCCGCGCGGGCCTACCAGGTGACGGTCGGCGGGACCACGTATGAGATAACGACTGTAAACAGCAATTTTACCGCATCACTGCGAACACAGCTTCAGGCCACGGATTGGTGGTTGTCGCCCTCGACAGCGCAAGCCCTTGCTGATGCTTCGCCCGCATCGGAGAGCGGGACGTGGTTCGTTTATAATTTCGCGTCGCAAGGGAACCATTACGATGTCTTCCTGTATGAAGTGACTGCGGGGACACCCACACAGCGCAGCCTGAAGACGAACCAGAGCCCGGCATCGGGGACGCGGACTTATGCCATATCCGCGACCATCATTTCCGTTATCCCCGAGATCGACGCTTCGGCCATGGTGAAGGGCATGGTCGTGCTCGCGGCCTTCGCGGCCTGGCTGTTCGGGCGCCGCCGCCTGCAGCGTCAGGGCTTGCCTCGCCCCGTCAGCATCACCTGACGGAACCTCGGGCAGGTTCAGTCCATGGCAGACGGGTCTCACGCCAAGACCCGCTGCTTCGCGCCCTTGATGCCTTGGGTGGCGTCGGGCCGGATGGTCGTGGTGACAGCACGTTTCTTGAAGGACGGTACAGAGAAGACCTCGAGCAACCTGCCAGGCCGATCCGCGCGGATCGCGGGGCAACCGATACGTGTTTCCGGAAGCGCATGCGATCACAGGCCTTCCGGCGTCTCTGGCTGACCTGCAAAGGGATCTTTCGAGAGTGGCGCGGTGGCAAGGCACCGATGCAACAGTCGGTGGCTCCGCTGGCATCCCTCGCCCCGGTTGATTGACGAATTGGGACTGTGGCTTTAGCAAATTGACATTGATCATTATCTTGCGGCGCCCGCCCCGGGGCCAGTGCGTGAACGGTATCCGTCACCAACTGTCCGGCATCAGCACTCATGGGACAGACTGGGGTGATTGAGTAGTGGAGGATTT
>WVSO01000048.1 GCA_015689745.1 Rhodobacterales bacterium HKCCSP123 | reverse complement strand
TTCCCGGCGGAATCATCCGCCTGATGGAACTCAGCGACCAGGGCTACTTCATGATTCGGCCCTGACGACGGCCTGCGGCGGCAGCCCATACGAGGTTTTGGCGCGCCGTACATCGGTCGTCATTCGTTTGAGGCCAGCTTCAGTATCGATGCGCCGGCCAAGGGTCGATGAACTTCGGAACCAAAGGGCCCAGGCGTCCGTCCGGGGCTCGGATGGGTTGTGCACTGGAGCCTATGTGAAGGGCCGATTTCGGCGCTAGCGGCCATGGATCTCGAGATCGCTGACTGGCGGCTTGCCGTCCAAATGGACATTAACTTGAGTGGTATGGACCCGTAGTTCAGTGTTTCAGCACGCATGTTGTCGCCAGGCCAAAGGGGAATTCCATCTATGCAAGCTGCCTCGCAATCATGGCTCCTCTGGGCCCTACTCGCGGCCTTGTTTGCGGCTTTAACCGCGATCTTCGCCAAGGTTGGCGTCTCCGACGTGAACTCAAATTTCGCAACCTTTCTACGGACCGTCGTCGTTATTGCTCTTGGAATGCTAATTTGGACGACAGGAGAGACGCAGCCCCTATCGACGCTGTCGGCCACGACCAGCATATTTCTGGTCTTGTCGGGATTGGCGACCGGTGCGTCTTGGCTTTGCTACTTTCGGGCCCTTCAACTCGGAAAGGTTTCGCAAGTCGCTCCAATCGACAAACTGAGCGTCGTCTTCGTTGCTCTCATCGCCGCCGTCGTTCTTGGTGAAAGGCTGTCGGTAATTGGTTGGGTTGGTGTGGGTCTGATCGGCTTTGGGGCGCTACTAGTTGCCGTAGCCTAGACGAAGCTCGACCAGCCTAGCCCTCCAGAAGTAGCAGCCTTCGCTGCATTGGACTTCCGCTGATCCACGACCGAGGCGTGACCAAGCAACGCGTTGCATAACCGCTGTGCGGACATGGGTGCAGCTTTGGAGCCCACGAGACAATACTCGCAGGATACCTCGACTGCTATCCCAGCCAGACATCAAGAAAGAGCATCAGAACAAGTCCGATAGCAAGTCCGAGGGTAGCCTTGTTCTGATGAACCCTACGATGGGTTTCTGGAATGATCTTGTGACTGATCAATTAGATCAACGCCCCTGCTGCGAAAGCTAGTCCCATGGGAGAAACGGCTCCGAGTAAGCAATCACGGCGGCCCCTACGGTGCCCCCCCGATATCCGCAGCAGACTCCACTACGCCATCCAATGAATCTTGAGGCCCAGCCCTCGAGATAGCTGGCCACTGGGATCAACGATCCTCCTGCCCGTCGATGTTACAGCCTTCAGTCAGTACGTAAGTTTTTGGAGTATGTCCGGGGCGCCCTCGAGATGTGCTATTCTCGGTCGAACCTGTATGAGGGGGACAACAGATGTTTGAGGAATTCCGCGACAAGGAACGTTCGGGATGGGGATCAAAGGCGGACAGCTATCAGGACCACACCGCACGTATCACCACGCAAGCCATACCGACGCTGCTGGCAGCAGTGCGCGCTAGGGCCGGTGCCGCGATTCTAGATATCTGCACGGGTCCCGGATACGCCGCTGGCGCAGCGCATGCCGTCTGCGCGCGGGCTGTCGGCGTCGATTTCGCCCCGGAGATGGTCAGGGCCGCGAAGGCCAATTTCCCGCATTGCACCTTCATGGAAGGCGATGCGCTGCAGCTTGAATTCGACGATGCTTCCTTCGATGCGGCCCTCTGCCCGTTCGGGATCTTTCATGTCACTGATCCCGCCCGGGCTATTGCCGAGGCCTACCGGGTGCTGCGGCTGGGCGGGCGCTACGCCTTCAGCCAATGGTGCGCCCCGTCGGAGTCGGACTTCTTTCGGATCACCATGGGATCCATTGCGAAACACGCAGACATGTCGGTGGCTGATCCGGCCCCCGATGCCTTCGCCCTTTCGGACAGGGAGCGCTGTCGATCGCTCATGGAGGCAGCCGGCTTCCACGACATCGAAGTGCGCGAAGTTCCCAGCGTCTATCACGCGCCAGACGGGAATTTCTTTGAGAACTTCATGCATCTGACCGTTCGAGGCGCGATGATCGTCGACGCGCAGACAGAGGAGGTCGTCGCGCGCATCCGGCAGGAGATGAACACGGCAGCCTCGGCCTATGAGACGGCAGATGGCGTCGTTGTACCCGTCCCCTCGTTTGTCGTCTCCGGCAGGAAACCCTAACGGAACACTGCCTCTTGAGAGGCTGGACCAGCCCCCGATCGAAGGTGCCAACTGGGTGAGGTCTTACCAAAGGAAGGACCCGCGCAAATCCGTCTTCTCCGATTAGCCACGGGCACGCCCTCGACTGAGTGTTGACGCTGGGGCAACTTCTGAGCACGATTCAAGCGAGCCTTTGCCCGGGTGCCAGACTGTTTGGAGGGCAGATCATGACGGACACATTCGATTGCATCGTGGTAGGCGCAGGTTCTGCCGGATGCGTCCTCGCCAGCCGCCTAACTGAAGATCCCAAGCGTCGCGTGCTTCTGCTCGAAGCCGGAGGCAATGACGACGACCCGCGTGTATCGACGCCGGCAGCCATGGGGTCCCTGCCCAATACGCGGTTCGACTGGGGCTTTCGGACTGGGCCGCAGGACCATTTGTCCCGCAGGCAAATAGCGTATCCGCGAGGGCGGTGCATCGGCGGGACTGGCTCCATCAATTACATGATTTATCTCCGCGGGCACCCGTCGGACTATGACAGTTGGCAACAGCTGGGCGCGACAGGGTGGGGGTGGCATGACGTGCTGCCCTATTTCAGAAAGGCCGAGAACTGGCAGGTGCCGGGTGACCCCGGCCTGCATGGCGAAGCTGGGCCCCTGACAGTGACGAAGCAGGCTGCCCGATCTCCTTTGACGGAGGTGTTCATCGAAGCCTGTCAGGAGGCCGGTATCCCGTTCAATGAAGATCTGAACGGCCAGGATATCGAAGGCTGTGGCTACTTTCCGGCCACCTTGCGCAATAACACTCGCGGCAGCACAGCGCGCACGTATCTGAAGGCGGCGCAGGGGCGGGCGAACCTGACAGTGGTGACGGGCGCCACTGTACTCAGGCTTGTCCTTGACGGTGAGCGCGTCCTCGGGGTCGACTATATTGCCGGCGGACAGGTTCAGAGGGTTACGGCACAGGAGACCGTCCTGTCGGCAGGAGCGATCGGGTCGCCGCAGATACTTCAGATCTCAGGTATCGGCCCGAAAGAACGACTGGAGGAGGTCGGCGTCAAGGTCCGGCATGACCTGCCCGGGGTGGGTGAGAACCTGCAGGACCATCTGCACTACCGCAGCCGTTGGGAGATCGACAAACCCCTGACGCTCTTCGGCCGAACCGCCGAGGAAAGCGCAGACGCACAGCGCCAATTCGCGGAGGGCCGGGGGCCGCTCACCACGAACCACTTCGAGTCGGGCGCGTTTCTTCGCTCGAATCCCGGATCTGAGGCTCCGGACATCGAGCTGCTGATGATCCCCTACTACATCAGCCTCGGCGCGCCCGAGATGCGCCCGCCGGACCGGCACGGTTTCACCATTTCGGGCTTCCCGACGCGGCCTCGCAGCACGGGTCGGGTCTCCATCGTGTCCGACAATCCGCTCGACCGGCCTCTGATCGATCCGGGCTACCTCAGCGATCCCGCCGATCTCGACCTGATGATCGCCTGTATCCGGGAGGCACGGAAAGTCGTCGCGCAACCTGCCTTTGCCGAGCTCGGGCCGCGCGAAATCTCACCGGGACCCGACCGGATCAGCGACGAGGACCTCATTGCCGACATCCGAGAGGTGTCCTCGACCTCGTGGCATCCGGTTGGCAGTTGTCGCATGGGGCAGGACGCCGATGCCGTCGTCGCTCCCGACTTGCGGATGCACGGGCTCGAAGGCCTCAGTATAGCGGACGCCTCGGTCATGCCGCGGATGAACACGGGTCATCCGAACGCACCTGTTATCATGATCGCGGAAAAAGCCGCTGATCTGATCTCGGCTCGCGCCTGAGGCCAGTGTGGCAGCCCACTGCCGCATGAGAAGGGACGTCTTCATGAAGAACGGTTTTGATTTCATCGTCATCGGCGCGGGCTCGGCCGGCTGCGTCCTAGCACGGCGTCTGTGTGAACGCGGCGATGCCAGCGTCGCGCTGATCGAAGCCGGTGGAGACCCCGATCCGGTCCTCTCCCGCATTCCCGGCGCGGCACCTCGGCAAGTCGATACCAAATCGGACTGGCGCTTTCGCACGGTGCCGCAAAAGGGTCTCTACGACCGCGTCATCGACTACCCTCGCGGGCGCGTTCTCGGCGGGTCGAGCGTGCTCAACTACATGATCTACGTCCGCGGGAATGCGGGCGACTACAACGGATGGGCACAACTGGGGAATACCGGTTGGGGCTATGATGATGTGCTGCCCTATTTCGTCCGCGCAGAAGCGAATGCTGAATTCGATGACACGTTTCACGGAACCGAAGGCCCACTTTCGGTCGTGAAGAACCCACATACGCATCCGCTCTGCGAGGTCTTCTTCGAGGCGGCACGGCAGTCAGGCATTCCATACAACGCGGACATCAATGGTGCCGAGCAATTCGGATGCGGATACATGCAGGCGACAATCCGCAATGGCGCCCGTTGTGACACCGCAACGGCGTATCTCGACCCGGTTCGGGATAAAAACAACCTCGCGATCGTGAAGGAGGCGATGGTGACCCGGGTCGTGATTGAAAACGGCCGTGCGATCGCCGTCGACTATCTCGAAAACGGACAGACACCACGACGGATACACGCCAGCTCGGAAATCATCATCGCGGCGGGCTCGATCGGGTCGCCCCATCTGCTCATGCTGTCAGGCATCGGGCCCGCGGATCACGTGGCCGCCCACGGCATCGACGTTATCGTCGACAACCCCGACGTCGGAGCGCACCTTGAAGATCACTATTCCCAAGACGGCGTCTTTCGCCGTCTGAAAGAGCCCGAAGCCTCCCTGGGAGCCTTGCCTGAAACCTTCGAGGCGGCTGTCGAGGAGTTTCAGAAAACCGGGGGCGGATGGCTTGCGACGATGCAGGTCGATGCCGTGGCATTCCATTCGGTCGATCCCGGCAGCGCCTATCCTCAGTTCCAATCGATCTTCCGACCGGCCATTCCGGACCTTTTCCGCACCAGCGGTCGGCTCGATCGCGCCGGTGTGGCGCTGGGCGGCTACATCTGTCGGCCTAGAAGCCAGGGGACCGTGCGCCTCGCCTCGTCCAATCCGCTAGATGCGCCATTGATAGATCCCAACTACTTCTCCGACCCGGAAGACATGAGGCTGATGATCGCCCACCATCGGCGCAACGCCGAAATTCTGAATGCGCCCGCTTTCGATGCGATCTGCGACGCGTCCCCCAGCCCCGACCTAGACACAGATGACGCGGTGGAGGATTTCATCAGACGCACGGCCAGCACGGTCTGGCACCCGACAAGCACGTGCCGCATGGGCCCCGGAGAGGGGGCAGTCGTTGGCCCGGATCTTAGCGTCCACGGTATCGAGGGTCTGTCGGTTTGCGATGCCTCCGTCATGCCCACGATGACCAGCGGCAACACCAATGCGCCCGTGATCATGATTGCTGAAAAAGGATCCGATCTGATCCTTGCGCGGCACTAACAGCCCCCACCTGATCATCTTTGGCCGACTTAGATGAGTCTGCTCCGGGCTCTTTGCCGTCGATCGCTGCAAGGGGGATGAACGACCGCTTTGGGCGGTTTCTCGGACCTCCGAGTGACCACTTCTCCGCTCTAACGGATCCGTACGGAAACTGAAGACGAAGAACCGCCCAGCCCGAAGGCTGGGCGGAGATCTCAATACTCGTTGGCGAGCAAGATGGTCAGGACGCGGGACGTCACAGCAGGATTTGCCGGGTTCGGCGATCCCGCGGTTCGATCGAGATTGTAGTAATCTATCTTCCAGTAGATCTTCTCACCCTCGTACTCGAACGCGCCGAAATCATGTTCACCCCAAGGATCACTTTCTTGAGGGAAGTCGGCAAAGTCGCGAACGGTCTCGACGATGCTAAGCAATGCCGTAGGCCCAAGTGCTTCGATGCCGCGCGTGACTAGAACAGCCCCTTCACCGTATCCGGTTGAGCGGAACAGGTCATTGAGTTCCCTGATCCGTTTGACCGGCTCGCCGCCATCCCAGGGCTGCCAGACGAGATTCGTGTTGGCTTCACAGGCTTGGCAGAATGCTTCCTCGCAAGTTTCCTCAAGCTCCCAGAGGCCATCATCTCTGTTCCAACAGGCCCAACTCCGCCTTACAACACGCTCAGAGCCGCACATCCCGCAGACCGGAACGGTACCGACATCCTCGTAGTCTGTTCCCAGAAGATCACCCATCGCTGTCTCCTTCCGCTGGGTGGCCGCCGGACCCGATGTCCGGCGCACCCTGCGAGAGGCGACTGCAATGTCTAACGGTAGCTTAGCAGCTGACGCATGGGCGGCACGGAGGGCGGATGTGCAGTCCGAGGCCACGGAGGCTTCGTGGCGCTCTGACCTTCAGACGCAAAACTGAGATCATGACTCCGATATCCGCCAGCTTCACCACCCTCGGGGTGGCCTCCAACCGCTACCAGCGCTTCCCGGTGGCGCAATCGCTGCAGGATCGGCTGCAGCACCTCTTCGTGGTCGGCCAGACCGGGACCGGCAAATCTACGCTGATCGAGGCGCTTGTCACCCAGGACATTGCCGCTGGTCGCGGCGTGATGCTGGTAGATCCCCATGGCGATCTGGCATCGAAACTCCATGGTTCGCTGGACGGCCCGCATCATTACTGGGATCCAGCGGACCCGGCTTGTCGGCTCGGATACAACCCCTTGATCTCTGCAGGACCGGCGCTGCGACCACTGATCGCCGCGGGTCTCATTGATGCCCTTAAGAAGCAGTGGGCCGATGCCTGGGGTGCCCGAATGGAGCATCTTCTGCGCTACGCAATCCTCGCACTCCTCGAGAGCCCGGCCCCAGACATTCGGGACATCATGCGGTTGTTTCTGGAAAAGGACTTCCGCGTGCAGGTCGTAGCACGCATCACCGATCCGCAGGTCAGGAGCTTCTGGGAGCAGGAATTCCGAGCCATGAACTACACCAGGGCTGTTGATGGCGTTGCCCCCATCGCAAACAAACTTGGGGCGTTCCTGGCGCATCCGTTCGTCCGCCGCGCAGTCTGCGAGCCTGAGGAGCCGCTCCGCTTGCGACGGATCATGGATCGGGGTGAGACGCTTCTCGTCAATCTCGGCAGAGGGCGTCTCGGAGCGGACAACGCGAAGGTCCTCGGCGGTTTGATCCTCGCAAGCGCCATGCATGCCGGCCTCTCTCGCCAGATACTCGCTCAACCAGACCGCCGTCCCTTCATGCTCTATGTCGATGAGTTCCACAGCTTCACGACAGAAGCCTTCGCCGACCTTCTCTCTGAGATCCGAAAATACGGCATAGCCGTCACCCTCGCGCAGCAATACCTCGGCCAAAGCGAAGACGCCGTCTTTGCCGCCATCATGGGGAACGTCGGCAGCCTTTTGGCCTTCCGCGTCGGGCCACTCGATGCGCCCCTCCTGTGCCGTCAACTCACCGAGATCGAGCCGCAGCAGCTGGTCTACCAGCCGAACTACCGCGCCGTCGCGCGCCTGCTGATGTCAGGCGCTCCGCGCGCACCCTTCACCCTCGAAACCCTGGCTCCTAGCGCGGAATGAGACCATAGCGCCGACGTGGCGGCTTCCGCCAAGGCGGTAATATCGGTGCATGACAGAAGACGAACGCCTCGAAGAGTATCTCCTGATTTGTCTCGCCACGCACGATCAGTTGGTCCGCGAGGGGCGTTGGCCCTGGCCCGAGTCGACAGATCCTGCCCATTTGGTAGAGTCTGAGGATAACTCCAAAGACATATGAATGAGTATTTTGCCTACCTGCGTGTCTCGACGGTCAAGCAGGGTGACGGTGTCTCTCTTGAGGCGCAACGCGACGCAATCGAGGCCTATGCGGCCAAGCATGATTTATACGTATCCCAATGGTTCGAAGAAAAGGTGACTGCTGCCAAGACGGGGCGTCCGCTGTTCACCCAGATGATCCGGGGGCTCCAGCGCAAAGAGGCCGTTGGCGTGATCGTACACAAGATCGATCGCTCCACGCGCAATCTTGCGGAATGGGCCCTGATCGGCGAACTCATCGATCAAGGCGCCGACGTGCGCTTCGCACATGAGGCGCTTGACCTGAGGTCACGCGGTGGCCGCCTGACCGCCGATATCCAGGCGGTGATCGCGGCAGATTACGTGCGTAATCTGCGCGAGGAATGCCTCAAGGGGATCGAGGGGCGCCTGAAACAAGGCCTCTTTCCGTTCGCAGCCCCGATTGGCTACCTCGACCAAGGCGCTAGAAAACCGAAGGCCCCCGACCCTGAACGTGCTCCCTTCGTGCGCCTCGCGTTTGAGCTCTACGCATCTCAACAATACTCGATCCGGGGTCTCTTGGCGGAGCTGAACCATCGCGGGCTGCGCAACAAACAGGGTAAGCCCATCACAACAGGCTGCCTCGAAACCCTTCTCAAGAACCCATTCTACTGTGGTCGCATCTTTTTGCGACGAAGCGGCCGCAGTTATCCCGGTATCCACGAGCCATTGATCAGTGAAGGGTTGTTCCAGACCGTTCAGGGGATGAAATCCAACCGGCAACAGAAGCGGCAAACTCGTCACAACCACACTTACCGGCGGATCCTGAAATGCGCGGCTTGCAATCGATCTCTTGTTGGCGAGTGGCAGAAAGATCGTGTCTATATGCGCTGCCAAACCAAAGGATGCGTCACAAAGACGATCCGCGAAGACCGAATCGAGGCCTTCGTGAAAGATGCGCTGTTGGGCTTAAGCTTGAACGATCGACAGTTCGAGCGCATCCGCTGCATGGCGCTGAGGCGTCTCGAGACAACAGACGGCACAGATATGCTCAAAGCCTTGGAGCTTCGCTTATCCAACCTTTCTATGCGCGAAGATCGGCTCACGGATGCGTTGATCGATCAACTCATCGACAAGGAAACCTACCGATCCCGTAAGGACGCCATAGATATCGAACGTAATGAGATCCGGGGTGCCATGAGAGATGCGCGGTCCGTCGATGACCGGCGCGCCTCTGTGCTGAGGTTTCTCGAACTGGCGAAAAGCCTTGCACTGCACTACGAAATGGCCAACCCGGCACAAAGGCGGCAGATCATCCAGAATGCGTTCTCGAACTGCATCGTTCGCAGTCAAAACCTAAGCCTGACACCGCAAAAATGGCTGCGGGAGCCGGCTTGGACCGTCAGTGTCCTGTGTGGTGGGCCAGTCCGGGACAGAATTCGAACTTTGCAGGAAATTCAGCCGCTTCTTGAGATTGTGGACACCCCACTTTTTCATCGAGGGGGCAACCCTCAATGAAGTGTCGCTTTAGGGTTTGCTCGCAAAAGCCATCTCACTACGACGCCTCACCGGTCGGTTTGACGATCTTCATCGCAACGTACCTGAGCCTATCTTGAGCCTGAAAGCAGTCCCTTGATCGCATCTCTTGGCTTACTGCATTGATTTTATTGGCTCCGGCGGTAGGGATCGAACCTACGACCAATTGATTAACAGTCAACTGCTCTACCGCTGAGCTACGCCGGAACTGGCGCTGCGTATAGCAAGAGGGATTCCACCCGTCCAGAGGGGGAAGGGCAAAAAATGCCCCCCGGTCTCAAGGCCGGGAAAACACCGCCCCCGCGGTCAGCTCGCCCTGCGGCGCGATCTCGTTTCTTTCATGCAAATCAATGAGATGCGCGAGGACGTTCCGGGTGGCGGCGGGCAGGAGGGCGGGGGCGAGATCGCTGTAGATGCGCCGTGCCAGCGCCTCGGGTGTGGCAGGCCCCGCCGTCTCGAGCACGGCGAGGATCTGCGCCTCGCGGCCCTCGCGATGGGCGATGAGCTCGGCCAGCCGCGCGGCGGGATCGCTCACCGGATCGCCGTGGCCCGGGTGGTAGACCCGGTCATCACGGGTGGCCAGGCGCCGGCACGAGGACATGAAGGCCCCCATGTCCCCGTCGGGCGGCGAGACGAGCGAGGTCGACCAGCCCATCACGTGGTCGCCGGTGAAGAGCGCGCCCTGCCAGGCGAAGGACAGGTGGTTGGCCATGTGACCCGGCGTCGCGAGCACCTCGATCCGGCCCCATCCGCCGGTGAGCGCATCCCCCTCGGCGAGCTGACGGTCCGGGGCAAAGGTCTCGTCCACCCCTTCGCCGCCACCGATGTCGCCCGTCGCGGCCAGCCGCTGCATCACCGCGCTCCGGCCCCAGTCGGAGGGGCCCGCGGCGAGGACGGGGGCTCCGGTGGCCCTCGCCAGGGGGCGGGCGAGGGGGGAATGATCGCGGTGCGAATGCGTCACGAGGATCGCGCCGATGCGCTCTTCCGGGGTCAGAGCCGCGAGGATCGCGGCAAGATGCGCCGGATCGTCCGGGCCCGGGTCGATCACGGCCACTTCGCCCGCGCCGAGGAGGTAGGTGTTGGTGCCCCGAAAGGTCATCGGCGAGGGGTTCGGCGCGGTCAGGCGCCGCACCCCGTCCTCCAGCCAAACCGCGCCGCTTTCGCTTTCCATCCCCGTCCCTGCCCGGTTAACTGGCGCCATGGATTTCGGCTGGCTCAAACGCATGATGCCGCGTGGCCTCTACGGGCGGGCCGCGCTGATCCTGCTCGTGCCGATCGTCACGCTGCAGATTGTCGTCTCGGGCCAGATCCTGCAACGCTATTTCCAGGAAGTCGCGGGCCAGATGTCCGAGGCGCTCGCGCTGGACCTGGCCCTGGTCGCCTCGGAGGTCGGTCCGGGCGGATCCGCCGAGGCGGTGGCCGACGCCCTCGAGATCAAGATCGTCGAGACCGCCGCGGCGGAGGTGCAGGATCGGCGCCGGTTCTATGACCTGACCGGCATCGAGGCGATCCGCGTGCTGCGCCGGCAGCTTCCGGGGCTTCTGGCCGTCGACCTGGTCACCGACTGGCGGAACCCGCTGATCGTGGTCGAGACGGAAGAGGGGCCGGTCGCGCTGTCGGTGGCGCGTCAGCGGATGTCGGCGTCGAACCCCCATCAGCTTCTCGTGCTGATGGTCTTCTTCGGCCTCCTGCTCACCTGGGTGGCCTATCTCTTCCTGCGCAACCAGCTGAAGCCGATCAAGCGGCTGGCGGCGGCGGCCGAGGCCTTCGGCATGGGGCGGGTCGAGCCCTACACCCCCTCGGGCGCTACCGAGGTGCGCAGCGCGGGCCGGGCCTTTCTCGACATGCGGGCACGGATCGAGGCCATGATCGCGCAGCGCACGCTGATGCTCTCGGGGGTCAGCCACGACCTGCGCACGCCGCTGACGCGGATGAAGCTGGGCCTCAGCATGCTGGAGGACGGGCCCGAGGTCACGGACCTGCGCCGCGATGTCGAGGAGATGGAGATGCTTCTGGCGACCTTCCTCGATTTCGCCCGCGGCGAGGCGCTGGACGATCCGGCCCCGACCGACCCGGTCGGGCTGGTCAGGGCGCTGGTGGCCGATACCCTGCGCGGCGGCGGAGAGGTCGACCTGGTGGCGCCCGAGACGGCCGAGCCGGTCATGTTGCGCCCGCAGGCGGTCCGGCGGTGCCTGTCGAACCTCATCGGCAATGCGCTGCGCTACGGGCGGCGGGCACGGGTAACGGTGAGCCTGCCCGAGCGGGCGCTGCGCATCACGGTCGAGGATGACGGCCCCGGCATTCCCGCGGCCCGGCGCGAGGAGGCGATGCAGCCCTTCGCGCGGCTCGATGCGGCGCGCAACCAGGACAAGGGGTCCGGCGTGGGCCTCGGCCTCGCCATCGCGCGTGACATCGCGCAGCGCCATGGGGGCAGCCTGACGCTCGCGGACAGCGAGGCGCTGGGCGGTCTTCGCGTCGAGCTTGTCCTTCCGCGTCAGGCCAGCCTGTCGAGCCAGGCGGCATCCGTCTCGTAGGCAAGCTGGCGCAGGGCGTGGCCGAACGCGTCTTCGTAGATCTCGCCGAAGGCCCGGGTGAACTCGTCGGGCCAGCGCGTCACTTTTCCGGAGGTGACGTGGGACGGGGCCGCGCTTCTGTCGGACCGGGATCCGAAAAGGCTTTCCGACAGGAAGGCCTGCCGCATGAGGTCACACACCGGCTCGGGCCACCCCATCCTGCGCATGCCCTCGTGAAACAGCTGCCCCGTCCTGTCCTGCATCATCGCCTCGTACCGCCATTCGATGCGGCGTGGCGCATCGTAATCCCACCCGAGGATCTCCCGGACCGTCAGCGCATGCCGGTGGCGCATCTCGAAGAGCATCTGGTGGCGCAGGCCTGGCAGGGATCGAAGCTTCTGCTGGTAGGACATGCCGTCGAAGCTCTCTCTCGGCCGGTGAATCGCACGTTCCGGAGACCTGTCGGTCGGCACATGTCTCAGGTGGTAGTGAAGACCCGAAAGCAGGATATCGCGCGGGTCGCGGATCAGGTGAAGCGTCCATGCCCCCTGCAGGCCGGGCGCATAGTCCGGCAGCTTGCCCGCGGTCGAGACAAGAAAGGCGCCGGTCGTGGTCCGGGACGTCAGAACCTGTTCCACGCGCGAGGGATTGAACGCATTGGCCAGCCCGATGCCGCAGTCCTTCGCGATGCGCTGGAATACCCTGCGCATCCAGACGGTTCCGGTCTTGTGGTGGGTGACCACGAAACAGACGGGAGGGCGTCTCGTCGACATGGCCTGCACGCGCACCTGACTACTCTTCATCGAACAAAAGGTCTCACCGACGCACTGCGTGGATCGAGAGTCTGGTATAGAGAGGTCTTGCGGCGCAAGAAGAACTTGTCGCCTGCTTTTCCGGTTTGATCCGCCTGTTGCGGCGATCGGGAAGATCGCTGTCGTCGGGGTGGCCAACCGTGAGCACGAGTGTGGCAGGCACGATGGGCGAAGACATGCTGCCGGACGTTGCCGTCAGTGTGGTTGCAGCCGGTGCGTGCAAAGGCTGCCGCCATCTCAACGGCAAGCGTCTTTTCCCGGTGCGCCCCGACTACGGGAGGGTGGAGCCGTTCGCCGCGCAAGGCCTTGGCTCGCGGCGAAGATGGTAGGCCCGGAGGGACTCGAACCCCCAACCAAAGCGTTATGAGCGCTCTGCTCTAACCAATTGAGCTACAGGCCCGCCTCGGCTTGGCTTAGCAGACCGCCCGACCCCGTCAAGCACCGCGGCCTTGCCCGGCGGACGCGGCTGGCCTATTGCCATCGTGAAGAGCCCGGAAGGATGACCATGCCGCCGCTTCTCCCTCTCGCCCTGCGTTACCTGCTGTGGCTGATCGGCGTTCGCTTCCTGCTCGGCCTGCTCGAGAATTTCGCCGGCCTGCCGCCGACACCGGCCATGGGGGTTATCCTTGCCGCCGCGCCGATGGCCGAGATCGCGGTGCAGGCGGGGCGCCGGGCGACCTGCCCGCTTGCGTTCCGGGACTGGGCGGCGATCTGGGGGGTCTGCCTGGGGAGCTACGCGCTCTTGCAGATCGCGCTTCCCGCGATCCTCCTGCCGCCGGTGCGCGCCCTGCTGACGACCCCGGGGGGGCTGCAGCAGACCGCGGTCATCCTGGCTGCGACCGGTGCAATGGGCGCGCTTTTCCTCTGGATCGGGACGCTGGCGGGGGCGCGCGACCGGCGCTAGGTCAACTGCCGCATGGACGCGGGCGCGCGGTCTTGCTAGGGGCGGCGCGAGCCGTCCGAGGAGCGCTGCCATGTCCGAACCGAAACAGGGTCTCACCTATGCCGAGGCGGGCGTCGACATCGACGCCGGGAACGCGCTGGTCGACCGCATCAAGCCCGCCGCCGCGCGCACCAAGCGGCCCGGCGTCATGTCGGGCCTCGGCGGGTTCGGCGCGCTCTTCGATCTGAAGGCCGCGGGCTATGACGACCCGATCCTCGTCGCCGCGACGGACGGGGTGGGCACGAAGCTGAAGATCGCCATCGACACCGGGCTCTACGACACGATCGGTGTCGACCTCGTGGCGATGTGCGTGAACGACCTTGTCTGCCAGGGGGCGGAGCCCCTCTTCTTCCTCGACTATTTCGCCACCGGCAAGCTCGAGGTCGAGGCCGCGGCCCGCATCGTCGAGGGGATCGCGGCGGGCTGCGCGGCGTCGGGCTGTGCGCTGATCGGGGGCGAGACGGCCGAGATGCCGGGGATGTACGCGCCGGGCGACTTCGACCTCGCGGGCTTCGCCGTGGGCGCGATGAACCGCGGCGCGGAGCTGCCCGCGGGCGTGGCCGAGGGCGACGTGCTTCTGGGTCTCGGCTCGGACGGGGTGCATTCCAACGGCTATTCGCTGGTCCGCCGGGTGGTCGAGCGGTCCGGGCTGGGCTGGGACGCGGCCTCGCCCTTCGGCGAGGGTGCTCTCGGCGCGGCCCTTCTGGCACCGACGCGGCTTTACGTGAAGCCCGCGCTTGGCGCGGTCCGGTCGGGCGGCGTGCATGCGCTGGCCCATATCACCGGCGGCGGGCTGACCGAGAACCTGCCCCGCGTCCTGCCCGAGGGGCTGGGGGCCGAGATCGACCTCGGCGCCTGGTCCCTGCCGCCGGTCTTCCGCTGGCTGGCCGCGGAGGGCGGCCTGGCGCAGGCGGAGCTTCTCAAGACCTTCAATGCCGGCATCGGCATGGTGCTGGTCGTCGCCGAGGACAGGGCGGAGGCGTTGGCGGCAGAGCTGACCGGGGCGGGCGAGACGGTGCACCGCATCGGCCGCGTCGCGCCTGGCGCGGGCGTCCGCTACAGCGGGACGCTTGCGTGACGAAACGCGTCGCGCTCCTGATCTCGGGTGGCGGCTCCAACATGGTGCGGCTGGCCGAAAGCATGACGGGCGACCACCCGGGCCGCCCCTGCCTCGTCCTGTCGAACGTGCCGGGGGCCGGGGGGCTGGAGAAGGCCCGCGCGATGGGCATTCCGACGGCCGTCGTGGATCATCGCCCCTTCGGCAAGGACCGCGCGGCCTTCGAGGCGGCGCTGACCGCGGCGCTGGAGGCGCATGAGCCCGACATCCTGTGCCTTGCAGGCTTCATGCGGGTGCTGACCGAGGGGTTCGTGACGCGCTGGCAGGGCCGGATGCTGAACATCCATCCCTCGCTCCTGCCGAAATACCGTGGCTTGCATACACACGCTCGCGCGCTCGAGGCGGGCGACGCCGAGGCCGGCTGCACGGTGCACGAGGTGACGGCGGAACTCGACGGCGGCCCGATCCTTGGGCAGGCGCGGGTGCCTGTGCTGCCGGGCGACACGCCCGACCGGCTTGCTGCGCGCGTGCTGGAGCAGGAGCACCGGCTCTACCCGATGGTTCTGCGCCGCTTCGCCGAAGGCGACAGGCGGCGCATCGACATCTGACCCGCCAGATCCTTGCAAGGATCTGCCCCAAAGCCTTGCAAGGCTTTGGTCACGCCCTTGCAAGGGCGTGGCCGAGAGTTTTGCAAAACTCTCGGGCCCTTCGCGATCAGAGCAGCGACTTGACCTTTTCGGCCACGGCCTCGGCCGTGATGCCGAAGTGCCGGTAGAGATCGCCCGCCGGCGCCGAGGCGCCGAAGCCATGCATGCCGACGAAGCCCGATTTCTCGCGGCGACCGCGCTCGCCGTAAAGCCAGCGGTCCCAGCCGAAGCGGATCGCGGCCTCGACGGCCACGCGCACCGGCCCGCCGGGCAGCACGCGCTTGCGATAGGCCTCGGGCTGCTCCTCGAAGAGCTCCCAGCAGGGCATCGAGACGACGCGCGTGCCGATCCCCTCGGCCTCCAGCAGGTCGCGCGCCGCCATGGCGATGGCGACCTCGGACCCGGTGGCGAGCAGGATCGCCTGCCGCTTGCCCGTCGCCTCGGCCAGCACGTAGGCGCCCTGGGCGACCAGGTTCTTCGTCTTGTGCTCGGTCCGCACCGTCGGCAGGCCCTGGCGGCTGAGCGCCAGGACGCTGGGCGTCGTCTTCTGCTCGAGCGCCACTTCCCAGGCCTCGGCGGTCTCGACCGCGTCGGCGGGGCGCATCACCAGGAGGTTCGGCGTCGCCCGCAGCATGGCGAGGTGTTCGACCGGCTGGTGGGTCGGGCCGTCCTCGCCGAGGCCGATCGAGTCATGCGTCATCACGTAGGTGACCGGCACGCCCATCAGCGCCGAAAGCCGCACAGCGGCCCGGGCATAGTCCGTGAAGACCATGAAGGTGCCGCCATAGGGGCGCACGCCCCCGTGCAGAGCCATGCCGTTCATCGCGGCGGCCATGCCGTGCTCGCGGATGCCGAAGTGGATGTGACGGCCCTTGCGGTCCTCGGGCGTGAAGGTGCCGAGATCCGCCGTGTCGGTGTTGTTCGAGCCGGTGAGGTCCGCCGAGCCGCCGATATGTTCGGCGAGGATCGGGTTGATCACCTCGAGCGCGTGCTGGCTGGCCTGCCGCGTCGCGACCTTGGGCGCGGCCTCGGAGGTCTGCTTCTTCAGCGCCTTGATCGTCGCCGACAGCTTTCTCGGAACCTCGCGCCCGAAGGCGCGGGCGAACTCGGCCTTCTTGCCGTCCGAGAGAAGCGCAAACTGGGTTTCCCACTCCTCGCGGGCAGTCCGGCCCCGTGCGCCGACGCCTTCCCACCACGCCTTCAGATCGGCGGGGATCTCGAAGGGGCCGTGGCTCCAGCCATAGGCTTCCTTCGCGGCCTGGAGCTGGGCGGCATCGGTCAGCGCACCGTGGCCCTTCGCGGTGTCCTGCGCGGCATGGCCGATGGCGATATGGGTCCTGGCCGCGATCATCGCGGGGCGGGGCGAGGCCTTGGCCTCGGTGATTGCGCGGTCGATGTCCTCGGGGTCGTGGCCGTCACACTCGAACACGTCCCAGCCCGCGGCGGCAAAGCGCGCCTTCTGGTCGGTGCGGTCGGCGATCGACACCTTGCCGTCGATGGTGATGCCGTTGTCGTCGAAGATCAGGATCAGGCGGCTCAGCTCCTGCCGTCCGGCGAGCCCGATCGCCTCGTGGCTGATGCCTTCCATCAGGCAGCCGTCGCCGGCGAAGACATAGGTGTAGTGATCGAAAAGCTTCCTGCCCCACTTGGCGCGCAGGAATTCCTCGGCCATCGCGAAGCCCACGGCATTGGCGACCCCCTGGCCCAGCGGGCCGGTGGTGGTCTCGATCCCCTTGGCGTGGCCGTATTCGGGGTGGCCCGCGGTGATCGCGCCGAGCTGGCGGAAACTCTTCACCTGCTCCAGCGTCATGTCCTCGTAGCCCGTCAGGTAGAGCAGGCTGTAGAGCAGCATCGAGCCATGGCCGTTCGACAGGATGAAGCGGTCGCGGTCGGGCCAGTCGGGGGCTTTCGCGTCGAACTTCAGATGCTTGCCGAACAGGACCGTGGCGATGTCGGCCATGCCCATCGGCATGCCGGAATGGCCCGAGTTGGCCGCCGCCACGGCGTCGAGCGCCAGGGTGCGGATGCAGGCGGCGCGGCGCGCATGCTCGGGATGTGTCTGGGCGAGGGCGGTGAGGTCCATCGTCGGGGTCCTTCCTGTCTGGCAGCCTGCGGCGAAAGCGGCCTCGGGCCGCTGTCGCATTGCCCGTGTCTCATAGCAGAGGCGAGGGGGCGCGCAACCTCCAAGGGCGGGCAGGGCGCCCATTTGCCGCCCGCCACGGTACGGGTCCTGCGGAAAGCCTTGCAAATCTGGGGAAAGCACGGTGTTCTAGGAGCAACGAGACGGGGTCGCGGTGACGGACCCGGCGCCGATAAGAGCGGGGGCAACAGCAGACATGGGCGACAATGCCGAATTCGAGAAACTGACGACGCTGGAGGCGCGGCTGGCCGCTGCGCTCGACCGCATCGCCGTGGGGCTGGGCGAGGTGCAGGCCGCGGTCCCGGTCGAGGATCCGACGCTCACCTCGGCCGCGTTCGAGGATCTCCAGCTGCGCGCCGAGGCCGCCGAGGCCCGCGTCGCCGCGCTCCAGGCGGAGCTGGCCGAGGCGGGGGCCTCCTCTTCCTCCGCTTCCGCCGAGGCGGAGCTCATCGCCGAGCGCGATGCAGCCCTGCGCCGGGCCGCCGCGTTGGAGGCCGCGCGCGAGGCCGACCGCGACGAATCCCACCGTATCCTCGCCACCCGTGACGCCGAGATCGAGGAACTGCGCGCCGCGCTCGCGTCGCCCGGCCTGTCCGAGGAGGACGACACCACCGCGGCGCTCAGGACGCAGATCGCCGACCTCGAGGCGAAGGTGGCGCGCCTGCGCGCGGAACGGGCCGAGGCCTTCGCCGAACGCGACGAAGCCCGCGACATCGCCGAGGAAATGCAGGCGGCCAGCGGCGTCACGCCCGATGACCGCGCCATGGCGCTGCGCGCCGAGGTGCAGGAACTGCGCGTCATCAACGAGCGCCTCACGAAGAATCTCAACCGGATGCGCGGCGAGAATGCCAGCGATCCCGGTCTTTTGAACAAGGCGCTGGTGGTGGAACTGGACGCCCTCAAGGCGATCCGGGCATCCGAGGCGGCCGAGCTGTCGCGGATCCTCTCGGATCTCGAGGGCGGTGCGACGGGGGAGGGCGGACATGCCTGAGGTGGAAATCCAGATCGGCGGCCGGGGCTTCATGGTCGCCTGCCAGGACGGGGAAGAGCCCTTCCTGCACGCCGCGGCCAAGATGCTCGACACCGAGGCCGCGGTCATCCTGGGCCAGATCGGCCGGATGCCGGCGGACCGGATGCTCCTGATGGCGGGGCTGATGCTGGCCGACAAGACGGCGGCGCTCGAGGACGAGATCAAGACCCTGCAGGAGAAGATCAGGGCGCAG
Source organism: Rhodobacterales bacterium HKCCSP123 (assembly GCA_015689745.1). Taxonomy (GTDB): domain Bacteria; phylum Pseudomonadota; class Alphaproteobacteria; order Rhodobacterales; family Rhodobacteraceae; genus Roseicyclus. The sequence continues at coordinate 7,763 of WVSO01000048.1, read as the reverse complement.
GACAAGACGCTCGCCTCGGCCGAGGAGCGTCTCGCCGACCGCGCGCGGCGCATTGCCGAACTGCAGGACGCCGGCCCGCGCACGGAGTTGCCGGACCGGTTCACCGACGGCCTGGCCGAGCTGGCCGCCCGGGCCGAGGCCATCGCCGAAGAGATCGAGGCGCGGCGCGGTTAGGGGCCGGCCGTCGCGGGCGCGGCTGCCAGTCGCCAGCGGACCCGGATGTTCTCGGAGCGCCAGAGCGGGCCCGGATCGGTGAAGCCATCGGTCTCGGTGCCGCCCATCGCGGCGTAGAACCGGCGTGCCCCCTGGTTTTCGCGGACCACCGCCAGAAAGACCTCCGACAGGCCGAGCGCGCGACCCCGCCCGAGCCCGGCCCGCAGCAAGGCCGCGCCGAGACCGGTGCCCCTGGCCGAGGGCAGGACGTAGAGATGCTTGACCTCCAGCGCGGGTGTTCCGTCCGGCAGGGCGGCGCGGCCGAACGCGATCACCCCGAGACTGCGGCCCGCAGGCCCGCCGACGATGGCGCCGGTCCCCTGGTCCGGGTCCGCCAGCGTGGCGCGCCAGTAGGGCAGACGGTACGCCTCGTCGAGGCGGTGGAGCGCCTCTTGCGGGGCGAGATGGCCATAGGTTTCGCGCCACACCGAGACATGCAGCCGGGCGAGGTCATCCGCGTCGGCGGGCTGTCCGGGACGAAGGATCGGAAGGGGCGACCTGCCCATCGCGCGGCTCGCGTCACCCCAGGAGGGCGGGCAGAAGGCGCGCGGCCTCGTCATGCGGGTGGCTGAGGGCGCTCTTGTCCTCGCCGGGGTAGAAGCGCGCACGCACGGCGGTCGGCATCGGGTTCGGCCGGAGCAGGTGCACACGCAGCGGGAACTTCGCCGTCTCGGCCTGCCAGGACCGGATCAGGGCGCGCTGAGCAGCCTTGCACATGCCGTAGGGGCCGGCGAATTTCTCGTCCCATCCGTCGTCGAAGAACACCGCCTGCGGCGCCTCGGACGGCGCGATCAGCGGATCGACGAAGGCGACCAGCCGGGCGAAAGCACGGATGTTGGTGGCGATCAGCTTGTCGAGGTCCTTGGCCTGCAGATGCGGCGCGGGCGTCAGCGCGGTGACATGGATCGCGGAATGCACCCAGATGTCGGCCTTGCCCCAGCGGTCGTGGATCGACCGGCACAGATGCGCCATCGCGCCCTCGTCGGTCACGTCCATGGGCGCAAGCGTGGCCTGCCCGCCCCTGGCCTTGATGCGGTCGTCGAGCTCTTCCAGCGCGCCCACGGTACGGGCGACGGCCACGACATGCGCGCCGCGGTCCGCGAGCCATTCGGCGCTGGCCGCACCGATCCCGCGAGAGGCGCCGGTCACCAGCGCGATCTGTCCATCAAGGGGCTTTTCCATGCGCCGCCTGTTGCCCCGTTCCCGCGCGGAAGGCAAGGGGCTGCGGCGGTGCGGCGCGCTTGACTTGGGCGGGGCGCGCGGGGATACCGATACCCGACGGACACTGACCCGATACGGAGGCGCCCATGGGCCGCGACACTCTTCTGACCGCCACGTTTGGCAGCGACACCCTTCTGAAGAAGGCGCTTCTGGTGCTGGGGGGCTCGGTCTTCATCGCGCTTGCCGCACAGGTCACCGTGCCGATGTGGCCGGTTCCCGTGACACTGCAGACGCTGGCGATCCTGCTCGTCGGCTTCAGCTTCGGCAGCCGCATGGCGCTGGCCACGATGCTGGCCTATCTCGCGCAGGGCGCGGCGGGTCTGCCGGTCTTCGCGAACGGCCTGAACTTCGTCGCCTTCGCCGGGCCGACCGCGGGTTTCCTCCTCGGCTTCGTCGCGATGGCCTGGGCCGCCGGTCTTGCCGCCGAGCGCGGGATCGCCCGGGGCTGGCTCTCGACCGCGCTGGTGGCGCTGGTTCTGAGCGCCGCGATCTACATCCCCGGCATCCTCTGGCCGATGGCCCTCGCCGGTGGCATGGGCATCGAGGCCGGCTGGGTCGGCCAGGCCTTCTCGGGCTACTACTGGACCTATTTCATCGCGCCCTTCCTGCTGGGCGACGCGCTGAAGGCCGTCATCGCGACGCTGGTCGTGACCGGAGCCTGGGCCGCGCTGAAGCGCCGCTGAGGCGGGACACCGGAGGGATGGACGTGGGTGCCACCATGTCCACCCGGACCGGAACAAAGACGTTCGGACCCGCGCGTGCCCCTGGCCGCGCGGGTTTTTCATGGCGGCCCCGTCCGACGGGGGCCTGGGGCCGGGCCATGATCCTGCCGCGCTTGGCACGTCTCTGCCTCGTCCTGCTGGCCGCCATCGCCGCGCCACCGGCCCATGCCGAGGATCAGGGCCTTATCCCCGAGCTCCGGATGCGCGTGGTCCAGAACGGCCTGGTCGTGCCGATGGCGGTCGAGGGCGACGGGCTGTGGCACGTGACGCTGTCGGCGGGGCCCTTCGCCTTCGAGTTCCCCGGCGGCCCGCCCGAGGCCTTCGCGGTCACCTTCGGCCCCGACGGGCTGTTCGACCTTCTGGATCGGCCGCCGGACGGGGGCTTTTTCGGACCGGGTGCGGCGATGGCGCGCTACGAGCGGCCCGATCCGGTTCACTACTTCACCGATCCCGCCTGTCTCGGCCCCGAGTTCGGCCCGCCCTTCAACCTTCTGCGCCCGGTCCATGCGGAGGGAAACCGCTTTCCCGTGGGCGCGATCCTGCACAACCCGCCAAGGCCGGACTGCGGCGGCGCGGATGCCCTCGCCGAGGGCGTCGACCTTCTGGGGTCGGTGCCGCGGTTCTACGCGGTCATGCAGGTCACGGCGCCCAAGCGCGTGCGGGTCATCTTCGACATTGCCGGGATGTGAGGGGTGGCTCAGGCCTTGAGGTGGCCGACGAGGTCGCCTGCGCCTAGGTCCTCGTAGAGCGCCACGATCTCGGTCGCGGTCAAGCCGCCGTCCTGTTGCGCGGCGTGGAGCGGGTGCTTGGGTTCGGTGATCCAGTAGACCGGCATGCCGCCGCCCGCGACGGGCACGATCAGCCCCTTGGTCAGCACCGGCCCGGAGGAGGCAGGAACCCGGCTGTAGAGCCAGGCGAAAAGATCGCCCAGCCGGTCGGCATCGCCGCGCTCCTGGCCCGAGCGGAACCGGGCGAAATCGCCGGGCGAAAGATTGGCCCAGACCGACAGGAAGACGTGATCCTCGGTCCCCTTGACGGGGATGGGCAGATGCGCCCGCACGAGCATGTCGCGGCCGCGCCGTGCGTAACGCTCGGTGATGACGTCTCCGCTGCCGTCCATCGCCTCGTCGGGTTGAGGGGCTGGCGGGTGGGGCCAGCCGACCGGGCGCAGCCCGACCGCCGTGGCCGCCCCGAGGATCTCGCCGCAGCAGGCACAGCGGTAGTCGGGCGAGGTCAGACGGCGCGCCAGTTCCCGTTCAGGCACGACCTTCGGCGGCTTGGCGCGGCGAAAGAGTTTCAGCATCACTCGGCCGGTTCAGCGAGTTTGAAGCCCCGGGCAAGCTGGTCGGTCGGCCTGACCGGGTAGTCGCCCGAGAAACAGGCGTCGCAATAGGCGGGTGCCTTCGGGTCGCGGCCCGTGCCCACGCCCACGGCGCGGTAGAGCCCGTCGAGCGAGATGAACTTCAGCGACTGCACGCCGAGATGCCCGCGCATCTCTTCTTCCGACATGGTGGCGGCGAGAAGCTTTTCCCGCTCGGGCGTGTCGACGCCGTAGAAGCAGGGCCAGGCGGTCGGCGGGCTGGCGATGCGGAAATGCACCTCGGCCGCGCCTGCATCGAGGATCATCTCCTTGATCTTGCGGCTGGTGGTGCCCCGCACGACGCTGTCATCGACGAGGATGACCCGCTTGCCGCGGATGAGCGCGCGGTTGACGTTCAGCTTCAGCCGGACGCCCATGTTGCGGATCTGCTCGGTCGGCTCGATGAAGGTGCGGCCCATGTACTGATTGCGGATGATCCCCATCGCGTAGGGGATGCCGCTTTCCAGCGAATACCCGATGGCCGCGGGCGTGCCGGAGTCGGGCACGGGGCACACCAGATCCGCATCGACCGGCGCTTCCTTGGCCAGTTCGCGCCCGATCGCTTCGCGCGTCTCGTAGACGGACCGGCCGCCGATGCTGCTGTCCGGGCGGCTGAAATAGACATGTTCGAAGATGCAGAAGCGTGGCCGGCGCGGCTCGAAGGGCTTGTGGCTTTCGACCGTGCCGCCCGAGATCACGACCATCTCGCCCGGCTCGATCTCGCGCACGAATTCCGCGCCGATGATGTCGAGCGCGCAGGTTTCGGAACTGAGCGCGTAACCGTCACCGATGCGCCCCAGCACCAGCGGGCGCACGCCCAGCGGATCGCGCACGCCGATCAGCTTGGTGCGGGTCATGGCGACGATGGAGAAGGCCCCCTCGACCCGGCGCAGCGCGTCCTTCATCCGCTCGGGGATGGTCTTCTGCAAGCTGCGCGCCATCAGGTGAATGATGCATTCGCTGTCGCTGGAACTCTGGAAGATCGAGCCGCGCTCGATCAGCTCGCGGCGCAGCTCGTCGGCGTTCACGATGTTGCCGTTATGGGCAATGGCAGCACCACCCATGGCGAACTCGCCGAAGAAGGGCTGCACGTCGCGGATCTGCGTCGCGCCCTTGGAGCCTGCGGTGGAATAGCGGACATGGCCGATGCCGATCTCGCCCGGCAGGGTTTCCATGATCTTCTGCGACGTGAAATTGTCCCGCACGAGGCCGAAACGCCGGGCCGAGGAAAACCCGTGCTCGGGGGCATGGGTCACGATGCCCCCCGCCTCCTGCCCGCGGTGTTGCAGGGCGTGCAGGCCGAGGGCCACGAAATTCGCCGCATCGGCCACGCCGATGACACCGAACACGCCGCATTCCTCGCGCAGCTTGTCGTCATCGAGGGGATCGAACGGGTGACGGGGGAGGGCATCCATGCTGGGCGAATCTCCGGGCAGCGTCGTCAGGGGTGACATAGGGCCTATCGGGCGCGCTGTCATCAAACGATCACGGAAGGGGGGCGAGTGGTCGCGGTGGACGGGTGCGGGATGCCCGGATAGCCTGCGCCCGTGTTTGAAAAACGGGCGAGGGCTGCATGCGCGCGATCATCTTCCTGGGCGGCTTGGCGATGGTGGCGGGGTTCTTCCTGACCTGGCTCGAAGCCCCCTTCGCCGGGCCCGAGGTCTCGCCGCTGATGCTGCTGCGCGAGGGGATGATCCCGCTCGGGGCCGATACGTCGTGGCAGGGCTGGGTCTTTCTCGGCGGGTTCGCCGCGGGTGGGCTTGCGGCGGTCGCCGCGGTGCTGGGCCGTGGTTCGGGCCTGCTGGCGCTGCTCGCGGGGGCCTCGCCGATCGTCGTGCTGGGCGATGCGGTGATCCGGGCCGAGGACCTGCGCCGCGATCTCGGCCTGCCCTTCCCGGTCGATTTCGGCGATCTCGCCCGAAGCTGGGAGCTGTTGCAGGATTTCATCCGGCTCGGTTTCTGGGCCTATTCGGGCGGCGCGGTGCTGCTGCTGGTCGCGGGGATGTCGGTGGTCTTCGGCCCGCGGCGCTGATCACTCGGGCGCGACGCAGGCCGAGGTGAGCTGCTCGTAGCGTTGCAGGATCCAGCCCGGCGCGTCGTCGGGGATCCGTTCCTCGATCTGCCCCTGCAGATGCGCGAAGACCTGTGCCGAGCGGCTTTCGGACACCATCGCGACGGGTTCGGACCCCACGATACGGTCATAGGCGATGAGCGCCACCACCACGAGCAACACGCCACGCGCCACGCCGAAGACGAAGCCGAGCCCCGCATCGAGCCCGCCGATCACCGAGCGCTGCACCGCTGTCGAGAAGAGCGGCGTGAAAAGCGAGATCACCACCAGCGCCACGGCGAAGACGCCCGCAAAGCTGGCCATGATGCCCAGCTCGCAGCTTTCGCCGATGAAATCGCCCAGATAGGGAATTTCCCGGATCAGCGGCAGCGCGTTCGGGGCGAAGATGAAGGCGACGATCGCGGCAAGGATCCAGCCGCCGATCGAGAGCGCCTCGCGTACGAAGCCGCGGGCATAGGCAAGGATCGCCGAGATGACGATCACGCCGGCCACGATGCCATCGACGAGGGTGAAACCTTCCATGCGCCTGCCCTTACCCGTTTCTGACCGCGCGCGCTATCCCGCGCCGAAGACCTCGCCCACGAAGGCGGGAAGATCCGCCATCGCCTGTACCCTTACACCACCGCCCGAGCCGATCTTGCATCCTGCTGGCGCGATGGCGCTGGAAAAACCAAGTTTCGCGGCCTCTTTCAACCTGTTTTCCGCCTGCGACACCGGACGCAGCGCGCCCGAGAGCGACAGTTCCCCAAAGACCACACAGTCATGGGGTAGCGCCACGTCCTCGCGCGCCGACAGAAGGGCGGCGGCGACGGCGAGGTCTGCGGCGGGTTCCGAGATGCGGATGCCGCCCGCGATGTTGAGGTAGACGTCGAGCCCGGCGAAGGAGATGCCCGCGCGCGCCTCCAGCACGGCAAGGATCATCGACAGCCGTCCGCCGTCCCAGCCCACCACCGCACGCCGCGGCTGGCTGAGGGACGAGGGCGCGACAAGCGCCTGGATCTCGACCAGCACGGGGCGCGTGCCCTCGATGCCGGCAAAGACCGTGGCCCCAGGCGCGGGCGTCTCGCGATCGGACAGGAAGAGCGCGGAGGGGTTGGCGACCTCGGCCAGGCCCATGCCCGTCATCTCGAAGACGCCGATCTCGTCGGCGGGGCCGAAGCGGTTCTTCACGCTGCGCAGGATGCGGAACTGGTGCCCGCGCTCGCCCTCGAAATAGAGCACGGTATCGACCATGTGTTCGACCACGCGGGGGCCCGCGATCTGGCCTTCCTTGGTGACATGGCCGACCAGCATGACCGAGACGCCGCGCCGCTTGGCGAAGCTGGTCAGCTCATGGGCCGCCGCGCGGACCTGGCTGACCGAGCCGGGGGCGGCCTCGACCGTATCGAGCCACATGGTCTGGACCGAGTCGATGATGGCGAGGTCGGGCGTTTCCGCCTCGAGCGTCGTCAGGATGTCGCGCAGGTTCGTCTCGGCGGCCAGCATCACCGCGCTGTCGGCAAGGCCGAGGCGCTGGGCGCGCATCCGGACCTGGGCGGTCGCCTCCTCGCCGGAAACGTAGATCACCCGGGCGCCCGCCCGCGCGAAGCTGGCGGCGGCCTGCAGGAGAAGCGTGGATTTCCCGATGCCCGGATCGCCGCCCACCAGCGTGGCCGAGGCGGGGACAAGGCCGCCGCCGAGCACCCGGTCGAACTCCGCGATGCCGCTGGTCTGGCGGGGTGGCGGCGTTTCTTCGGTGCGCAGGTCGGTCAGGCCGATCCGGCGCCCCTTGGCGGCGCCGAGCGCGGCCTTGCCGGGGCCGGCCGACAGAGGGGCTTCTTCGCTGATGGTGTTCCACTCACCGCAGGCGTCGCAGCGCCCCGACCATTTCTTGTGGGTGGCGCCACAGGCGGAACAGACGAACTGGGTGACGGGCTTGGCCATGGCTCTTGGCTTAGCCCGGTGCGCGGCGAAGGGCCAGAGGGCTCAGAGAAGGCCGGTCTGCCACAGGATCGCAAGGCCCAGGCCCAGCGTCACGGCAAGCCGGAACCCGATGCTGCGCGGATCGGCCTGCCGCATGTCCGCCAGGCCGCGGTGAAACCCGTAGGAGAGCGCGCCGGCCAGGATGAGGGCCGCGAGCGGGGCGTGACCCGGCAGCGCCACGACCCGCCCCGCGACCAGCAGCACCACGCCGGCG
>WVSO01000047.1 GCA_015689745.1 Rhodobacterales bacterium HKCCSP123 | reverse complement strand
CGCGACGGTGGCGCCGCAGCCGATCGTGCCGCAGCAGCCGGCCCCGGTCCCGGTGCAGACACCGCAGCCAGTTCCGGTGCCCATGCCGGCCCCCGTTCCGGTGCCCGCCCCCGTCCCGGCCCCGGCGCCGGTCCCGGTGGCGATCTGCCCCAACCCCAACATGGTCGGTCCGTCGCTGACCGTCTCCGGACCGCAGCTCCTGGCGGCGCAGGCCTACGTGGCGCAGGCCGGAGGCCAGCACGAAGTTTCCAACTGCCCGGGCATCGACGGCTGGGGCTACGCCAACGAGGCGCCGAGCTTCACGCTCTACATGTCGCAGATGACCGGCTACCAGTTCACCGCCGAGACGACGTCGGACTGCGATCCGACGATGATCATCCGTGATGCCTTCGGCCAGTGGCACTTCAACGACGACGGCCCGAACGGGCTGCAGCCGCAGCTGCAGATCGACGGTTCGGCGCTGAACGGCCGGGTCGATATCTGGGTCGGCTCCTTCGGCGGAACCGCCTGCCAGGGCACGATCGTGTTCCGGACCTCGGCCGCCGCCGCGCCGATGCCGCAGCCCGGCGCCGGCATGCCCGGCTGTCCGAACCCGGCGATGCAGGGTCCGGTCGTCAGCACCACCGGCTCGGCGCTCTACAGCCCGACGGATTACCCGCTGACCGCGGGCGGCCCGACCGACCTGTCGGCCTGCGGCCTGCCGATCTCGGGCTGGGGCTACTTCTCGGCGCAGCCGAGCTACAGCTTCTTCCTCTCGGGGATGCAGGAGTATGGCCGGCTGGAGATCGAGGGCGAGTCGACCTGCGACACCGTCATGCTGGTCCGCACGCCGGACGGCATGTGGCACTTCGACGATGACGGCAACGGCAACCTCAACCCGCTGATCAACCTCAACAACACCGCGATGCTGAACGGGCGCGTGGATGTCTGGATGGGTGTCTACGGCGGCGGAACCTGCCCGGCCTCGATCGAGATGGAGACCTGGTACAACTGACCGCGCCCGCGGGTCGCGAGACCTCGACCCCCGGACGGTCCGGCCGTCCGGGGGTCTTTCTTTCAGCCTTCCTTAACGCGACTCCGGCAAGGTCGCGCGCATGCGCGGCCCGTTTCCCGTTCTCTTCGCCCTCGCCGTGGCGCTTGCCGGTCCTTCGGCGGCCTGCCCCGACCATTTTGCCGCGCCGGGCGCGCAACATGCCCTGACGGGGCGCGACCTCTGTTCGCCGCGGGTGTTCCATCTCGGCGCGGGCGGTGACCGGCCCTTGTGGCATTGCGGATTCAGGCGGCAGGGGTTCGTCCGCGCCGCGGCCGACTTCGGCTTCGTGCTGACGGGCATGGCCCGCTACGACCGGCTGCACCTGCGCGCCAACGCGGGTTGTGACACGGTTCTCGTGCTGCGCGACCCGCGCGGGCGGTGGTTCTTCGACGACGACAGCGGCACCGGGCGCACCGCGTCTCTCAGCCTCGATGATCCCCAGGACGGGTCTTACTGGGTCTGGGTCGGCACCTACCGGCCGGCCGGCTGCGCGGCGCGCCTCACGATCGAGACGTTCTGACCGGCCGTCAGCGCGCCAGCCGCATCAGGCGCGAGGCATCGCCCTCGTCCGTGATGAACAGCACCGCCCCGTCCTCGTCGATGGCCACGTCCCGCACTCGGCCCACGCCCTCGGCCAGCCGCTCCTCTCCCCTCACGGTCGCGTCCGAGAGGTCCAGCCGCACCACGGCCTGCGCCACCAGTCCGGCGGCAAGGATATCGCCCTGCCACTCGGGGAACATCGCGCCGTCGTAGAAGACCATCCCGCCAGGCGCGATCACCGGGTCCCAGTAGTAGCGGGGCGGCACGAAGTCCGGCGCATGGGCGGCGCGGCCGTCGCCGATCTCGGAGCCGCTGTAGGCAACCCCGTAGCTGGCAATCGGCCAGCCGTAATTGCCGCCCGGTTCGATCAGGTTCAGCTCGTCGCCCCCCGCGGGCCCGTGTTCCAGCGTCCAGAGCCGCCCGGTGGCGGGCTCGACGGCCGCCCCCTGCAGGTTGCGGTGCCCGTGGCTGAAGAGCGTGGCCAGCGCGCCGAGCGTGTCGAGAAAGGGGTTGTCCGGCGGCGCGTCGCCCTCGGGCGTCACGCGGATCACCGCCCCGTACCCGGTGGCAGGGTCCTGCGCGCGCTCGGCGTGGCGCATTCGGTCACCGGTCGTCAGCGCGATCGTGCCGTCGGGAAGCGGCACGATCCGGCTTCCGAAATGGCCGGGCATCATCGCGGCCGGGTCCTGGCGGAAGATCTCGGTCACCTCCTCGAGCGCCGTCTCGTCCTCCGACAGCACCGCGCGCACCGCCGCCGTGGAAGACCGCCCCAGCCCCGCCGGAGCGGCCAGCGTCAGGTAGAGCACCCGCGTCTCGGCGAAATCGGGGTCGAGGGCCACGTCGAGAAGTCCGCCCTGCCTGAGCGCCACAACCTCCGGCACAGCCGCAAGCGGGGCCGAGACGGTGCCGTCGCGGCCGACATGGCGCAAGGTGCCGCCGCGTTCGGTCACGAGGTAGCCGGTGTCGCCCGGCAGCACGGCGATCCCCCAGGGCGTGTCGAGGCCGGACGCGACCACGGACAGCACCGGCGCGGGGTCGGTGACTTGCGCGGGCGCCTCGGTCTGTTCCGCGAAGGCGGGCGCGATCGCGGGGCGGTTCGGCGCGCCATCGGGCCAGGGCTCGGCGAAAGCGGCGGCGGCGGTCAGCGGGACGAGGCCGATGAGGACGAGGGCGCTGCGCATGGCGGATCTCCGGTCGGGGGCGTTCCGCAAAAGACATAGGCCGCACCCCGGCGGGATGCGGCCCATTGGTTTTCACGACCCCGTGAGGGGGGGCGGTCAGGACTGTGCGTCGTCGTCCCCGGACGCGGGGGCGGCGGCGGGCGCCTCGTCATCGTCCAGCTGGGCTGCGCCGATGTCGTCGAACAGCTCGGCGATCTCGAACTCGGCGGCGGCCTCTTCCTCGGCGGCCAGTTCCTGAATCGTCTTGCCCGACGCCTGCAGCTCGGCCTCTTCGGCCGAACGGGCGACGTTCAGGACGATCTCGACCTCGACCTCGGGGTGCAGCACGACCTGAACGGCATGCAGGCCAAGCTCCTTGATGGGCTTGGTCATCTGCACCTGCTTGCGGTCGACGCTGACACCGGCCTCGGTGGCGGCATCGGCGGCGTCACGGGTGGTGACCGAGCCGTAGAGCGCGCCGGCATCCGATGCCGAGCGGATCACGACGAACTGCTGCCCGTCGAGCTTGGCGGCAAGGCTTTCGGCCTCTTTCTTGGTCTCGAAGTTGCGCGTCTCGAGCTGGGCCTTCTGCGCTTCGAAGGCGGCCATGTTAGCCTCGTTGGCGCGGAGCGCCTTCTTCTGCGGCAGAAGGAAGTTGCGGGCGTAGCCATCCTTGACGGAAACCACTTCGCCCATCTGGCCCAGCTTGGCCACGCGTTCCAGAAGGATCACATCCATCGGTCGTCTCCTTACTTCACGGAGTAGGGCAGAAGGGCCAGGAAGCGCGCGCGCTTGATCGCCTGGGCGAGCTTGCGCTGGTTCTTGGCGCCGACCGCGGTGATGCGGGAGGGCACGATCTTGCCGCGCTCGGAGATGTAGCGCTGCAGGAGGCGGGTGTCCTTGTAGTCGATCTTGGGGGCGCCTTCGCCATCGAACGGATCGGACTTGCGACGGCGGAAAAACGGTTTTGCTGCCATGATTCTATCCTCTCTCAGCGGCGCTCACGGCGACCTTCGCGGTCGTCACGCTTCTGCATCTGGACCGACGGGCCTTCCTCGTGGGCGTCGACCTTGACGGTCAGGACGCGCATCACGTCGTCATGAAGGCGCATCAGGCGCTCCATCTCCTGCACGGCGTCCGAGGGGGCGTCGGTGCGGATATAGGCGTAGTGGCCCTTGCGGTTCTTGTTGATCTTGTAGGCCATCGTCTTGACACCCCAATATTCGGTGTCGACGACGGTGCCGCCATTGTCCTTGAGGATGGTGCCGAAGTGCTCGATGAGGCCCTCGGCCTGCGCGTTGGACAGGTCCTGACGCGCGATCATCACATGCTCGTAGAGAGGCATGGAAGCTCCAGTTCTGTTACGGGCGTCTTTCAAAGGCCGGGCTCGAGGGTCTCCGCCCCCCGGCCACGAGGGAGCACGCCGATCAGGTGAAATCCGGCGGAGATCCGCGCCGTATAGCGTCACACCCCCAAGGGTGCAAGGGTGCTGCGCGGCACGGCCGGGTGGCCCGGTGCCGGTAGCCGGGGCCGCTGCCGGAGGCGAACATCCGACACGTTGCCGGCCCCCCGCGGCACGGGCGCAGCCGGGAGCGTCCGCCGCGGCGAGCTCGCGCAACGCTGCGTTATCCTTCTCCATTCCGCATTGCTGCCTCATTTCCAACACGACTCCCTCTCAACGGGTGGGTGACCGGGTCCGTCCGGAGCTGCCCTACCCGAGGAAGTGTGTATGTCGCGTCGTATAACCAGCGCCCCCCGTGCCGTCAGGCGTTTCGTTGCAAACCAGGAGGGTGTCGCCACGGTCGATTGGGTCCTGGTCTGTTGCAGCGCGACCGCGGCCGGCATGATGGCGATGAACATGGGGCAGGACTCGCTGGGCCCCTACAGTTCCGACGTGCGCGCGGAGGTGCAGGGACCCTACTTCCAGGCGGCATGGACGGAGCAGATGGACATTCCGCCCCAGGAATTCTGGGGGGCAGAGGGCCAGATCGTTCCCAACTTCGAGCAGCAGGGCGACGTCTCGACCTCGGGCGGGAACGAGACGCTTACCACTGTCGTGAACGGCAACGGGAACGGGAACAACGGTCACGGCAACGACGGCGACGGGTGCGACTCCTCCAACATCGGCAACAACCCCAACTGCGCAGGCGACACCACGGACAACGATGGCACGCCTCCGGGCCAGACGCCCGACAGCGGCACGACAACCGCCACGACCACCACCAACGGCAGCACGACGACGACGACCACAACGGGCGGCTCCGGTACGACGCCCGGCGGCATGACCCCGACCGGCGGCGCCGTCGTGACCACGCAGACCGGCATCGCCATCGTGAATTCCGGCTTCGAGACCACCGACAACACCGACGGCCAGTGGTCCTCGGGCGTGCCCGGCTGGTTGATCAATGCCGAGGGGTCGGCCGACGTGGGCGATTTCAACCCGAACCAACTGGCGATCGACGAGTCGACCGTGACGGGCGACAACGTGGCCTTCCTTTTCCATGAGGGCGGGTCCAACGTCGCCTCGATGTGGCAGACCTTCGGCGAGTTCTACACCGCCGGCGACACCTACGAGTTTGCCGTCGATATCGGCGATGGCGCCTACAGCTTCAGCGGCGACCAGCCCTTTGCCCTCAACATCTTCGCGGGCTCTACCGTCATCGGCACCGCGTCCGGCACGACCAGGGACATCGACAGCATCCGGACGGTCAGTGTCACCTCGACGCTCAACGACGCGTCGCTGGACGGTCAGCCGATCACCTTCGAGATCGTCAACCCGATCGGCGCGGGCGGTGATCTGCTGATCGAAAACGTAGTCGGCACGGTGATCTCGCAGACCATCGTCATGCAGACCAACATCGTCACCTCTCCGATCCAGGGATGTCCCGACCCGTGCTAGATCGCCCCGCCGAGCGACCACACCGGCGATGACCTGGCCGATACGAACGTCCACATCGCGGTGGAAGCCGGTGGCGACACGCATCTGTCGAGCTGCCAGGGCATTCCGGGCACCGGCTAGGACACCGCGAACACGTCGATCACGCTTGACCTCACGGACATGGTGGACCCGGATTTCCAGGATTTCGAGGTGCGCCTGAACAGCGCCTGCGACACGACGCTGCTGATCCGCGATGCCCAGGAGAACTGGCATTTCGACGACGACAGCGGTCCGGGTCTCGACTCGCGCCTGCGCCTGACCGACCTCGCGGCCCTGAACGGGCAGGTGAGCATCTGGGTGGGCACCTACGGCAGCGCGACCTGCAGCGACGTTGATGTCCGGATCCGCGTCCGCGACTGATCCGGTCGGACAGCAGGATCTGACGGGCGGCCCCGATGCGGGCCGCCCTTTTCGTCGTGTTGCACCGGGCGGGCGCTTGCGCTAGCCCAACATGACGACTGGTGACGGGGGACGCTATGACGAGAGCCTTTCTTTTTCCCGGACAGGGTGCGCAGACGATCGGCATGGGCCGTGACCTGGCCGAAACCTACCCGGCCGCGCGCGCGGTCTTCGACGAGGTGGACGAGGCGCTTGGCGAGAGCCTGTCGTCGCTGATCTGGGAGGGAGAGCAGGACGCGCTGACGCTGACGCGCAATGCCCAGCCTGCGCTGATGGCGACCTCGATGGCGGTGATGGCCGCGCTGAAGGCGGACGGGGTCGAGGTGACGGCGGCGGCTTATGTCGCCGGGCATTCGCTGGGCGAATACTCGGCGCTTGCGGCGGCGGGCGCGCTCGGCCTCGGCGACGCGGCGCGGTTGCTGCGGCTGAGGGGCGAGGCGATGCAGGCCGCGGTTCCCGCGGGCGAGGGGGCGATGGCGGCGCTTCTGGGCCTCGGCTTCGAGGCAGTGGCCGAGATCGCCGCCGAGGCGGCGCAGGACGGCGTCTGCGCCGCGGCCAACGACAACGATCCGGCGCAGGTGGTGATCTCGGGCGACCGGCTTGCCGTCGAACGCGCGGTCGAGATCGCGAAGCTCCAGGGCGCGAAACGCGCCGTGATGCTGCCCGTTTCCGCCCCCTTCCATTGTTCCCTGATGCAGCCCGCCGCCGAGGCGATGGCGGCGGCGCTGTCCGAGGTCGCGTTCCACGCGCCGAAGGTGCCGCTCGTGGGCAACGTCACCGCCGAGGCCTCTTCCGACCCCGACGCGATCCGCGCGCGGCTGGTCGAGCAGGTCACGGGCCGGGTACGCTGGCGCGAGAGCGTGGCCTGGATGGCCGCGAACGGCGTGACGGAGACCTGGGAGATCGGCGCGGGCAAGGCGCTGTCGGGCATGGTCAAGCGGATCGACCGGGCCGTGGAGACGCGCTCGGTCGGCACGCCAGCGGAGGTTCAGGCCGCATCCGCGGCGGTTTCGGATGCCTAGGCGTCTCGCGATCCTGCTGGGCGTCCTGGTGGCGCTGGGCCTCAGCGGCGCGGCGCTGATCCGGCTGGCCGAAAGCGGCGCGACCGAGTTCCGGGTCGAGGGCGAGACCCTGGTGATCGCGGGCCTGGTCTCGGGGGCGGCAACGGAGCGGCTGGAGCGGCTCATGGCGCAGACGTGTCTCACCCGCGTGCTGCTGGGGGACATGCCCGGGACCGATGACCTGACGTGGTTTCTAGGCATGGGGCTGCTGATCCGGTCCCACGGGCTCGAGACGGTGGCCGAGGGCGTCCTCATCAATTACGCGATCCTACTGTTCGCCGCCGGCGAGCGGCGGGTGTTGGCGGGGGGCGAGCTGGTGCTGCATTCCGATGCCCTGGCCCGCGCGCAGGGCCACCCGGTCGACCGTCGCCCCGCGACCGTGGCGGAACGGGCGCGCTATGCCGAGCGGATGCTAGACGACGCCGGGTTCGCGGCTTTCTTCGAAGAGACGCGCGCGACGCGCGACCGACATGCATTGAGCGAGGCCGAGCTGGAGCGGTTCGGCCTCTTGACCGGCGGCTGAGCGCCGGAAGAAGACAGTGGAAGGAGAGGGACGATGTTCGACCTGACGGGAAAGACGGCGCTGGTGACGGGCGCTTCGGGGGGCATAGGGGCCGACATCGCCCGCGCGCTGCACGGCGCCGGCGCCGTGGTGGGCCTGTCGGGTACGCGGGTCGACCCGCTGGAGGCGCTGGCCGCCGAGCTGGGCGAGCGCGCGCATTTGCTGCCCTGCAACCTCGGCGATGCCGCGGCGGTCGAGGCGCTGCCGAAGGAGGCCGCCGCCGCGATGGGATCGGTCGATATCCTGGTGAACAACGCGGGGATCACGCGCGACAACCTCTTCATGCGGATGTCGGACGAGGAATGGGCGCAGGTGATCGAGGTCAACCTGACCTCGACCATGCGTCTTTGCCGGGGCGTGCTGCGCGGCATGATGAAGGCGCGCTGGGGGCGGATCGTCAACATCTCCTCGGTCGTGGGCGCCACGGGCAACCCGGGGCAGGGGAATTACGCGGCCTCCAAGGCCGGAATGGTGGGTATGTCGAAAAGCCTTGCCTACGAGGTGGCGAGCCGGGGCATCACGGTGAACTGCATCGCGCCGGGCTTCATCGAGACGGCGATGACCGACAAGCTCAACGATGAGCAGAAGGGCAGGATCCTAGGCCAGATCCCCGCCGGGCGGATGGGCACGCCGGGCGAGATCGCCGCCGCCGCGCTTTACCTTGCCAGCCCCGAGGCGGGCTATGTCACCGGCGCTACGCTGCATGTGAACGGCGGCATGGCGATGATCTGAGCAAGGCTGACGTCGCGTAAGGCCGGGGCCGGAAAGGCAGTTGCCTTGGCCGTGGTGTATGCTATAGGCGGCGCAGATTTCGCCGGGGGCATCGCTTTTCGGCGGGGGGATGATTTGAGGTTTCGGCCCTGGCCGTCCCCATGAGCGCCCCGAGGGCAGAACGTGAAACAAGGCGCCGGGAGACGAGCGGGGCCGAGAGAGAGAACGAGGATTGAGATGAGCGACATCGCAGAGCGCGTGAAGAAGATCGTGGTCGAGCACCTGAGCGTGGAAGAGGACAAGGTGACGGAAAACGCCTCGTTCATCGACGACCTCGGTGCGGATTCGCTCGACACCGTCGAGCTGGTCATGGCGTTCGAGGAAGAGTTCGGCATCGAGATCCCCGATGACGCGGCCGAGACGATCCAGACCTTCGGCGACGCGGTCAAGTTCATCAAGGACGCGCAGTAAGCGTCTGTCGATCGGATGATCCGGGCGGCCCCTGCAGCGATGCGGGGGCCGTTTCGCGTTCCCGGGGCAGGGGTTTCGCCGCGCTTCGCGCGTCGACCCGGGCGATTTTCACAAGGCGAAAATCGCGGGGGTCCCTTGTCGGGCGGGGCGGCATCCGTTCGGGACGGGCCGCGCGTGGCATGTCGCGGATGCCTCCGGCGGCCATATTTGCCGGATGAAGATGCGGGCGGGTTCGCCTTCCCGCCGATGGCAGTGCGCGGGGGCGGCGAGGGATTGCACCCGGGGCGGTCCGCGAGTTATCAGGTCCGGCAAGGCAAAAGGCTGCAAGACAAGGGGTTCGGGGCATGCGTCGAGTGGTTGTGACGGGGCTGGGGCTGGTGACGCCGCTGGCCTCGGGGGTCGAGAAGACCTGGGAGCGGCTTCTGGCCGGGCAGTCGGGGGCGGGCACGATCGCGCGCTTCGACGCGAGCCACCTGGCGACGACCTATGCCTGCGAGGTGCCGCTGGGCGACGGCAGCGACGGGACCTTCAACCCCGACGACTGGATGGAGCCCAAGGAACAGCGCAAGGTCGATGATTTCATCCTCTACGGGATGGCCGCCGCCGTTCAGGCGGTCGAGGATTCGGGCTGGATGCCCGAGGGGACCGAGGACCGGGAGCGCACGGGCGTTCTGATCGGGTCGGGGATCGGGGGGCTGTCGTCGATCGCGGACACCTCGATCACTCTGCGGGACAAGGGGCCGCGGCGCGTGTCGCCCTTCTTCGTGCCGGGGGCGCTGATCAACCTGATCTCCGGGCAGGTGTCGATCCGCTACGGCTTCAAGGGGCCCAACCATGCGGTCGTCACCGCCTGCTCAACCGGCGCGCATGCCATCGGGGATGCGGCGCGGCTGATCCAGTGGGGCGACGCCGAGGTGATGGTCGCGGGCGGGGCGGAAAGCCCGATCTGCGAGATCGGCATCGCCGGGTTCAACGCCTGCAAGGCGCTGTCCACCAAGCGCGGGCATGAGCCGGAGAAGGCGAGCCGTCCCTGGGACAGCGACAGCGACGGGTTCGTCATGGGCGAGGGTGCCGGCGTCGTCGTCCTGGAGGAATACGAGCACGCGAAGGCGCGGGGCGCGAAGATCTACGCGGAGATACTGGGCTATGGCCTGTCGGGCGACGCCTATCACATCACCGCGCCGCCGCCCGATCACGAGGGCGCGGAGCGCGCGATGCGCGCCGCGCTGAAGCGGGCGGGGCTGGAGCCGTCTGCGGTGGATTACGTGAACGCGCATGGCACCTCGACCATGGCGGACACGATTGAGCTGGGCGCGGTGGAGCGGCTGATGGGGGATCATGCAGGCAAGGTGCTGATGTCCTCGACCAAGTCGGCCACGGGGCACCTGCTGGGGGCGGCGGGCGCGATCGAGGCGATCTTCTCGATCCTGGCGATCCGCGACCAGGTGGCGCCGCCGACGATCAACCTCGACACGCCCGCGGCGGAGACGGCGATCAACCTCTGTGCCAACGCGGCGCAGAAGGCGGAGATCAACATCGTGCAGTCCAATTCCTTCGGTTTCGGGGGCACGAATGCCTGCCTGATCATGGGGCGGGTGTAGGCCGCCCATGTGGAAGAGCGTCGCCGCCAACGGGATGAGTTTCCTGATCGTCGTGTTCATCGCGGTGGCGGGAGCGATTGCCTGGGGGCAGCGGGAGTTTCGCGCGCCGGGGCCCCTGGCCGAGGCGACCTTCTTCGAGGTGCCGCGGGGCGCGACGCTGCGGCAGGTGTCGGAGAGCCTTGAGGAGGCGGGAGCGATCTCTTCGGCGGTGCTGTTCCGGCTGGGCGCGGATTACGCGGGCATGAGCGAAGATCTTCGCTTCGGGAATTACGAGATCCCGGCGGGTTCCTCGATGGAGGAGGTGCTGGCGATCGTGACGGCGGGCGGGCCGTCGCAGTTCCGTTATACCGCCACTTACGTGCTGCGGCTGGCGGGCACCGGCGAGCTGCGCCTGCGCGAGCGGGTGCCGGGGACGGGCGAGATCGTGGAATTGGCGGATTTCGCGTATGAGGACGGCGTGCCGGCGGTCTACTCGGACCTGGTGGAGAGCGGGGCGCCGATGGTCTACCGCCTGTCGGTGCCCGAGGGTCTGACCAGCTGGCAGATCGTCGAGGGCTTGCGCGCGGCCGACTTCCTGTCGGGCGAGATCGCCGAGGTGCCGCCCGAGGGGATGCTGGCGCCCGACACCATTGAGGTGCGGCGCGGACAGGACCGGCAGGAGATCCTTGACCGGATGCAGGCCGCGCAGGCGGAGGTCCTGGCGGAAGCCTGGGCGAACCGCCAGGACGGGTTGCCCCTTGCGAGCCCGGAGGAGGCGCTGATCCTGGCCTCGATCATCGAGAAGGAGACTAGCGTGCCCGAGGAGCGGGGGCGGGTGGCGAGCGTCTTCGTGAACCGTCTGAACCGGGGGATGCGGCTGCAGACGGACCCGACGGTGATCTATGGAATCACCGAGGGACGCGGCGTGCTGGGGCGCGGGATTCGCGCGAGCGAGCTGCGGTCGGAGACGCCCTGGAACACCTATGTCATCGACGGGCTGCCGCCGACGCCAATTGCGAACCCCGGACGGGCGGCGATCGAGGCGGCGGTTCGGCCTGACGACACGCCCTTCATCTTCTTCGTGGCGGATGGGACGGGTGGCCATGCCTTCGCGGAAACCCTTGAAGAACATAACAGAAATGTCGCCGTCTGGCGGCAGATCGAGGCCGAGCGCGCGGCGGAGAGCCAGTGAGGCCTTGGGGCTATTTTAACACTTGGTGAATCGCTGAAATCTCGTTAACCCTTTGTAAATAGAAAACTTCTGGACCGGGCGCACGCTCCGTGGCATGCCTTTGGTCATGCTGGAAGACGTGGGTGAGGCGGCCCGGGGATGACCCCCGAGGCCGTTTTTCACGCCATAGGCACGGCGGGGTGGCAGACCCATGTGCTCGACACCGGCGAGGCGGCGATCTGGGACGGCGCGGACTGGCGCGCCGAGGCCGTGACCCTGACCCCATCCGGGGCGGCCATGTCATTGAAATCATACGAGTTCGACCTGCCGATCACGGCGGGCAGCTCGGTTGCCACGCCCGTCGTCATTCCCGCCCGCGCGATCATCTTCGGCGTCACGGGGCGGGTGACGGACACGATCACCGCAACGGCGACGGCCTGGGACCTTGGCGTTGCAGGCGATACCGGACGGTTCGGCACCGGCTTGGGCGTGTCGCTCAATTCCTGGGTCAGCGGGCCCGCCGCGCCGATCGTCTACTGGTCGCCCTCCGCGCTCGAGATCACGGCGCAGGGCGGGGTCTTCGCCGGCGGCGCCCTCAGGCTGATCGTGCATTACGCCGAGTTGAGCCTTCCCGACCCGGTCTGACCTTTCCGTGACATCAGGCCTTCCTCGATGGACCGAAGGGCCTATCTGGGGTAGAGAGAGCGCGTGAGGACCGGAGGGTTACGCCATGGCGAAGGTGCAACGGAAACTGGCTGGGCTTGACCCGGTCTGGCAGCGCATCCTGGAGGAGGCCGAACGGGCCGTTCGAGAGGAGCCGCTTCTGGGCGGCCTGATCCACGGCTGCATCCTGCATCACGACACGCTCGAGAAGGCCCTGGCTTATCGCATGGCGCAGAAGCTCGCGTCGGGCGAGATGTCGGAGCAGCTCCTGCGCGAGATCGCCGACGAGGCCTATGGCGCGGACCCGTCCCTGGGCGCGGCTGCGCGGGCCGATATCATGGCGGTCTATGACCGTGATCCGGCCTGCCATCGCTACATCCAGCCCCTGCTGTTCTTCAAGGGGTTCCAGGCGGTGCAGGCCTATCGCGTGGGCCACTGGCTGTGGCAGCGGGGGCGGCGCGACTTTGCCTATTTCATCCAGATGCGGGTGTCCGAGGTCTTCGGCGTGGATATCCACCCGGCCGCGCGGATCGGCAAGGGCATCATGATCGACCACGCGCATTCCATCGTCGTGGGCGAAACGGCGGTGGTGGGCGACAACGTCTCGATGCTGCATTCGGTCACGCTGGGCGGGACCGGAAAGGAAGAGGAAGACCGGCACCCGAAGATCGGCGACGGTGTCCTGATCGGCGCGGGCGCGAAGGTGCTGGGCAACATCCGGGTGGGCAATTGCAGCCGGATCGCGGCGGGGTCCGTCGTGCTGGCCGAGGTGCCGCCCTGCAAGACGGTGGCGGGCGTACCCGCGCGGATCGTCGGCGAGGCGGGCTGCGACCAGCCGTCGATGCGGATGGACCAGCTTTTGCCGAGCGCGGGATCAACACGCGGCGGGGCCTGACCGGACCATCGCTCAGCCCGAGGCAGGCATGATGCGGCGCCCTGTGGGCGCGGTATGCCTGCGTCTCACCACTGGGGGCTGTCGAGCGTGACCTGGCCGTCGGCGATCCGGCCGATGACGTCGCAGGGATCGTCCTGATCCATCAGGTGACGCCAGGCGCGGCGTGCGAAGAGATCTGGCGCCATCACCAGGATCATGGGGTGAAGCATGTCTGCGCTCACCGTTCCGGGCTCCGGTGCCCCTGCCGTGAACAGGGCGCGGTCGGCCTCGGGCAGGAAGAGAATCTGCATGGTGTAGGCGACGTATTCCTGCGTGACGACGCAACTGCTGAAGGGGCATGGCGTGTCGTCGAGGGCGGCATGGGCCATCTCGTGACGCATCAGGCTTTCGAAGATGGCGTCGGTCGAGATCGGCCGAAAGGCCAGGAATCCCCGGGCGTCCTGCCGCGCCACGTAGAGCGCGGGCGGCAGCAGCTCGATGCGGCTTTCGCCACAATGGTAGAGGCCGGCACAGTTCTCGGCCAGGTCCGGCACGATCTCGATGGTCAGGGGGGCGGGGACGGTCAGGTTGCAGGATGCCAGCTGGCCGCGGACCCTGAGCGCCAGCTCGCAGATCAGCGCGGCGTCGGTGCCGGCCCCCTCCGTCAGGACCTGCCCGCCGGGGCAGGTCCGTGGTTCGGCCCCAACCGGGCCGGTCAGCCAGGCGGTAGCCGAAAGAACCGCAATGACGCGGGGAATTCCCTTTTCAATCAATGGCCCGCCCTTGAAAAACGAGCCATGTGACGGCGTCAGCTCGCGGCCCGAGACTGCCGCTTGCGCTCGTGCGGGTCAAGGAACCGCTTGCGCAGGCGGATCGCGTTGGGCGTCACCTCGACCAGCTCGTCGTCGTCGATATAGGCGATGGCCTCTTCCAGCGACATGGTGATCGGGGTGGTCAGGCGCACCGCCTCGTCCGAGCCGGAGGCGCGGATGTTGGTGAGCTTCTTGCCCTTGAGCGGGTTCACCTCGAGGTCGTTGTCGCGGCTGTGCTCTCCGATGATCATGCCCTCGTAGACCTCGACCTGGGCGCCGATGAACATGCGTCCGCGATCCTCGAGGTTGAAGAGGGCATAGGCCACGGCCTGACCGTTCTCCATCGAGATCAGCACGCCCGCGCGGCGGCCCGGGATCGGGCCCTTGTGGGCCTCCCACGAGTGGAAGACGCGGTTCAGCACGCCGGAACCGCGGGTGTCGGTCATGAATTCACCGTGGTAGCCGATCAGCCCGCGCGAGGGGACATGGGCGACGATCCGGGTCTTGCCGCTGCCCGCCGGTTTCATCTCGACCAGCTCGCCGCGGCGGGGGCCTGTCAGCTTCTCGATCACGGCGCCGGTGTAATCGTCGTCGACGTCGATGGTGACCTCTTCGATCGGCTCGAGCGTCTGGCCGTTCTCTTCGCGCAGGATCACCTGCGGGCGGGAGATGGAAAGCTCGAAGCCTTCGCGGCGCATGTTCTCGATCAGAACGCCCATCTGCAATTCGCCCCGGCCCGCGACCTCGAAGGCTTCGCCGCCGGGGGTGTCGGTGACGCGGATGGCGACGTTCGATTCCGCCTCTTTCAGAAGGCGTTCGCGGATGACGCGGGATTGCACCTTCTTGCCGTCGCGGCCCGCGAGCGGGCTGTCGTTGATGCCGAAGGTGACCGAGATGGTCGGCGGGTCGATGGGCTGGGCCGGGATCGGCGTGTCGACCGAGGTGTCGCAGAGCGTGTCGGCCACGGTTGCCTTGGACATGCCGGCAAGCGTCACGATATCGCCCGCGACGGCCTCGTCGATGGGCTGTTGGCCAAGGCCGCGGAAGGCGAGGATCTTGGTCACGCGGAACTGTTCGACGCGCTCGCCCGTGCGCGACAGCGCCTTGATGGTCTCGCCCGCCTTGAGACGCCCGGCCTCGACCCGGCCGGTCAGGATGCGGCCGATGAAGGGGTCGGCACCCAGCGTGGTGGCGAGCATCTGGAACGGCTCGCCCTCGCGCGCGATCTGCCTGGGCGGGGGCACATGGGCCACGACGAGGTCGAAGAGCGCGGCAAGGTCCTTGCGCGGGCCGTCGAGCTCGGTGTCGGCCCAGCCGGCGCGGCCGCTCGCGTAGAGATGCGGGAAGTCGAGCTGCTGCTCGTCCGCGTCCAGCGCGGCGAAAAGGTCGAAGACCTCGTCCAGCGCGCGGTCGGGCTCGGCGTCGGGCTTGTCGACCTTGTTCAGCACCACGATGGGGCGCAGGCCGAGGGCCAGCGCCTTGGAGGTGACGAACTTGGTCTGCGGCATCGGACCTTCGGCGGCATCCACCAGCAGCACCACGCCATCGACCATCGACAGGATCCGCTCGACCTCGCCGCCGAAATCGGCGTGGCCGGGGGTGTCGACGATGTTGATGCGCGTGCCCTTCCACTCGACCGAGGTCGCCTTGGCCAGGATCGTGATCCCGCGCTCGCGCTCGAGGTCGTTGCTGTCCATCGCGCGCTCGGCCACGGCCTGGTTCTCGCGGAAGGCGCCGGATTGCTTCAGGAGGTTGTCGACCAGCGTCGTCTTGCCGTGGTCGACATGCGCGATGATCGCGATGTTGCGGAGGTCCATGGGGGGCCTTTTCGGGGGATCTGAGGGTTGGCGGAGCGGTTACAGGCTCTGCCCCGCTTTGGCTAGGGCAAAAGGGCCGTCGGACGCCGCGTTGCGGCGATACCTGCGTCAGCGGCGGCCGGCAAATAGCGATCCGATGACGAACAGGATGCCGAATATCACTGCCAGCGGTGCGAGATAGATGCTGTTCGCGCTGAAGACCGATCCGTCTTCGGGGACAAAGCAACGTCCGCGATCGTCGAAACAGTCGCGATTGCGCCAGTAGCCGTTGAAGAAGGCGACCGTGAGGACAAGGGTCAGCACAAGGCTGACCGCCGCCGCGATGCCCGCGGCGATGCGCGCCGTCACCGGGTCTTGCGCAGGCGGATCACCACGTCGAGCTTGGCGATCTCGTAGCCTTCGGGCACGTCGGGCAGGGCGCGGATGTCCAGCTCGCCCGCGGGCGCGTCGGTCAGCTGACCGCTTTCCTCGAAATGGAAATGCGGGTGGTCGTCCATCCGCGTGTCGAAGTAGCTGCGGCTGCCGTCGACCGTGACCTCCTGCATCAGGCCCGCGTCGCAGAAGGCCTTGAGCGTGTTGTAGACGGTCGCCAGCGACACCCGGTCGCCGGTCGAGAGCACGGCGTCGTGCAGACCCTCGGCGGTGACGTGCCGGTCCTGACCGTCGCCCACGAGAAGGGCGGCCAGCGCGAGGCGCTGCCGGGTCGGCCGCAGGTCGGCAGTGGCGAGCCAGCTTTTTCCGCGTTCGAGGGCTTCGGGGGTCATGGTGGGCGTCTTTCTCCGGGTATCAGCCCCATATAGGGCGCAACGGCCTAGCGTTTCAATCTCAAAGCGCCGTTCTGCCGCGCCCTTGCGCCACGGTCGGGCGGGGTGCTAGACGATCCGGGCGCTGGAGGGCGCGAGCGACCAACACCTGCGGGGGGACATGGCAGACTATCCGACATCCTTCGACAAGGAGGCGCTGCTGGCCTGCGCCAGGGGCGAGCTTTTCGGCCCCGGCAACGCGCAGCTGCCCGAACCGCCGATGCTGATGATGGACCGCATCACCGAGATCTCGGGCGATGGTGGCGCGCATGGCAAGGGGCATGTGGTGGCGGAATTCGACATCACGCCCGACCTCTGGTTCTTTTCCTGCCACTTCCCCGGCAACCCGATCATGCCGGGGTGCCTTGGCCTTGACGGGCTCTGGCAGCTCACCGGCTTCAACCTCGGCTGGCGCGGCTGGACGGGGCGGGGCTACGCGCTTGGCGTGGGCGAGGTGAAGCTCACGGGCATGGTGCGGCCCGACCGCAAGATGCTGACCTACAAGGTGGATTTCACCAAGGCGATCCAGACCCGCCGCCTGACCATGGGCGTCGCCGACGGCATCGTCGAGGCCGATGGCGAGGTGATCTACCAGGTCCGCGACATGAAGGTCGCCCTGAGCGAGAGCTGAGCGGGGGGGGCGACCCGGGGCGCGGCCCTGCACCCCGGATCGCGTCCTGTCACCCGGCGGCCATCGCCTTGATGTCCGCGGCGCTCGGCGTCGTGCCACCGATGCCCCATTGGCCGCTGCGGACTTCCTTGACGCGCACCCAGGTGACCCCGCGCATGTTCTCGCCCTCGACCTCGACCATCGCGTTGGTCACCTTCTCGATCATCTGTGCCTTCTGCGCGTCGTCGAACACGCCTTCGATCACTTCGATATCCACCAGTGGCATGATGCCCTCCGTTGCTTGATCCGTGGTACGGACAGGCTGCCAGCCCGCGCCGGGCCCTGGCCACTTCAGAGGGTGCAGCACAGCCACTACAGATTGTGAAGTGGACGTGTGCCCCCCCGGGTGCTTAGCTGGGGGCGGAGGTGGCGCGATGCCGAACGAGACCTACCCCAAGTTCTGCCCGGTCGCGATGGCGGCCAGCCTGCTGGAGCCGCGCTGGACGATGCTGGTCCTCTGCGAGATCTGGTCGGGATCCACCCGGTTCAACGAGATCAACCGTGGTGTGCCCGGCATGTCGCCCGGATTGCTCTCCAAGCGCCTCAGGGAACTGGAGGCCAACGGGCTCGTCACCCGCAGCGAGGACGGCCCGGGAGGCCACGCCGAGTACCTTGCCACGCAGATGGCCGAGGAGTTGAAGCCGCTGATCATGGGGCTTGGAAACTGGGCGCACAGGAACATCGACTGCAACCTGTCCCTGGCCTCGCTCGATGCGCGCATGCTGATGTGGAAGATCCGGGGCAAGATCGACCTGATGGAGATGCCACGCCGCAAGTCCGTGATCCAGTTCATCCTCAACGATACCCCCCAGGGCACGCAGAACTACTGGCTGGTCGCCAAGCCGGGCGAAGAGACGGACCTGTGCTTCACGGATCCCAAGCATGCGGTCGATCTGTACATCGTGAGCAAACTGCGTGACCTGACCGCAGCCTGGATGGGTCATGCGCGCTTCGAGACCATGATCGGGGATGGGCGCATATCGCTGATCGGCCATGACCTTCTGGCCCGGACCCTGACGAAATGGCTGGTCCGCAGCAGCTTCGCCGACCAGGCCCCGCCGCAGGAGCCGGAGCCGGACGACCGGGTTGCCGCGGCCGCGGGCAATCGGCCCGGACAGGGCTGAGGTCCCCGTTTCGCATGTGCCGCCACCTTGCGCCAAGGCGCAGGCTTCCCTAGACAGTCCCAATCATTGCGAAGGAAGGCCGCTTGCGCCGCGCGAAGCCAGAGGTGAGCACATGAGACGGGTCGTCGTCACGGGGCTGGGCATCGTCTCGCCCATCGGGAACACCGCCGCCGAGGTGGAGGCGTCTCTGCGCGCGGGCCGCTCGGGCATCGAAACCCATCCCGACATGGTCGAGCACGGCTTCCGCAGCCAGATCGCGGGGACGCTCAAGATCGACCCCGCCGAACATGTCGACAAGCGCGCGCTGCGCTTCATGGGGCCCGGTGCCGCCTATGCGCATATCGCCATGGCGCAGGCGATCGCCGATGCCGGCCTCGAGGAGGGGCAGATCGTGAACGAGCGCACGGGCCTGATCGCGGGCTCGGGCGGACCTTCGACCTCCGCCATGTTCGCCGCCCACCAGACCGTGCTGAAATCCGGCGGGACCAAGCGGATCGGCCCCTTCGCGGTGCCGAAGTGCATGTCCTCGACGATCTCGGCGAACCTTGCGACCGCCTACAAGATCAAGGGCATTAACTATTCGATAACCTCTGCCTGCTCTACCTCGCTGCACTGTATCGGGGTGGCGGCGGAACAGATCATGCTGGGCAAGCAGGACGTGATGTTCGCAGGCGGGGCGGAGGAGCTGGACTGGACGCTCTCGTGCCTCTTCGACGCGATGGGGGCGATGTCCTCGAAATACAACGACACGCCCGAGCGCGCCTCGCGCGCCTTCGACGCTGGCCGCGACGGCTTCGTCATCGCGGGCGGCGGCGGCATCGTGGTGCTGGAGGCGCTGGAACACGCGCAGGCGCGCGGTGCCACCATCCTGGCCGAGGTCACGGGCTTCGCCGCGACCTCCGACGGGCACGACATGGTCGCGCCGAGCGGCGAGGGCGGCGAGCGGGCGATGCGGCTGGCGCTGCAGACCCTGCCCGAGGGGCGGCGCGTCGATTACATCAACGCCCATGGCACCTCGACCCCCGTCGGCGACGTGGGCGAGGTCCAGGCGGTGCGCCGCGTGTTCGGTGAAGGGTCCACGCCGCCCATTTCCTCGACCAAATCGATGACCGGCCACGCGCAGGGTGCTGCCGGCGCGCTGGAGGCGATTTTCTGCCTCCTGATGCTCAAGGGCGATTTCATCGCGCCCTCGATCAATGTCGAGACCCTCGATCCGGCGCTTTCCCCGGACGAGATCGCAACCAGCCTGCGCGAAGGCGCGGGCCTTGATACGGTTATGACCAATTCCTTTGGCTTCGGCGGCACCAACGGGTCGATGCTGCTCAGCCGCTTCAACGGGTAAGACGACGATGGCGAATTTGATGACGGGCAAGCGCGGCTTGGTGATGGGGGTCGCGAATGACCGGTCCATCGCCTGGGGCATCGCAAGGGCCCTGCATGCCGAGGGGGCGGAGCTGGCCTTTTCCTACCAGGGCGAAGCCTTCGGCAAGCGGGTCGAACCGCTGGCCGCCTCGCTCGGCTCGGACCTGCTCGTCGATGCCGACGTGATGGATGACGCCAGCATGGACGCCTGTTTCGCCACGCTCAAGGATCGGTGGGGGACGCTCGATTTCGTGGTCCATGCCATCGCCTATTCCGACAAGACCGAGCTGACCGGCCGTTTCATCAACACCACGCGCGACAACTTCCGCAATTCGCTGACGATCAGCTGTTATTCCTTCATCGACGTGGCCAAGCGCGCCTCGGAGCTGATGCCGGAGGGCGGGTCGCTCATCACGCTGACCTACCAGGGCTCGAACCGCGTCACGCCCTTCTACAACGTGATGGGCGTGGCCAAGGCAGCGCTCGAATCCTCCGTGCGCTACCTCGCCAACGACCTCGGCCCGCAGCAGATCCGCGTCAACGCGATCAGCCCCGGGCCGATGAAGACGCTGGCGGGCGCGGCCATCGGGGGGGCGCGCAAGACCTTCAAGACGACCGAGGCGAACGCGCCCTTGCGCGCGAATGCCACGCTCGAGGCGATCGGCGGCACGGCGGTCTATCTCTGCTCGGAGTACGGGGCCTGCACGACGGGCGAGATCGTCATCGTCGATGGCGGGTATCACGTTCTGGGCATGCAGCAGCCCGAGAACATGTGACGACGGCCCGCACGGCCACGCGACGACGGGAGGCGGCGATGAGCGGCACCCTCAACGACCATCCCGATTTCGTCTACCTCCTGCGGGAGTTCGAGATGCTCTACCGCCACGGCTCGGCGGGGGGCAGCACCGCGATCCGGGGCCATCGCAAGCGGGTGCGGGACGAGCTGTCGCGCATCTTCGCGGCCAACCCGCCCTTCGACCCGCGCGCCGCCAGTTTGAAGCCCGTCACCGCGCATCTGTCGCGCGGCCTCGACCTGGGCGAGCGGGGCAACATGCAGGGCATGGCCCGCGCATTGCGCGAGATCCGCGAGACCCTGACCTGGGAATACGGATACGACCGCGTCCCCCCGGCGCTGGCGAAGAAATACGCCTATTGCGAGATCCTGGGCCCCCGTGGACCGATCGTCTGGGATCGGCTCATCCTCGGGTTCGTGCTGTTCGCGCCGCGCACGACCTACCCGCAGCACAGCCATTCCAAGATCGAGGAAAGCTACATCTCGGTCGCCGGTGCCTGGTCCGAGAACAATGCCGCCGTCTATGCGCCCGGTTCTCTCATCCTCAACCGCCCCGGCGACGAGCATCGGATCACCACGGGCGAGCGTGACCCCTGCCTCTTGGCCTATGCCTGGGCCGGCCCGGCCGAGCAACTCGGTGATCCGGGCATGAAATTCACGGGCCGGCGCAAGCCACAGGGCTAGCCGGGCGGAGGCCCGCCCCGGCTGCCGAGGCGGCGGCGCTGCCGCTCCGTCTCGCCGGAAAACCCGTCCGCATCGCCGTAATCCGCGAACCCCGCCATCCGCTCATGCGGGTCGGGTACGCGGCGGGCGTGCTTGATCGGGCACCAGTAGGCTTCGGTCCGGCTGGCGATCTCGCGCGCGTAGGACAGGACGCCGTTGGCGTAGCCGCAATAGACGCAGTTCAGCTTCTGCAGGCCGTTGAGATAGGCAAGGTGGTGGCGGTCGATCGCGACATGCTCGCGGCGGCGGACGGGGGCGATGCCATAGACCGGGAAGCAGACCCGCTGGTAGAGCGTCACGCAGAGATCGAGAGCCGCGAGCGGCACGACAAGGGCGTAGATCACCGGTGCCGTCAGCACGACCATCGGGCGGGTGCGGCGCAGGAAATCGGCAAGGTTCTCGCGCGCGGCGCGATGGGCGGCCAGCACGTCCTCCTCGAAGACGACCCGCGCCCCCTCGACCCGGTAGCGGATCGCCGCGCGGCGCGCCTCGAATTCCTCTTCCATGGCGTCGCGCGCCGCCTGCAGTCGTGCGCGCAACTGGTCCAGCCTGTCGGTCATCGCCGCATCCTCCCGCCCACATCCCATCAGGAGCGGGCGCCCTTCGCCTTGATCTGGCTCAGCCGCGACGCGGTCGTGACGGACCCGGACAAAACCTGTTCCGTTCGCCCCCGGCCGGCTCTACACTCCCGCGGGTCAGTAACGAGTGTGGTGCAGTGTGTTGCCCGTCCCCATCCTGCTTTCCATCCATGTCGAACCCACGCATCGCCTCGTGCGGGGCGGCCGGCAGGACTGGACCGGCGTCGCCGAGCTGTTCGACCTGCTGACGGACCGTCGCGCGCGGCTCGAGGATGCCAGCGGCCGGGCCGTGCGGTTCAACTGGAGCCTCAGGGCCGATCCGCAGATCGAGATCGCCTACGGCAGGCCAGATTGGGTCTTCGACCGTCACGGCGACCGGATCGCGCGGCTGCAGGAGGCCGGCGATGTCGTCGGCCTGCATGTCCACACCTGGCGGCCGGTGCGCCGGTTCTTCCGCGACAGCTGGATCGCCGAGTTCGAGGATGCGAAGTGGATCTGCCATTGCCTCGCCGTCGGGCTTGAGGCGTTCCAGGACCGGATGGGCGCAGCCCCCGCGGCCTTTTCCTTCGGCGACAATTTCATGCACGCCCGTGCCCTGCCGATCCTGCAGGAGGCCGGCGTCCGCATCGACTACTCGATGGACCCGGGGCTCAACATCTCCCGTCCGATGGGCCGGGGCGAACGCTGCACCGGGCGCATCCCTGATTACTCGGCGACGCCGAGGGTGCCGTTCCGGCCCTCGGTCGAGGACTTCCGTGTGCCCGGTCCGCAGACCCATGCGCTCTGGGAACTGCCGGTCAGTTCCGGGCTGGTCGGCAGCAACCGGGACGGCTCCCCGCGCCGCAGCAAGCTGCTGCTCGGCAGCAATCCCGATTGGGTCGGGGCGATCTGCGCGCAGGCGCTGAACCAGCCGATGCCCTACATCCTTGCCGAAAGCCGCACCGACGTCCTGACCCGCCCCAAGACGCGGGCACGCTATCTCGAGGCGCTCGACTATCTCGAGGCGCTCGCCCGAGACGAGGCGCTCGAGTTCGCCGGGTTCGACACGGTCGGCGACCGGCTGGACAGCGGGCAATGGGTGGCCGCGGCATGATCGAGTCGTGGAAACTGAGGCGGGAGCTGCGGCGGCTGCGGCGGATGCTGATGTTCCTGCCGGTGCGTCCGCTCGAATGGCTGTGGTTCCGTCTCCATCCCCGGATCGCCCCGGGGGGCCTACCGCGCCCATGCAGGCGGACAGGCCCCGACCGGACGGGTCGCGATCTTCCTCGTCTACCAGCCAGCGGGCCTTCAGGATACGGTCCCCGCCACCTGTCGCCACCTCGCCAAGGCCGGCTACGCGGTCCACGTCGTCGCGAACGGAGGTCTGGCGCCCGGGGACCGGGACCGGCTGCTGCCGCTCTGCGCGCGACTTGTCGAGCGGCCGAACCATGGCCACGATTTCGGCGGCTACCGGCAGGAACTCCTCGCCTGCCTCGAGGGCGGCACGCGCCCCGAGAGGCTGCTGCTTCTCAACGATTCCATCTGGTTCCCGGCACTGCGCGAGTGCGACCTGCTCGACAGGCTCGAGCGGCTGAACGTCGATGTCGCGGGACCGGTTCACGTTGACCACCGCGCCCCGCGCCGGGCGCATCTGCAATCCTACATGCTGCTCTTCTCGCGCCGCACGCTGGAAAGCCCGGCCTTCGCCCGGTTCTGGAGCGGCTACGCGATGATGAACAACAAGGTCCGCACCGTGCGCCATGGCGAGATGCGGCTGACGCGGGCCTGCCGTGAGGCCGGGCTGACGGTGGCGGCCCTGCACGACGCCTACGAGGCGCCGGACCGATCCGTCCTGCCCCCCGCGCTCCGGGCCGAGGTCGCGGCCTATGACGCGGTCCGGAACGGTGGTCCGACCGACGTGGCGGGCGTCGAAACCGGAACCCACCCCGCCGGCACCGGGCGCGGCGGGTACCTGTTGTCGAGCCATCCGGCGGTGTTGATCGGCCTGCTGAACTTTCCGATCCTGAAAAAGGATCGCAGCATGCCCTATCGCCGCCAGAGGCAGGTGCTGCGCGCGCCGGGGGGCGCGGCGCTGGTCCGGCACCTGACGCCCGAGGTCCGGGCGGCGGTCGCCGCCTGGGACGGACCGGAGGCCGCGCGCGGCGAGGGCGCCGCTCAGGCGACCTTCACCATCTCGACGGCAAAGGTCAGGTCCTGGCCCGCCAGGGGGTGATTGGCGTCCAGCGTCACATGGGCGTCGGTGACCTCGGCGACGGTCACCGGCATCGCCTGGCCGTCGGGCGTCTGAACCTGCAGCTGCGTTCCGAGGTCGAGCGGGATGTGATCGGGCACCGCCTCGCGCGGGACCTGCTGCATCGCCTCCTCGCGGCGCGGGCCATAGGCCTGGGCGGCGGGAATGGTGACGGTCTTGCTCTCGCCCTCGGCCATCCCGTCGAGTGCGGCCTCGAGGCCGGGGATGATCTGGCCCGCGCCCATTTCGAAGGTCAGCGGTTCGCGCCCTTCGGAACTGTCGAAGGTGGTGCCATCGGCGAGCGTGCCGGTGTAGTGAATCGAAACGGTGCTTCCGGCGGTTGCCTGGGTCATGGGATATCCTTTGTGTGGGGAAAGATGGGTTCTGCGGCGTGATCCGATCTGCCGCGGCTCCCTTCGGAGTATAGGGACTTGCCGGCCGGGATGAAACCGGTGCGACACGAATTGTCGCGCGCTGCCCGCCGTGCAAGGGTGCGGCCAACCGGACGGGAGGGGACATGACACGGATCACGACCTGCATCTTCGACGCCTATGGCACGCTCTTCGACGTGAGCGCCGCGGCGCGCGCGCTGGCCCATGAACCGGGGCGCGAAAGCTTAGCCGCGGTCTGGCAGCAGGTGGCGGCGGACTGGCGGCTGAAACAGCTGGAATATTCCTGGCTGCGGGCGGTGACGGGCGATTATTGCGATTTCTGGCAGCTGACGCGGGACGGGCTCGACTGGGCGCTGGAGCGCGCGGGCCTGCAGGATGATGCCGCGCTCCGGGAGGGGCTGCTGGGCCTCTACTGGCGGCTCGCGGCCTATCCCGAGGTGCCCGGGATGCTGGCGCGCCTCAAGGCGGGCGGGCTGGCCTGCGCGATCCTGTCGAACGGCTCGCCCAGGATGCTGGAGGGGGCGGTGGACTCCGCCGGGATCGGTGCGCATCTGGACGCGGTCCTGAGCGTCGAGGCGGTGGGCAATTTCAAGCCCGACTGGCGCGTCTACGATCTTGTCGGGGCGCGGTTCGGCGGTACGCCCGGGGAGGTGCTCTTCGTTTCCTCGAACGGCTGGGATGCCTGCGCGGGCGCGGCCTACGGGTTCCGCACGCTCTGGGTGAACCGGACGGGCCTGCCCCTGGACCGCCTGCCGGGGCGCCCCGACGAGATCGCCGCCGACCTGACGGCGGTGCCCGCCATGCTGGGGGTCTGACGATGGAATTCGTGACATCGGCCGATGGCCTGAACCTGGCCTATGACGTGACGGGACAGGGCGCACCGCTGCTCTGCCTGCCGGGGCTCACGCGCAACATGGAGGATTTCGAGCCCGTGGTGGAGGCCTTCGCGCAGCGCGCGCAGGTGATCCGCATGGATTTCCGCGGCCGGGGCGGATCGGACTGGGGCGACCCCATGAGCTACCAGGTGCCCGTCGAGGCCGCCGACGTGGTGACGCTGCTCGACCACCTGGGGCTGGACCGGGTCACGATCCTCGGCACGTCGCGGGGCGGGCTGGTGGCGATGGTCCTGGCGGCGATGGCGCGGGACCGGATCGCGGGTGTCATCTTCAACGACATCGGCCCCGAGGTGATGCCCGAGGGCCTGGCCTACATCATGGATTACGTCGGCCTGCCGCCGAAGGCGAAGACACTGGAAGAGGCCGCCGCCGCCTTTCCCCGGCACTACGCCCCGGCCTTCCGCGACGTGCCCGCCGGGACATGGGCCGCGATGGCGCGCCGTCTCTTCCGGCAGGAGGAGGGACGCCTCGTGAACCGTTACGATCCGGGCCTGCGCGCGGCGGTGGCCCCCGCCTTCGCGCCGGATGCCGTCGCCCCGGACCTCTGGCCCCTCTTCGACGCGCTGGCCGGCGCGCCCCTTGGCCTGATCCGCGGGGCGGGGTCGAACATCCTGTCGGTGGAGACGGCGGCCGAGATGCGCCGCCGCAGGCCCGACATGGCCTGTGCCGAACTGGCCGATCGCGGCCATGTCCCCTTTCTCGACGAGCCCGAGGCCATCGCCGTGATCGAAACCGTTCTGGAGAAGGCGCAATGACCGATATCGCCATGATCGAAGCCGCCGCGGCCCGTGCCGCGGGCGTCGTGCGGGAAACCCCGCTGCTTTCCTCGCCCTTCCTCGACGAGATCGCGGGACGCCCCGTCCTGGCCAAGGCCGAGGTCCTGCAGCACACGGGCAGCTTCAAGTTCCGCGGCGGCTGGTCGGCGGTCTCGGCGCTGGACGCGCGGACGCGCGCGAAGGGCGTCATCGCCTATTCCTCGGGCAACCACGCGCAGGGCGTCGCGCGGGCCGCGGCGCTTCACGGGGTGCCCGCGATCATCATCATGCCGCGCGACGCGCCGGCGCTGAAGATCGAGAACACCCGCGCGCTGGGCGCGGAGGTGGTGCTCTACGACCGCGCGGGCGGCGAGAAGCGCGAGGTGATCGGCGACCGGCTGGTGGCCGACCGGGGGATGACGCTGATCCGGCCCTTCGACGACGGCCAGGTGATCGCGGGGCAGGGGACCTGCGGCCTCGAGATCGCGGCGCAGGCTGCCCTTGCGGGCGTGACCGATGGAACCGTGCTGACCTGCTGCGGCGGGGGCGGGCTGACGGCGGGGATCGCGCTGGCGCTCGAGGCGAAGGCGCCCGGGCTGCGCGTGCGGCCCGTCGAGCCCGAGGGTTTCGACGACACCGCCCGCTCGCTGGCGGCGGGGGAGCGGACCGGGCATGGCGCGCCCGAGGCGGGGCTTTGCGACGCGATCCTGACGCCGATGCCGGGCGAGATCACCTTTCCGGTCCTGAAGCGGCTCTGCGGGCCGGGCATCGTGGTGACCGAGCTGGAGGTGAAGGAGGCGATGCGGCTCGCCGCCCTGCGTCTGAAGCTGGTGGTGGAGCCGGGCGGCGCGGTGGCGCTGGCGGCGGCGCTTTTCCATGGGAGCGCGCTGGACGACGGGCCGGTGATCTGCACGCTTTCGGGCGGCAATGCCGACCCCGAGCTTTACGCCGAGATCCTCTCGGGGGGGTGAAAAGGGGGGCTCCCGCCCGGCTCGGCCTTCGGCCTGCGCCGGTTGGGCCCGGCCGCGGGCCGCGGGCCTTCTGCCCGGC
>WVSO01000046.1 GCA_015689745.1 Rhodobacterales bacterium HKCCSP123 | reverse complement strand
CGTCGAACAGAACCCCGTCCAGCGCCTCGGCCGCGGAACCGTAGAGTTTTTTCATACCGTGATCTCCGCGTGGGTGGCGGGCATCTGCAGCCCGAGGATCTGACGCGCCTCTTGCCATGTTGCGACGGGGCGTTCGTACTCGTCGCAGATCTCGACCACACGCCGGACCAGTGCAGCGTTGGAGGGAGCCAGTGTATCTCGATCCAGTCGCACGTTGTCTTCCAGTCCCGTCCTTGCATGGCCACCCGCCGCGATGGCCCATTCGTTCAGGACGACCTGGTTTGCACCGATCCCGGCGGCGCACCACGGCGCGTCCTGTCCGAAAAGCCGATGAACGGTGTGAATGTAGTAGTCGAACACGTCGCGGTCGGCGGGCATCGCGTTCTTCACGCCCATCACGAACTGCACATAGGGCGTGCCCGCCAACTGCCCCTTCTCCGACATCTCCTTCGCCTTGAGGATGTGGCTCAGATCGAAGGCCTCGATCTCCGGCTTCACCCCGTGGGTCAGCATCTCCGCAGCCAGCCAGTCCACAAGGTCCGGTGGGTTCTCGTAGACCCGCGTGGGGAAGTTGTTGGACCCGACGGAAAGCGAGGCCATGTCTGGTTTCAGCGGCAACATGCCCCCGCGCGTTCGGCCCGCGCCAGACCGGCCGCCGGTCGAGAACTGGATGATCATGCCGGGGCAGTGTTTTTCCAGCCCTTCCTTCAGGGCGGCGAACTTCTCCGGGTCCGAGGATGGGGTTTCATCGGCGTTGCGTACATGGGCGTGGACGATGGAGGCGCCGGCCTCGAACGCTTCCTGCGTGCTTTCCACCTGTTCGGCCACGGTCACGGGAACCGCCGGGTTGTCGGACTTGCGCGGCAGGCTCCCGGTGATCGCGACGCAGATGATGCAAGGGGGGGTGGTGGGGTCTGTCATGGTCGGTCTCGTCCGCGAGTTATGTCATTGCGCGGACCCGCCCAGGAGCGGAGCGGGCGCTGTTTCCATACTATCGCTCAGCTGGCCACCGGCGACCAGAGCGCGTCCGGGTTGGCCCGGGTGACGGCCATGCCGTCGGGGTAACTGACGAGTTCCAACGCCATGCCCCATGGCGCCTTGAAATAGACCCAGGTCAGGCCCTCCGATGGACCTTCGGTCATCGTGGTCGGCTCGCCGAGCACTTCGACCCCATGCGCCCTCAGATGGGCCAAGGCGGCGTCCATGTCCTCCACCATGAAGCCCAGATGCGCGGCCCCGACGTCGCTGTTGGGCGGCGGCGCCTGGTTTGCGCCGTCGAGGTCGTATTCGAAGAGCTCGAAAGCCGGGCCGTTCTTGCAACGCAGCATCCGCAGCGTCTTGATAACCGCTCGGGGATGCACGTCGAGATGCACCTGCATCCAGTCATCATCGGCGATGAAAGGGCCGATCTCGAACACCACCTCGCAACCGATCACGTCGACGAAGAAGCGCGTGGCCGCTTCCACGTCCGGAACGGTGAAGCCCACATGGTCCGTCCCATGGAGGCCGGGAAGCCCGCCGCTCATCGCTTGCTCTCCGGCTCGCAGATCATCGTCATCAGCCGCAGTTTCTGAAGCTCGAAGACCTTGTCTTTCACCTCGGCGAACTTCTGGAGATGGGGCAATTCCATGTGCTTGTCCCATTCGCCCCGGTTCGTCCAATTCTCATAGAACGTGAATTCCGCCGGGTCGTCATTGTCCTGATGCAGCCAGTATTCGACGCAGCCAGGCTCCTGCCGGGTCGGCTCGATCAGCCCCGTGAGAAAGGCCTTCGTCTCTTCGATCTGGCCGTCGATGGCGCGCAGATGCGCGATGACCGTCAGTTGTTCCGTCATTGTCGTCTCTCCTCCCTGGTAAACGCTCGACTTTTCCCGGTCTGCTGCCCGCTACCTCTCCGCCACGATCGCCTTGTGCGCCGCGATCAGCTTCTCGGCATTGTGGCGACCGGCTTCATGCCGCCCGGCCTCGATATCGAGGGCCATCTGCACGACTAGCTCGTTCATCGGGGCGGCGCGGCCCTGCTTCTTGAGCACCTCGACGACGATGCCGTTGACCTCCGCCACTTCTGCGCGCCGTCCCTTCCGCCAATCCTGAAGCGAGGTGGTCAGCGTGTCGTCGCGGGAGAAGGTCGTCAGCACCTTCTCGAAGATCTGGTCTACGTAGCGATCAGGGTCGTTGCTCATGGTTGGCGGCATCCCTATGATCGGCATGATCGTCGCCCCATCGGCGAGCGCGGCGGACATCGCCTCGTATCCCGCCAGTCGCATGGCTTCGAGATAGGCGGGGTCCTGGGCAGCCTCGCGCAGCTCCGTATCAACGATGGCCGAAGGGACAAGCTCCGCCGCGTTGACTACAAGCTTCATCCATTTGGCGGACCGGATGTCGTCCACCACCTCGACAGTGCCGGAATGGCGCAGGAGGTCCGCGACATACTCGACCAGATGCTGGCGTTCCGGGTCGAGCGCGCCGAGAGCGAACCACGACTCGTCGGTGTCGTTCTGCCGGTTCGTGACGCCCGGCTCCCACATGTTGGAGGCGATCTGGATGACGGCTCCGATGGTCCGGTGCGCCCCGACGATATCGGCGATGTCCTCATGCGTCATGCCGTTCTGGAGGCCGACGACGAAACCGTCCTCGGCCAGAACCGGCTTGATCATCTCCGCGGCCCACCGCGTGTCATAGGCTTTCACCACCATGAACACGACGTCGAAGGGCTCCCGGATCTCGGCGATCTCGCACAGGTGCAGCGCCTTGACCCTTGTGTGGATCTGCCGCTCCGGCAGGTTCACCGTCAGTCCGTTGGCGCGCATCGCCTCCACATGGGCAGGCCATTGGTCGATGAAGGTCACGTCGAGGCCCGCGACGGCGAAATCCGCCGCGACCGATGCGCCTTGCGCGCCGGTCCCGATGAAGGCGATGCGGGGGCTGTCATTCAGGGGCAAGGCCAGTCTCCACTCCGTCCGGGTGCGGTCATTGCATGATCATCCCGCCGTCAATCATCAGGCACTGACCGGTCATGTAGTTCGAGGCGGGCGACAGCAGGAAATCGACGGTCCCCGCCACATCCTCGGGCAGTGACACGCGGCCAAGCGGGATGCCTTCGGCGAAATTGCGGATCGCTTCGCCCGGCTCTGAGGTCGCGCCCATCTCCATCAGGTCGCGGTCGAGGCCATCCCAAAGCTCGGTGTCGACGATGCCGGGCCCGAATGCGTTCACGCAGATGCCATGCGGGGCGAGCGTCTTGGCTGCCGCCTGCGTCAGGCTGATGACCGAAGCCTTGGACGCGCAATAGGGCGCGAAATCGCCAAAGCCCGCGCGGCCGGCCATGGACGCCGTCGAGATGATTTTGCCCTTCGTGCCGGCGGCGATCATCGCCTTGCCAGCTTCCTGCATGCCGATCAGCACGCCGAGACCGTTCACGGCCATGATCTGGGTCCAGTTCTCCTCGGTCGCTTCAAGGAAGGGCATGGGGCGGTTGAAGCCCGCATTGTTCACCATTCCATGGAGGAACCCGTAGGCGTCCTCACAGGCGCGGATCGCGGCCTGAACGGCGGCACGGTCTGTCACGTCCAGCTTGCAGAAGATCCCGCGCCCGCCATCGGCCACGATGCCGTCCGCCGCAGCCTGACCCGCCTCGACGTCGATATCGCCGATCACCACGCCGTAACCCGACTTCGCCGCATGTTGCGCGATGGCCAGACCGATGCCGCGCGCGGCCCCGGTGACGATCACGCCCCCCAAATTGTCGGCCATGTCCCTTCCCTCCCCTTTTCACTCGCTCCTGTGGAGCACGAAATCATACGCGGTCCGCCATTTGGTCTCGCCATCTTCCACCGGCTCGTAGCTGGCGATCAGGCTCTCCTTCACGCCGAAGACGGCGTCGGAGGTCAGGTAGTCGTCGCCCGCGACAAAGGTGTGCGTGACCACCGTGTCGAACCCCGGCGCGCTCACGATGAAATGCATGTGCGCGGGGCGGTAGGGATGGCGGCCGAGCTTGGTCAGCATCTGCCCGACCGGGCCGTCATCGGGGATCGGGTAGGAAACCGGCTTGATCCCGCGGAACCAGTAGCGACCATCGGGCCCCGTGGTGAAGACGCCGCGATTATTGTGCCGCGGCTGCACGTCCGGCTGCTGCACATCGTAGAAGCCGTCCTCGCTGTCGCACCAGACGTCGATGCGCGCCCCTTCCACAGGGTTGCCGTCGAGGTCCTTCACATGACCTTCGAAGAGGCAGGTCTCGCGGCCGCCCTGCTTAGTGATGTTCTCCCCCATCGCATATTCCGGCGCTCCGTCGACATGGAAAGGGCCGAGCACTGTGTTCTCGGTCGCTCCGGTCGGGCGGCGGTTGTTGATCGCATCGACCAGCATGGAGGCGCCGAGCACATCGGAGAGCAAAATGTATTCCTGCCGGTTCTCGTCGCACATCTGACCGGTGCGGGTGAGAAAGTCGATCGCGACGCCCCATTCCTCCTGCGTCAGTTCCACGTCCTTGATGAAGGCATGGAGATGGTGGACGAGGCTGCGCATCACGTCGGCGAGGCGGTCATGTGTATCGCCGGAAATACGTGCATTGACCGCCGCCACGGAGCCGTCTTCGGTAAAGTAGTCGATCTTGGCCTGTTCGTTCATCGGATCGGTTCCTTCAGTTGGGGGCGGGGCGCGTTCCCGAATGGGCATGCGTCAGCAGGTCGAGAATACCTTCGCGCGTGACCTCGCGCGGATTGGCATAGGGGTTTTCGGTCGCCATTCCGGCGGCGCTCGGGATGTAGTCCTCGCTGAAGCCAAGGTCCTTGAGCGCCATCGGCGCGCCGATGCTGGCGGCGAAGTCATGAAGGCCGCCGCCCAGATCGCCGCCAAAAAGCGCTGCGGCCGGCGCAAGCTGCGCCGCCGCCGCGCGGGCGTTGTAGGCGGCGGTATGTGGCAGCAGGATTGCATGTGTCTCCGCGTGCGGGAGGTCGAAGCCACCGCCGAGCGTGTGACACAGCTTGTGATGCAGCGACATCGCGGCCGATCCGAGCACGACACCGCACAGCCACGAGCCATAGAGCGCCT
Organism: Rhodobacterales bacterium HKCCSP123; assembly: GCA_015689745.1. GTDB lineage: Bacteria > Pseudomonadota > Alphaproteobacteria > Rhodobacterales > Rhodobacteraceae > Roseicyclus. The sequence continues at coordinate 22,622 of WVSO01000046.1, read as the reverse complement.
CACCGCGCGCCGCCACGTTGTCGGGGGTTTCGACGATCATTGGCAGGGCCGATTTGAGCGCGCGAAGCCCTTCCACTGCCATCAGCGATATCACGGGATTCGTGTCGGGCGCATAGAGCGCTTCGACCGCGTGGGCCATGGCGTTGAGGCCGCTAGCCACACTCATCGCTACGGGCAGACCGAGCGTCAGATCGGGGTCGTAGATCACCGTCTCCGGGCGGACCTTCGGATCGCGAAGCGTGGTTTTTCGGCCGCCCTCCGTCTGGCCGAGGATGTCCGTCACCTCTGAACCAGCATAGGTCGTCGCCACCACGACCTGAGGCGCGTCATTGCGCCAGGCTATCGCCTTGCCGAGGCCGATGGTCGATCCGCCGCCGAGGGCGACGACACAGTCTGCGCCGGAGGCCTCGAATGCCGCCATCGCCCGCTCGGTCACCTCAACCGGCGTATGCATCGCGGCGTCGCCGAAGACGCCCGCCGCTAGGCCACCGATCCGCTCGGCCAGCCGCTCGGCATCGGGTTTCTGGAAGGGCGTGGAAAGGATCAGAGCGCGCGCGCAGCCGAGGCGTTCGATTTCTGCCCCCACCTGGGAAAGTGCGCCGGGGGCGAAGACGACCCGGCCCGGCGCTGCGTTGTGGACGAAGGGTTCCATTATGCCCTCACTCCTCTCGACGGCGCCGCGCCGTCGAGTAGATCAGCGCCGCAACGAGGATCAGGAGACCCTGGAAGCCGTACTGGAATGTCTGCGAAAGACCGAGGAAGGACACGGCATTGAGTACTTCGGTCAGCAGCAGCGCCCCGAGCACCGTGCCGATGAACGTCCCCCGCCCGCCCCTCAGGCTGGTGCCGCCGAGCACCACCGCGGTGATCGAACCGAGCGTGTAATTCACCCCCTGCGCCGGGTCGCCGACGCCAATCTGCGCCATCAGCATGATCGCGCCCACGAAGGTCAGGATGGACACGAGGACGTACCCCATGACGAAGGTGCGGTCGAGGCGGACGCCGATCCGGCGCGCCGATTCCTCGTTCGAGCCGACCGCCCGCAACTGCCAGCCGGGGCGGGTGCGCCGCAGGATGAACTCACCGGCAAGCGCAAGCGCCACCAGCAGGATGAAGGCCACCGGCACCGGGCCGAACCGATAGGTCAGCGTGTCGATCACCGGGAAGGCGATGTAGCCACCCGGCCCGTCACGCAAGACGAAACTCATGCCCTGCAAACCGATGAACATGGCCAGCGTCGCGGCAATGGGCGTGAAATTGGCGAAGCGTATGAGGCAGCCGTTGATCAGCCCCACGACGATCGCCGCCCCGAACATCAGCGCGAACCCCGTGGCCATGGTCGCCGCAGTGTTGCCGTCATTGACAAAGAACGAACCGATCACGACCAGGAAGCCGGCCAGTGGCCCGACCGACAGGTCGATCCCCCCCATCAACAGCGCGATGGTCTGCCCCAGCGCAATGAAGCCAAGCGCCGTGGCGAGGATCAGGATGTTGGAAACGTTGAACGACGACAGGTAATTCTCGTTCTGCCCGAACACGAACAGCGCCAACAGAACCGCGACGATGATCAGCGGCACCACGGTGGCATTGTCAGACTGAACGAAATGGCGGAACCTGGCGCCGAAGCCCTGCGCGGACTTGCGCGCCTCCTCGATATGGTGGGCTTCGGTGTCGGCCGCGACGGCGGCGCCGACGATATTGGGTTCGGTGATCTCGTCGCCGCGAAGGGTTTTGACGATCCGCCCTCGCGACATGACGACGACGACATCGCAGAGCCCTTCCAGCTCCGCAGCGTCGGAGGAATTCACGATAACGGGCGTGCCGTTATCCGAGACTTCCCGCAGGATGCGGTAGATCTCGAACCGCGCGCCCACGTCGACACCTTGGGTCGGCTCGTCGGCAATGATGAACCCGGGTTGCGACAGCAGCGCGCGGGACATCACAACCTTTTGCTGGTTGCCCCCCGAAAGCGACAGGATCATGGCATCCATGCTCGATGCCTTGACGGCGAGAGACTGGAAGACCTCCTGCACCTGTTCGGCCTCGGCACGACGACTGAGCACGCCGCCCTTCGCATAGCGCTCCAGCGATGCGACCGTTGCGTTCTCGCGGATGGTCAGGTCGCGGGCGACGCCCTCGGAATGGCGATCCGACGGCATGTAGGCCGCCTGGTCCTTGAGTTGCCGGGGCGAGAGCGCCTTGCCATCGAGTATGATCGTGCCTTTCCACGATTGCAGCCCGGCGAGTGCGCGCATCAGGTCTGCCTGGCCGTTGCCCTCGACCCCGGCGACGCCGATGATCTGGCCGCGCCCGACCTCGAAAGACACTTCCGAGAACTTGCGCCCGGTCAGGCCTTGAACCTCGAAGTTAACCGGCGGCGCCGCGTCCGGGCATTTCGGCGGAAAGGCGGATTCCAGCTTCCGCCCGACGATCATGTCGAGCAGGTCCTGGTTTGACACGTCGCTCGCCAGCGCGCTGCCGCGCCGGCGCCCGTCTCGCAAGACAGTCACGCGGTCAGCGATCTGGCGCAGTTCGGCGAGGCGGTGCGTGATGTAGATGACCGAAGTGCCCTTGGCCTTCAGGTCGTGCACCCGCGCAAAGAGCATGTCGGTCGCATCCTGATCGAGCGACGCGGTCGGCTCATCGAGGATCAGAACCTTGGGATTCAGCGCGAGCGCCTTGGCCAGTTCCAGGAGGTGCTTCTGCGCGACGGTCAGATCCTCCGTCCGGGTGTAGACCGGAACATGCAGCCCAACCTCGTCGAGCAGGCGGCGCGCTACCTCGCGCGGACTGCCATCGCGGAACACATGGGCGGGAAGCGCGACTTGCAGGTTCTCCTGCACGCTCATGTCGGCGAGGATCGCGGGATGCTGGTAGGAAATGGAGATGCCGAGCGCCGAGGATTTCTCGGGATCGAGCGGCATGGCGTCTTCGCCCTCAAAGACGATGCTGCCCCGGTCGGGTTGCAGGACACCGGTGATGATGTTCATCAGCGTGGACTTGCCCGCGCCGTTCTCGCCGAGGATCGCATGCACTTCGCCGGCGTAGAAGTCGACGCTCACATCCGTGAGCGCATGAACGGCCGCGAAGGACTTGGAGATGTCGGTCATACGGATCACCGCACGGCCCGGCTCGGTCTTAGTCAGGTCGATGATCTCGGCGGTGGGGTTCACTTCGGCAACTTGCATCTTGAACGTCATCCCGTTTTCTGCGGGGAATCTGCCCCGGGCGGATCGTCCGCCCGGGGCCGGTTTTGGGATCAGTTGCCGACGAGTTCCGCCTGGCGGTCGCCGGAAACGCCGGACGACAGGTAGATCGCGCCGGGCAGGTCATCGCGGCACTGAACCGCGTTCGGATCACCGGTGACTGAGTTCTCGAACGGGCTGGAGATGAACACCTCGGCCTCGGGCGCTTCGCCGCCTGTGGCTTCCGCGATGGCCCACTGGACGGCGAGACGCACGTTGTCAGTGCCGGTCTCGATCGTGAAGAGATCGAAATCGGGGTTGTTCTCGTGGTTCTCCGTCCAGAAGCAGCCGAGCGAGTTGCCGTCCGAGGTCACGAGGGTCGGGATCGACCGATCGAAATTCTCGAAGACCGGCAGCGCGCCCACGAGGGACGGACCGAAATCGGACACGATGATGTCGATGTCGTCATGCTGCGCGATGGCCGCCGAAAGCACCTGCTGCGTCAGGGACGGGTCCCAGTTGGTGACGGCGAAGGGCTCGGGGTTCAGGAAGACGTAGCTGTCATCGAGAACCTGACGCATCCCTTCCAGTTCTTCGAGACCCTGGCTGTTGCCGGCGGGACCAGAGAGGAACAGTATGTTTGCCCCATCGGGGAACTGCTCGGCGATGAAGTTGCCCCAGCTGATGCCGTCATCGACGAAGGATGCGCCAACGAAACGGGTGTAGTTGGTGCCGGCTTCGCCGCCGACGAGCACCCGATAGGGCACCACGACCGCACCAGAGCGGTAGGCGTTGGTCAGCGCCGGAAGCACGGCGGGACCGGCATCGCCGAAGACGACGAGGGCATCGACGCCGCGCGCCGCCATCGAGTTGATGTCGGAGATCGCGCGCTGCGTGTCGCCCTGACCGTCGGCATAGAAGTATTCGGTAATCCTGGGGCAGCGCGCTGCCTCCTGGCGGCCGGCCTCGGCCGTCACAATGCGCCAGCTGTTGCCGCCGAACCCGTCGAGCAGCGCCAGCGTGGCTTCCTCCGGGCCGCACCAAGACGGGGTGTCCTGAGCCGACGCGGCGGTGCCGAGCGAGCAGGCAGCACCGAGCGCAAGCGCGGCGACGCCTCCCTTAAGCAGATTGAGTTCCATGTTCATCCTCCTCCGTTGAACGTTGGTTGGTCTTCTTGAATCGTCCGGTCCAGTTGATCGAGTAGACGCCGATGCCGAACACGAGGGCGAGCGCCTGCACGATGGTTTGTGCCGAGTAGGGCACCCCGATGGACAGGGCGAACTGGCTCAGCTGATTGAGAAAGAAGGCGGCGATCACGACCGAGATCGGGAAGCCCCGCCCCCCCAGAAGCGACACGCCCGCCAGAACCACCACCGCCACCGAGGGCAGCAGCAGGGAATTGCCCTGGAAGGCCGTCGGCTCCCGCGTGATGCCGGCGATCAGGATGCCGGCGGTACAATAGAGCAGCTGCGCCAGCACGTAGGCCGTGCCCTCGTAAAGCTCGACACGCAGCCCCACGGCGCGGGCCATTTGCGGATTGGCGCCGGTGGCCTCGAACCGCCGACCGGCCACGGTCTTCTTCATCACGAAGGACACGAGAGCGAGAATGCCCAGGGCAAAGAACACCGAATGCGGAACGCCGAAGCTGCGCCCGCCGGCAATCTCGGCCAGAAGGTCGGTGGTGATCCTGGGCACCCCGCCTGAGACCGCGAAAACGGCGCCGAAGAGAAGCGCGTTCATCCCTATCGTCGCGACGATGGCGTTGAGCTTGAAGATCGCCACCATCAGCCCGTTGAGCGTGCCCGCCACGATGGCGCAGCCGAAGGCGAACGCGACCGCGTTGATCAGCAGCGCGTCATTGCCGTTCGCGGTATGCGTCGCGATGACCACCGCGAGCGAGACGCCGCCGGGCACAGAAAGGTCGAAGCCGCCCTGCTGAACCACCAGCATCTGGCCGAGCCCGACGATGGCCAGCACCGCCGCGAAAGGCAGACTCCCCATCAGCGACCCTGCAGAGACGGCCGAGGGGGCGAAGATGTAGCACAGGATCAGGAGCGCGATGGTCGAGGCGACGATGGTCACAAACCCCTTGGACAGGGCGAACCCGCTTCCGAGAGGCATCGGCTTGCCGCCGGAGATGGTGCTGACCTCTGTCATTCTCGGCCCCTCCCCTGCCCTGCCGTCCTCAGGCGATTTCCAGTGTGACCTTGACCGCCTTCTCCGGGTTCTTGCCCAGATCGAGCGCTGTCAGCGCATCGTCGATGCCGTAGGTGTGCGTCTGGATCGGCGACAGATCGAGGCCGGTGCGCTCCAGGAACCGGATCGCCGCCGGCCAGACGCCGGGCGACCCGATGCAGCCGCGCACCGAAAGGTTCTTGATCTGGATCTTGCCGAGATCGACCGGGATGGTCTGGCCGATATTGATCCCGACCATCGACACGCAGCCGTCGTCGCGGGTGTATTCGAACACGTTGGCCAGCGATGCGGGATGCCCCGCGCATTCGATTGTCAGGTCGGCACCGCCACGGGTCATCTCCTGGATCGCTTCGACCGGGTCGCCGTCGGTCGGATCGACCGTCGCGTCGGCGCCAAGCTTCATGGCGATGTCGCGGCGCAGTGGCACGGGGTCGGCCACGATGACGCGCGCGCCCATGCCGATGGCCGCCGCCGCCGTGACAAGGCCGATGGTCCCGCCGCCCGACACCACGACCGTCTGCGACGCATCCACACCGCCATGGCGCAGGACGGCGTAGTAGCCGCAGGTGAAAGGCTCGATCAATGCGCCCTTGGCGTCGTCCACGGCGTCGGGCAGCTTGTGCAGCCATTCGGGACGCGCGGCGAAGTATTCCCGGTCGGCCCCGTCCATGGAGAAGCCGAAATGGTGGATGCGCTCGGGCGTCTTAATCACGCATTCGCCCACGACCCGGTCGCCTTCCTTCAGGCCGGTGACGTTCTTGCCGACTTCCACGACCTCGCCCACCCATTCATGGCCCGGAGTGACCGGGTAGGAGATCGGGATGATGTATTGCCCGGCGAGAAGCTCGTAGTCAGAATGACAGATACCGACCCGGCGCGAGCGGATCATCACCTCGTTGTCGCCGATCGTCGGCGATTGCACCTGCGTGACCACGGGCTTGTTGGGTTCGTCGAAGATCAGGGCTTTCATGACGCTTTCTCCAGCTTCTGTCCGGCCGGGCGGGCCACTTTTTCAATTGCGCCGCTCTTGGCGGAGCGGAACACCGCCTCCAGCAGTGCGATATTGTCGACCAGGTGATCGGCGGTGATTGGGTAGGCTTCCATTCCACGCACCGCGCGGGCGAAGGAAACGAGGTTGTCCTTGACCGGCTCGGCCTTGCCGATCTCCACCGTCTCGATCGGACCGCCGGCCATGGCGGAGGTCACGATCCAACCGTCCGGCGCCTCGACATGGGCCTTGTCGCGGATATCGATCCACCCCTTGGAGCCGTAAACCGTGAAGCGGGACATGAACGGGTTCGACAGGCTTGCCGACACGTAGGACGTGCCGCCACCGGCGAATTTCACATAGGCCGCGACTGTATCGCCCTGCGGCAGGTCCGAAGACAGCTGTTCGCAGATGCAGAGCACGCTTTCCGCCGCCCCGAGCAGGCGCACCGAGAGATCCAGCAAGTGAATGCCCGTCGCCGTCATGCCGCCGGCCGGTGCCTCAGTCGATTTCACGCGCCAGTTGCTCTTGTCGAGGCTGACGAACTTGTCGTGGCTGAAATTTGCCTCGATCTGCTGGATGCGGCCAAGCTCTCCGGCATCGGCCCTGGTGAGCATGTCGGCGATCGGCGGCTCCCACCGGCGCTCATGTCCCATCCCCAGGACGAGGCCCGCCTCGGCGCAAAGCGCCACCGAGCGCGTCGCTTCCTCGGCGGTCAGCGCAAGCGGCTTCTCGCAAAAGATGTGCTTGCCCGCCTTCACCGCCTCGGCGATCTGCGCGGTATGGAGCGAATGAGGCGTGGCCAGCACGACCGCCTCCACCGCCGGATCGGCAAGCGCATCCGCATAATCAGCGGAGACCGGGATGCCCTTGCCCTCGCAGAGCGCCCGCACCCCGTCGAGATTGGGCTCGATCGCACGCACCACCTTGATGTCCTCGGGCGCGGCCTCAAGCACCGAGAGCATCTTCTGGCCCCACCAACCGAGACCAACGAGCGCTATGTTCAAAGGGCCCGACATCACCGGTTGTCCACGCGCTTGTTGAACGGATGGATCGAGACCTGCTTCCACAGGCCAACCTTGGCGAACGGATCGTTCGCATTGAACGCCTCCACATCCGCCTTGTCGTCGGCCTCCAGCACGAAGCAGCTGCCGATCATCGTCTCACCGTCATCGGCCAGCAACGGCCCAGAAATCACAGTCTTGACGGGCGCAGAGGCGAGGTAGCTCTTGTGGGCCTCGTAGTTGTCGAGCCGTTTCTGAACGGCGCCGTCGTGATCGAGGCAATGGACGACGTAGTGCATGATATGTTCTCGCTTTTTGTCTCAGGCCGGAATGATCTTGCGGGCGCGCAGCTCATCGAAGACATCAGTGAAGCTCTTCCGCGTCGACCGGTAAGCGTCGAAGCCGAGCGTCCGGCTGTTGGTCATGTCGGTGAAGCATTCGAGCTCGCGCCCGAGATCGGCGTCGGAGTGCCACCAGGACGCCAGCTTGCTCACCGGAATGTCCTGAAGTCCGTGCTGCGCCACGATCTCCTTCCAGATCGCGTCCGCATCGGCCATCTGGGCTTCCAGCGGCGTCGGTTGGCCAGGATATTTGGCGGCCTCGATCCCGAAATAATCGGCGATCTGCTGCCACAGCCACGTCCAGCGGAAGACATCGCCATTGGCGGTGTTGAACGGCGTGTTGGCCGCCTCCGGCGTGGTGGCGGCCCAGTGCAGCTGCTCCGCCAGGAGACGCGCGTCAGTCACGTCGGTGACCGCGTTATACTGCTGTGGCGAGCCGGGATATACGAAGGGCCGTCCGGTATGCTTGCAGATCGAAGCATAGACGGCGAGAGTCACGGCCATGTTCATATAGTTGCCGACAACGAAGCCGATCATCGTGTGCGGGCGATGGACGGACCAGTTGAAGCCGCGCTTCTCGGCCATTTCGAACAGCACGTCTTCCTGCGCGTAGTAGAAGTTTGGGCCTGGCAGGCGCGGACTGCTTTCCAGAAACGGCGTGTAGGGCGTAACCTTGGCGTAGTCGTCGAAGGAGCCGAGATAATGCTTCAGCCCCGTGACCAAGGCCGCGTGCTTGATCGGCGCCTCCGCGATGCCATCGAAGAGGTTGCGGATCATTAGGGCGTTGACGCGGACGTTCTCGTCTTCGTTGGCCTGGCGCGACCAAGTGCAATAGAAGACATGCGTGACATCCGACGCGGCGGCCAGCGCCTCGGCGCTTTGCGCTGCGTCCGTCAGGTCGGCGGCGATATGGCGGTCGGACCAGTCGATATCCACCTCGCTGCGGGAAACGGTGACCACGGTCCAGCCATTCTTCTTGAGGTGACGGCCCGTGTAGCTTCCCGAAAGCCCGGTGGCCCCGACGATCAAAGCGATATTCTTGTCCGACATGTTCGGTCTTTCTTTCCTTGGTCTACGTTCAGGTCGTCACGAGGATCTTCAGATGCTCGCCCGCCGGGTCGAGCAGCGCCTCGAACCCCTTGTCGACGACATCCTCAGCGGCGATGCGCGAGGTGATGACCTTTTCGACGGGGAAGATGCCGGCCTCGATCATCCGGGCGATGCGCGGCCAGATCTGCGTCGGGTAGCACCAGGTCGCCTCGACCGTGATGTCCTTGAGCGCCCAGAGCATGGCGTCGATGCTGGCAGGTTTCATATGCAGACCGACCTGCACGACCTTGCCCTGCCGACGCACCGCCTGCGCGCAGGCATTGAGAGAGGCTTCGAGCCCGACACATTCGAGAGCCACGTCGACGCCAACCCCTTCCTCGGTCATGTCGCCCACGATCTGTTGCAGATCGTTCGAGCGCGGGTCGACCACGTGGGCGTAGGGCGCCATCTCGGCGATGATCCGGCGACGATTTGGGTTGGGTTCGGATACGATGATCGTCGCAGCACCCGCCGCGCGCGCCGCCAGCACCGTCAGGGCGCCGATCGGACCTGCGCCGGAGACGAGGACGGTCGAGCCGGCCTCCACCCCGCCGCGATCCACACCGTAGAGCGCCACCGCTGCCGGCTCGATCATCGCGGCCTGCTCGTCGGTCACGTTGTCCGGGACGGGCTGCGCATTGTAGTCCTTGATGACGGCCTTCTCGCCCATGCCACCCCAGGCCCAGCTAAGGCCGACGCAGCCGAGCTGCGGGGACAGGTGATAGAGCCCGCGCTTGCCGTAGTAGTCATGCCGGGGCGCGACCAGCGGCTGAATCGAAATCCGGTCTCCCGCCGCGACATTCGACACCGCGTCGCCGACCGCCAGAACCTTGGCTGAAAATTCGTGCCCGAGGATCTGGGGGTTGGTCGCCCCGGTGTAGACATGCGGCTCCGCCGGGGTGACAATCGGCCCAGCGATATACTCGTGCAGGTCGGTGCCGCAGATGCCGGTAACGATGGGTGCGATCAGGACATCGTCTGCCGCGAGCACGCCGGACGGCTCCGCCACATCGTCGAGACGCACGTCCTTCGCGCCATGAAAACGAACCGCTTTCAAGGATCACCCTCCCCTTTGTTTCCCGTCCGGATGCCACATCTCCCAATGCGCGCCCGGCGTCCTCCCGTCAGGGCGTGCAACACCCCGCTCGCCACTAGAACTAGCAAACCGAAACGGTGGGAGTGAGGACAATTTCTCCACTTCGGAAAAATTCGCCTGCGCACCACCGAAACGACATCCTAGCATGGGGCGCGGCAAGGGGAGGTAGCACGCATGGATCGCGAGGTGAGCGCCAAGGGCGCGGAGCACCTGAAAGGGGCACGCGCTGGCTGGATCGGGGTTGGGAAGATGGGCGCGCCGATGGCGCGTCATCTGCTTGCGTCGGGGGTCGCGGTCACTGTGTCCGACCCGAACGAAACGCAGCGCAACGGGCTGGCGGCACTTGGCGCATCGGTCGCCGCGCAACTTTCCGCATTTGCCGAGGCGGATATCGTTTTTGCGACGCTGCCGAACGACGCCGCCCTGCGCGCCGTGGTCTTCGGTGCACGAGACGCGGAGAGCGATGGCCTCGCCTCCACGCTCCGCCCTGGCGCGGTGTTCGTTGAGATGAGCACGGTCTCACCGCAGGTATCGGCAGATGTCGCCGAAGCCCTTGCAGACAAGCGCATTCTCTATCTCCGCGCACCGCTCTCAGGCAGCACAGCCATGGCCGAAGCAGCCTCGCTCACGATTCTCGCTTCGGGCGATTCGCGGGCATGGGACATGGCGCGCCCGTTCTTCGACGTGATGTCGGCCAAACAGTTCTATCTGGGCGGTGGCGAGGAAGCGCGGTTCATGAAGCTCGTGCTCAACGCGCTGGTCGGCGCGTCCTCTGCCGTGCTTGCCGAAGCCCTCAACCTTGGGGCGCATGGGGGCTTGTCACGGGCGGACATGATGCAGGTCATCTGCGAAAGCGCCGTCGCTTCGCCCCTCTTCAAGTACAAGGCCGACGCCGTCGTCGCGGACGATTACGCCCCGGCCTTCTCGGTGGCGCAGATGGTAAAGGATTTCAGTCTCATTTCCGAGGCCGCGCGCCATGAAAACATGCCGCTGATGGTTAATGGCCTGATCCTGGAACTATACCGGGCGGCAGCTAATTCCGGACTTCAGGATGAAGATTTCTTCTCTTTGGTGAAATGGCATCGTAGTCTGACGAATATGTAGAGGCGATCTTGAGGCATTCGGACCCCTTGCAACCCCAGGATGCAGAGCTCACGAGCCACGAGCTGTCGCGGATCGTCGACTTCCTGCGGCGTCTGCGTCAGCCTTTCGATGCCGGGATGCCCGGCGCCAAGCCGGACGTCTACCTCAACATCACGCTCGAACTGGTGGATGCGCATCTGCGACTCAACCCGATCGACAAGTCGGGCCTGATCGCCTCGGCCGACGTGCCCTACAGCACCGGTAACCGGATGATCACCAAGATGATCGAGGACGGGCTGATTCGGCAGGTGCCGCGCGGGAATGGTCTCAAGACCCATTTCCTTGAACCGACCGATGCGCTGCTGAACACGTTCATGGTCTACGCCACCCACGTGAAGATGCACCTGGCCAAGACCTTCGGCCTGCGCAAGGGCACGGAGGCGAAGGAATACTATTTCGGCGGTAGCTACTTTGGCTCCAAGATCATCTCACCCCTCCGCGGGGAGGATATCGAGGAGATGGGCCTGTCGGACATCAAGTTTCTCCTCAACGACGACAATTACTTCGTTGCCATGCGCAACATGTGGGCCGACTTCCGCAACGAATTCGGCCGCAAGAGAAGCTTCGCGCTGCAACGGCTGCCCGACCTCTATGCCAATGCGCGCAAGAGCTTCGCCGAAGGCGACCCGGCATATGACGTCGTGTCGATCAACATGCCCTGGCTCGGGGAATTCGCCGAACGCGGTGATCTCGCGCCGCTTGACGATCTAATCAGCGATGCCGCGATCAATCCGCTGGATTTTCACCCGTCAGTCTGGGGCACGGGCAACTGGAAAGGCACGCAATACGGCATCCCGCTCTATTGCACGATCGAGATCTTGGCGGCGCGCAAGGATCTTTTCGAAGCTCAGGGTATCGCCTATCCCCGCACCTTCGACGAAACCATCGCCGCCGCCCGCGCCTTCCACGATCCGGCGCGCGATTTCCACGGCATCGCCTGGAACGGACAGCGCGGCATGCCGATCGCCAATTCGTTCCTGTTCTTCCTCGCAGCCTGCCGCAAGGCAGTGATCGACATGCCGCTGCGCAATCAGGAAAGCTGGAGCTTCGACACGTTCGAGACGCTCAAGCTGCAGATCGACACCGACGATGCGCTGGAAGTCATCGAATACATGAAGCAGCTCGTTGAGGTCTCGCCTCCCGATATCGCCAGCATCGACTGGGAGCGCCGCATCCACTACTTCATGTCCGGGCAGACGGCGCTCACTTATTGCTGGACCATGCGCGCCGCCCGTTTTGAGCATGAGCTGAGCTCGCGCGTCGCGCGGCGGGTCACCTATCTCTCGCCGCCCTCGCGCCGGATGCGGCGCGTCTCCGCGCCCGTCGGCGGGTTCCTGATGACGATCCCGGCCTATGTCGCGCCCGACCGGCAGCGCCACATCATGAACGCGATCGCATGGATGGTCTCGCCCGAGGCGATGAAGACCCACGTCAAGAACGGCTTCCCGGTCGCCCCGCGCTTCTCGGTCTGCGCCGACCCGGAGGCGCTGGCCTCCTCGCCCATCGTCAGCATGGTCGACCGCATGGCGCGGCAAAACGAGCTGGTGACCTGGGCGCGCCCCCCGGTCCCACAGTTCAACCTGATCGAACGGACGCTCGGAGAGGAAATCCACGATGCCGTTTTTGGCGGCAAGCCACCCGGTCATGCCCTCCGCGATGCCGAAAACCGCATCATGTCCGAATTGAGATCGACGAACTGGTCCGCGCCCGGCAATAGAGCGTCGGCCGTGTAACGACCGGCGCGCCGATGCCAGCGGACCCGCGGCGTCGCCCGCCCCGTGACCCCACCCTCTCGCGCGCCTCGGAGGACTGTCCTATCCAGAACCCGCTGCATCCTTCTGCCTTGCCCTGCAATCATGGTGGTGGGGCTCGGCATCATCACATTCGTCCCCGACCTCGTTCTGTGGCTACCACGCCTCTACGGTTACGGTGGGTGACCCGCACCGGAGTTTCAAATGACCAAACCTGACCGCCCCACGATCCTCGTCATCAACGGGCCGAACCTCGATATGCTGGGTACGCGCCAGCCTGAGGTCTATGGCCACGATACGTTGGCCGATGTTGAGGCACTGTGCCGAACAACGGGCGACGCCGCCGGTGTCGACATCGACTTTCGACAGAGCGACTCCGAGGCCGAGATCATGGGCTGGATCAAGCAGGCCCGGGGCAGCGCGGGCGGCATCCTGATCAACCCGGCGGGCTTTACCTCGACCTCCATCGCGATCCTCGACTCGCTCCTGATCTATGACGGTCCAATCATCGAGGTGCATATCTCACCGTTGTTCCGCCGCGACGAATTCAGGCACCTGTCCTATGTCTCAAAGGCGGCCACGGCCAAGATCGAAGGCTTTGGGATCGACGGTTACGCCTGCGCCATTACGCGTTTGGCGAAGCTCGCGGGGGCATAAATCCGGCATGGCCGGGAGCTTCTCAGCACCAGCAACGAATGACCGCCTCTCGGCTACAGCAACCCTCTGTTCGCGGCCGCAGCGAATTTCCGCTTTCCGCCCCTAGCGACGGATGCTGCGTGGTACACCGAGGTTTAGGTTGGGCTCGGAGCGGTCGGTCGCTGCGCAATACACGAACGGCTCCCATTTGGCGCTAAGCAGTCCAGCCCGATGAACCACCCCTTTTGACTTTGCCAAGGCCAACGCCGTGACCGCCGAACGCGATGGTCCGCAGTATTGGCCATGGCAGCGCAGTGCTGTGATGCTGCGAGGGTCAGAGTCTGAACGACGATCATATTGTCACAAGTCTCTCAGAAGCCGTCACGCCTCGCCCAAATGATCCGCAAGATTTCAGTGGATTGGCCGTGCGCAGTGTCCCTATCTTCAAGGCCTCCGTCCACATACTCCAAACCAAATTACCCGGATCATGCCTGCCACAAGCGGACCGAACTCTATCGGGCTGCACCAAGAGCAGGAGAAGATCATGGGCAAGTACACGCAGGAAGAACTCGCAGCGCGGTGGCATCTCTCGCCGCGGACGCTTGAACAGTGGCGCTGGTTGGGCAAAGGGCCCCGCTTTCTGAAGATCGGGGCGCGCGTTCTCTACGATGAGATCGAGATCGAACGCTACGAGGCGGGCAATCTCCATCAGAACACCTCGGGCCCGCTTCCGCCGGAGGCAGGCTGATGGCTCGTCGCTATCCGGTCCGGTTGATCAAGACGCACCGCATCTACACGGTTTGGGAGGTGGCAGACCTTCTCAACTGTCATCGTCAGACGGTGATCCGCTGGATCAAGAACGAGGGACTGGAGGCCGACCAGACCCATCGGCCCTGGCTCATCCGTGGCTCGGATTTGAAGAGCTTCCTCGGACATCGCCAATCGAAGCGTCGGTGCCAGCTGGGCCCAGCGACGCTCTACTGCCTCGGTTGCAGATGCCCTCAGGAACCCGCCGGTCGCATGGCCGATTACGTCCAGCAGACATCGACCACCGGCATGTTCAGCGCCCTGTGCCCGGCCTGCGGCTCGATCATGAACAAGGTTATCAAGCGTGCGGACCTCGATTTCATACGGGCGACCGTGGACGTTACGGTTCAACAGGCCTCCCCAAGACTAGTGTCCCTCAAGGATGCCCCTTCACATGTCACCTTAAAGCAGGAGCGCCAGACCAATGGCAAAGCGCAGTAATAAGAACCTGCGTATCAAGCGCAAATACCTCGTCTGGCTCAAGGACGCCCGAGGGTTGTCGGAAGCTTCCATCGACAAGGCCGCAGCCTCCATCTCGACCTACGAACAGTTTCTCGATGGCAAGGATTTCCGAGGCTTTCACGCCGAACGGGCGCGGGCATTCAAGCGGCACCTGTCCAAGGCAAAGACCCAAGGACCGGGCAAGCCGCTTTCGCCTGGCACTATCAACGGCATTCTTCGCGACCTGATGGCTTTCCTCAATTGGCTCGCCGACCAGCCAGGCTACAAGTCGAAGATCCATCGCTCCGACATCGCGTACCTATCGCCAGACAGGAAGTCGGAGACAGCCCGCAGAACCACCTGCTGGAAACCGCACCCGTCACCGGCTCAGGTCCGTGCCCTGCTCGCCCAGATGCCCGATGGTACGGTACTCGAACGGCGGGACCGCGCGCTAATCTCGTTTCTGTTCCTGACCGGGTCACGTGAAACCGCGGCGATTTCTCTGTCTCTCGGGCACATCGATCTCGAACACGGTGTTGTGCAGTTCGATGGACGCCACGTCGACACGAAGTTTGGCAAGAGTTTCACAACGGCCTTCTTTCCGATAGGCGGTTCGGCGGAACGAATCTTTCGCGATTGGGTGCGCGAGTTGCGGGAGGAACACCTCTTCTCGGCAACCGATCCCCTCTTCCCGAAGACCCTGGTCGGCGTCGGCCAGGACCGGCGCTTCGGGGCTCTCGGCATAGACCGCGCGCCCTGGTCAAGTGCGTCTTCAGCCGCACGCATCTTCAAGGAGGCGTTCCGCACCGCGGGTCTCCCGCCTTTCTCGCCGCATCGTGTGAGGGACACGCTGGCCGAACTGTCACGCGAGCACTGCCGCACACCCGAGGACTACAAGGCTTGGTCGCAGAACTTGGGGCATGAAGACGTCATGACCACGTTCCGGTCCTATGGCTCAGTCGCACCCGGTCGCCAGGTTGAACTGATGACCCGCTTTCGTCGGCGTGGTCCGCTACCGCTCGACAAGGACGACGATCTCATCGACCCTCATGACTAGTTGTCTCGCTTAATACGAACGTCGACGAGATCGGGCCGCAAACGGTAACCTTGCCATGGGATGTTCTCGATCAGGTCATCGCCCAAATCCGGATCGAGACCTGCACTCTTCAACCGTTGTCGAAGATCGGATCGCGCGCGACTGATACGTTTTCTCAGACCTTCGTCACTGGATAGTCCAAGACGCCCATACATCGCCCGTGACGTCATGAATGGGTAATCCTCTGGCGCCAGGCCCTGCGCCGCCGCCTCCAGGTGGTGTTCGGCAAGGGCCCGCAGCAGACCGTAGTTCGCGACACCAGTTATCTCGATCACATCGTTGATGAGTAGGCTCTTGTGCTTCTGATCGAAGACCAGCAGCAGCCTCTCGGCACTTCCTGGGGTCGATGGCGGATTTGGAACCGCGGCCAGACCGATGGCCGCCCCCATCTGCACCTCTCCAAAGAGGCGCGGCAAGCAGCCATCCGGCCACTGTTCCGGCGAGCGGGACTTCTGGATCTCTCGCATGACCGATGTCACGGCGCGACCGTGGCGCCCAAGCAAACCACTGATCCGTTTGAGCGTGGTGTCCGTTGGCTCACCGAGTTGGTCGAGGCCCTGCAGCAAGGCCGGAAAATGCTGAAGCAAATCCGACGGCGACGCCGTTTCAAAAAACAGCGCATTGCGGACATAGGACAAGGCAATCTCTCGATCGCGAGCATCATTCCTGACACCTTCCATGAGATCGAGCGCATAGGCCTCTGCCGGATCTTTCAGATCGAGGCCAGAGGCCAGCGCGGCGAACCGGCGATCAATGCATTGTGAGCAGCGCCCGCAATGCGGATACTGTGTCGTCCGGTTATGCGTATCGGCGCAGCTGGCGCTGATTCCGATAAGGTCCGCTCCGCCCAGTCGACCGATCGTCTCGAAGACCTCTGTCTTGGTCTTCCAGAATGAAGGGTTGTCGATACGGATTGTCCGAGACGAAACGCGGCTGAACAGATTGGAGAACAGCGCCAGCGTCCTCGGGTGTGTTGTACGGGTCGAACGCGTGCTCAGCACATTTCCAACCGGTGGCAGGTTGAGACTGACAACTCCGTTCTCATGAAAGCTGATGCGGTCCTGACTGAAGGCGGTAGCCGTGATGACCCCCAGTGTTGCAAAGAGAAACGAGCGCGTTCGATGCGTTCCTTCGCGGTTGCTTCCTTTTCCCAGCTGGATCTGAACCCGAAGATGCCTGAACGCGTCTTCATCCAGCATAAGACGGAGCTGGCGCAACAAGGCCTTCTGAACCTTCGAGATCTTCGTGGCTGAGAAGTGGCTGACAAGCGCAACCCGGTTCCCTTGTTCGACACTCTCTTCAAGCGCACCACTGAGAGAGTCGAGCCCACCCGAGAACATGATGACCCGATCAGCCTGCCACCCGTCCTCCGTGCCGAAGGTAAACCATGGAGCCAAAGCAGGTTCCGCGTCCGACGGTACGAAGCTAAAATCAAAGCTGTCGTCCGAAAGCGCCATCAGGGTCTCTTCCAACGCGCTCTTAACATCGGGCCGGGACCAAAGGCTCTCACAACGCACCGGCATCTCCACACTGAAGCGCCGGTACCAGTCCTTGCCCATCTGACGAAGCGTGATCCCTCCACGGCTAACCGCACTGTCGATCCCGTAGACAAGTGCGGCGATCTCCAGCAGATCCCTTGACCAGTCAGGTAAATCGGCGACGAGCGGCTGTGTCAGCCCCTCGATCCGCATGGTCACGGCCTTTGGTTTTCCGTCGACGTCGAAGTGCAACCGCTCTTTGCCATCTGGCGTCCTGGCAGGCGGCTGGCATCTGATGCGATGCTCAACTGCTTGTCCGCCGCCGACCAAGTTCGTCCCTCAGCTTCTTGAATGCGTAGGCCGTGAACCGGTTGATCGCCTCCTGATCCAGTTGCTGCTTTTTCCAGACCGTCTTGCCATACCATCCGGCAGCAAATTCCTCGACAATCCGTGACGCCTCGTAAGCATGCTGCGCGAGGTCACTCTGGAAGGCGACACGATCCGCGTCCGATGCAAATCGCTTACCCTCGCCCGTGTGCAACGCCAGTTCCCTGCTCAGGTAGTAATCCAGCGATCGGTAGGTCAGGCGTGCGAAGAAATCTCGGGCGAGCAACGCGAAGTTCTTACCGTGCGCCAAAGAGCCCAAAGCGGTTCGAACCTCCTGGGGCGTCGGATCAAAGAGCGACGGAACTCGGGCCTGCAGTTGTACAGAAAGGCTCTCGAGCAAAGCTGCTTTGGCCAGCTCCCCGGCATCTGACGTTCGACCGGATCGGAAGGCCTCTGCATCGATCGCGCCAGATAGTTCCGTAAGGAGACCGGTAACTGAGCGGGCGGCGTCCGGATCTGCTCCGATATCGCGCAGCGCGCCGTCGTAGCCAGGCGCACGCGCCCACAGTGGCAAATGAACCAACAGCGCGCTGACAAACTGGAAGAGTGGGTCGGATGTCGCGCGCCTGAGATCAGCCTCGGAGGCAAGTGCAGCCGCATCGGCGATCGCTACTAGGTCACTATCGCCCTTGAGCAGATCCACCACTGCGCGCCACCGCTTTGATTGTGGTAGCGACCCAAGCCGAATATGGCCCATCGTATCCTCCCTGCTCAAACGCTGCGTCAGCGCGGCAGGATTCTCAACAAAAAACGGAGATGATGCTTACCCTGCGCTTACCGCCGCATGGAAGAAGTCTACGAAAAACTCTTAAGGCATTGTTTTCTTTGGTGCCCCCAGAGAGACTCGAACTCCCGACCCTCTGATTACAAATCAGATGCTCTACCAGCTGAGCTATAGGGGCGCCGGGGTCGGAATACGGCATGGTCGGGCCGCGCGCAAGCGGGCCTGCGCGGCGCGGGGTTTGCGCGTCCCTCGGGTGCAGTATAGGGTCCCGCCCGTGAGAAGCGGTTGATCGGTCCGGGACCAGGGGAAGCATGCAGGTCGTCTTTCATCTCGGCGCGCCATGCTCCGATCTCGGCCTCCTTCACAAATCGCTCCTCAAGAATCGCGCGCGGCTTGCCGACGAAGGCATCATCGTCCCCCCGCTCCTGCGCTACCGGGCCGTCATCAAGGAAACGATGCGCGCGCTCAACGGGCGCCCGGCCGCCCCGGACGTGCAGGAAGCCTTGCTCGACGCGATCGTCGACGAGGCACGCATCGATCGGCTGATCCTGTCGGACCCGCACTTCATCTGCATCAACCGCCTGGTGGTGCAGGGCGCGCAGATCTGGCCGATGGTCGAGCGGCAGTCGATCGCGCTCCGGGCGCTCTTCCCTCGGGCCGAGGTCGAGTTCCACATCGGGCTGCGCAATCCCGCCACGCTGATCCCGGCCCTGTTCGCAACCTCGAGATTCAACGATTTCATCGAGTTCACGGAAAGGATGCAGCCGCATGCCGTGACCTGGTCCGAGATGCTGACCCGCCTTCGGATGACGCATCCCGACGCGGCGATCACCGTGTGGTGCAACGAGGACACGCCGCTGCTCTGGGGGCAAATCCTGCGCGAACTGGCCGACGTGCCCTTCGACTTCCCGCTGCGCGGCACCGACGACCTGGTTGGCACGATCATGGATGGAACCGGCTTCAAGCGCCTGCGTCGCTATCTGGAAGACAACCCCGCGCAATCCGAGATGCAGCGCCGGCGCATCCTGGGCGCCTTCCTCGACCGCTATGCGCTCGAGACCGAGATCGAAGAACACCTCGACCTGCCGGGCTGGACGCCCGAGCTGGTCGAGGAGATGACGGTGACCTACGAGGACGACATGGCCGAGGTCGCCCGCATCCCCGGTGTCACGCTGCTCACGCCCTGAGGCGGGCCGCGCTCAGCGCATGCCGAGCGCTTCCTTGTACATCTCGAGCACCGCCTCTTCCTCGGCGATGTCGTCGGGCTCGCGTTTGCGCAGCGCGATGACCTTGCGCATGACCTTGGTGTCGTAACCGCGCGACTTGGCCTCGGCCATCACCTCCTTCTGCTGGTCGGCAATGTCCTTCTTCTCGGCCTCGAGGCGTTCGTAGCGCTCGATGAACTGGCGCAGTTCGTCCGCGGTCACGCGGTAGCTGTCGGGGCGGTCAGTATCGGTCTCGTCCATCGGTCCTCTCGCGGCTCACTGGCATCGGGAAAACCCGGTCTAGCCGCGCCTTCGACCGGCCACAAGCCTTGCCTCGGCCCGGTCGCTGACCTAGGACAAATCGGGGAGTGACCCCAAGGGGAAACGCGACGCATGGCGATGCTTGTCTATGTCGGAACCGCGCTGGCGCTGGCCGGGCTTCTGGCGCTCGGCTATTGCATCTGGGCCGCTGTCGCGGCCAAGCGCGCGGGCCTGCCCGACCCCGAGTTGCGCACAAGGCTCCAGCGCATCGTCACGATCAACATGGGCGCGCTCCTGGTCTCGGTCATCGGGCTGATGTGCGTCGTGCTGGGCGTGTTCCTCGCCTGAGCCCCCCGGATCGGGCTTGCGCCCCGCCCCGCATTCGCGGCAAGGCTGGGCCATGAGCGCCATCGACACCCTGCCCCCCCTGCGCGAGGTCATCGCGACCCACGGCCTGTCCGCGAAGAAGGCGCTGGGGCAGAACTTTCTCCTCGATCTGAACCTGACCGCGAAGATCGCGCGGCAGGCGGGCGATCTCGCGTCCTGCGACGTGCTCGAGGTCGGCCCCGGACCCGGCGGGCTGACGCGCGGCCTGCTGGCCGAGGGTGCGCGCCGCGTCGTGGCGGTGGAAAAGGACGCCCGCTGCCTGCCCGCGCTGGCCGAGATCGCCGCCGCCTACCCCGGCCGGCTTGAGGTGCTGAACGCCGACGCGCTCGCGCTCGACTGGGCGGCGCATCTGACCCCGCCCATCAAGGTGGTGGCGAACCTGCCCTACAACGTGGGCACCGAGCTTCTGGTCCGCTGGCTGACCCCGGCCGCCTGGCCGCCGGTCTGGACCTCGCTCACGCTCATGTTCCAGCGCGAGGTGGCCGAGCGGATCGTGGCGCAGCCGGGCGGCAAGGCCTATGGCCGCCTTGCGGTCCTGGCGCAATGGCGCTCGACGGCCCGGATCGCCATGACCCTTCCGCCCGAGGCCTTCACCCCTCCGCCCAAGGTGCGCTCTGCCGTGGTCCATCTCGAGGCCCTGCCCGAACCGCGCTTCCCCGCCGATCCGGCGGTGCTGGAACGCGTCGTGGCCACGGCCTTCAACCAGCGCCGCAAGATGCTGCGCGCCGCGCTCAGGGGGCTGTCGCCCGAGATCGAGGATCATCTGCGCGCGGCGGGGCTCACACCCACCGACCGGGCCGAACAGGTCCCGATCGAGGGGTTCTGCGCGCTGGCGCGCTCGCTCGCCGGATAAGCGGCGTTACTCGGCCGCTTCCTGGGGAGGCGTGCCGGGCGCATCACCGCCACTGCTGTCACCGCCGCCGCCGTCACCGCCGCCCTTGTTCTCGTCGGTCTTCTTCGGACGCCGGGTGCGGCTGCGCTTGGGTTTCGGCGCCGTTTCCGGCGTCTCGACCAGACCGCTGTCGCCATCGGACCCGCTGTCCATGACGGTGTCGAAGCCCGAGCTCCTGCCACCGTCGCGGCTGTCGGAACCGTCCGGCTGGCCCTGGCCTGCCTCCGGGCCGCCGAAGCGCCCCTGCTGGGCATCGCCCTGGTCGCGTTGACCGCCGCCGCCCTGCTGGCCCTGCTGGCCCTGCTGCTGCTCGCGCCGGGCGTCCTGCTCTCGCTGTGCCTCGGCCAGCATGCGCAGGTAATGCTCCGCGTGCTGCTGGAAGTTCTCGGCCGCCACGCGGTCGTTCGAGAGCTGCGCGTCACGGGCAAGCTGGTTGTACTTGTCGATGATCTGCTGCGGGGTCCCGCGGACCTTGCCCTCGGGGCCGGACGAATCGAACACGCGGTTGACGATGTTGCCGACCGAGCGGTTGCGGTTCCCCTTGGACCGCGAGCGGTTCTTCGATGATCTCATGTGCTAAATACGGTTCCAGTTTTCCTGGTTGGCAGCGGCGCGGGGAAAACACCCCGGTTTCGCTCGTCACCCGCACCCCCCGCGTCGGCAGTCGGTACAGAATTTGAGGCAGAGCCGCAGGGGATTGCCACCGGGACGATCACGCCTGCTGCCGACGTGTTGGCATGTCATGCGCCGCCTGACAAGGCAAATTTGCGCATTTTCACCGTCACGACGGCGATAAAGAGCCGATTTTCGGCGCCGCGTGGCGCTTTGGCATCGTTCCCTCGACGACACGCGGCTTTCCATTGATGTCGGGATGCACGGCGACATCTGCAAGACCCGCCGCCGCGAAAAGTGCCGCGACCGCGTCGCCCTGCCCGGCACCGATCTCCACCAGGCAGCGCCCGCCGGGCACGAGATGGGCGCGAAGACCGGCGAGGATCGCCCGGTAGGCCGATAGGCCGTCACCCCCGGGCGTCAACGCGCCGCGCGGCTCCCATTCGGTGACCTCGGGGGCGAGCGCGGCATATTCCGCCTCGGTCACGTAGGGCGGGTTCGAGACCACCAGGTCGAATGCCCCGTCCACTCCGTCCCACCAATCCGCCTCGATCAGTTGCAGGCGCCCGCCGACCCCGTGGCCCGCGGCGTTCCCGGCGGCCACGGCAAGGGCCGCGCCCGAGATGTCGCTCGCCACACCGCCAGCGCCGCCGCGCTCGGCCAGCAGCGTCACGGCGATCGCCCCGGTCCCCGTCCCGAGGTCGATCAGCCGGTCGAAGGGCCGGGCCAGCGCCAGATCGACCAGCGTCTCGGTGTCGGGCCGCGGCACCAGCGTGTCCCGCGTCACCTTGAAGCTGCGCCCGTGGAACTCCCAGGCCCCGAGGATCTGCGCGAGCGGTTCACGGGCCAGCCGCCGCCCCAGCGCCGCCTCGGCCCCGGCCAGCACCTCGGCCGGCAGCGGGG
>WVSO01000045.1 GCA_015689745.1 Rhodobacterales bacterium HKCCSP123 | reverse complement strand
GCCGGCGCGAGGCCCGCGGCGGCGAGGTCGAGGCGCTGGCGCGCCGTATCGAGCAACGCCTCGGGTCGCGGCAGGGCCCGGGCGAGATCGGCAAGACGCTGTCGGCGGGCCGCCATGCCCTGCGCCATGCCGCGGGCGAGGATGCCCTCCTGCTGGCGCAGCCAGTTCAGCAGGTCGAGCCGCACGGGCACGGCGCGTTCGGCGGCCGCGGTGGGCGTGGGTGCGCGCCAGTCGGAGGCGAAATCGATCAGCGTGGTATCGGTCTCGTGGCCCACGGCCGAGATCAGCGGGATGGCGCTGTCGGCGGCGGCGCGAACGACGGCCTCTTCGTTGAAGCCCCAGAGGTCCTCGAGGCTGCCGCCGCCGCGGGCGACGATCAGGAGGTCGGGGCGCGGGACGGGGCCGCCCGTCTCGGGCAGGGCGTTGAAGCCGCGGATGGCGCGGGCGACCTCGGGAGCGCATTTCTCGCCCTGCACGGCGACGGGCCAGATCAGCACATGGCGCGGAAAGCGGTCGCGCAGGCGGTGGAGGATGTCGCGGATCACCGCACCCGAGGGCGATGTGACGACGCCGATCACCTGCGGAAGAAAGGGGAGCGGCTGCTTGCGACCCTCGTCGAAGAGCCCTTCGGCGGCGAGCGTCGCACGGCGCCTTTCGAGCATGGCCATCAGGGCGCCCGCGCCGGCGGGGCGCAGATCCTCGATCACCAGCTGGTATTTCGACTGCCCCGCGAAGGTGGTCAGCCGGCCGGTGGCGATCACCTCCATCCCTTCCTCCGGCGGATGGGCGAGGCGGTCGGCGACGCCTTTCCAGATCACCGAGGCCAGCACGCTGCGGTCGTCCTTGAGGTCGAGGTAGACATGGCCGGATCGGGGCCGTGACAGGCGACCGACCTCGCCGCGCACGCGGACGCGGGAAAACCCGCTCTCGATGGCGCGTTTCACGGCGCCCGAGATCTCCGAGACGGTGAATTCGGGTGCGTTGCCGGGGCCCGCGTCCTCGATCAGGTCATCCATGTTGCTCAGTCACCCCTGCCCCCGCGGTCATCCCCGGCGGGCCCTCGCCGCTGCTTTCGCCGTTCGCGCATCACGTCCCAGCCCGCGGCCGCAACGGCCACGACCAGGATCAGGAAGATCAGCGTGTTGACGCGGAGGCTGCCGATCAGATGCAGCACGCCGAAGGCAACCAGCACGGCCAGTGCGACTCCGAAAAGTCCGACGGCCGTCTGGACCGACCCCGCCTCGGACAGGAGCAGGGCACGAAGCCCCCTGGGCGCGGGCCCCGCCCCGCGACCCGTTGCGTCGATTTCTGTCGCCCCAGGGCGTGACCAAAGGTCCGGATCGCGCATGTTGTACCTGCCTCCGCCGGTTTGTATTCGAATGGAAGAGTAGCAAGGGGAATGGCGCGCGTGAATATCCTGATCCTTGGCGGCGGCGGCCGCGAACATGCGCTGGCATGGGCGGTGTTGCAGAACCCGAAATGCGACCGGCTGATCGTGGCACCGGGCAATGCCGGGATAGACCAGATCGCGGAATGCGCCGCTCTCGACATCGAGGACGGCGAGGCGGTGGTGGGTTTCGCGGTCGAGGAGAGCATCGATTTCGTCATCATCGGCCCCGAGGCGCCGCTGGCGGCGGGCGTGGCCGATGCGCTGCTCGAGGCGGGCATCCTGGTCTTCGGCCCCTCGCGCGAGGCCGCGCGGCTCGAGGCTTCGAAGAGCTTCACCAAGGAGGTCTGCGACGCCTGCGGCGCGCCGACGGCGGGCTGGGCGCGGTTCACCGAGGCGGAGGCGGCGAAGGATCACGTGGCGGCACAAGGCGCGCCCATCGTGGTCAAGGCCGACGGGCTGGCCGCGGGCAAGGGTGTGGTCGTGGCCGAAACGGTGGCCGAGGCACAGGCGGCCATCGACGAGATGTTCGGCGGGGCCTTCGGCGCGGCGGGCGCCGAGGTGGTGATCGAGGAGTTCATGCGCGGCGAAGAGGCGTCCTACTTCGTGCTGTCGGACGGCGAGACGGTCCTGCCGATCGGCACCGCGCAGGACCACAAGCGCATCGGCGAGGGCGACACCGGCCCGAACACGGGCGGCATGGGGGCCTATTCCCCCGCGCCGGTTCTGACGGATGAGGTGGCCGCACGGGCGCTTTCCGAGATCGTCGAGCCGACCGTTGCCGAGATGGCGCGGCGGGGCGCGCCCTACCGCGGGGTGCTGTATGCCGGGCTGATGATCGAGAACGGCATGCCTCGGCTGGTGGAATACAACGTCCGCTTCGGCGACCCGGAATGCCAGGTTCTGATGATGCGGCTCGGGGGGCAGGCGCTGGACCTGATGCTGGCCTGCGCCGAGGGGCGGCTGAAGGAGATGTCGGTCACCTGGGCCGAGGACCACGCGATGACCGTGGTCATGGCGGCGAGGGGCTACCCGGGCAGCTACGGCAAGGGCGATGTGATCGGCGGGCTGGAGGCCTTGCCGGAGGATTCGCATCACATGGTCTTTCACGCGGGCACCACGGCGCGGGACGGCGCGGTGGTGGCCAACGGCGGGCGTGTCCTGAACGTGACGGCCCGCGGCGCCACCCTGCAGGAGGCGCGCGACCGCGCTTACGCGATGGTCGAGGGCGTGGATTGGCCCGGTGGGGTGTATCGCCGCGACATCGGGTGGCGGGCGCTCTGAGGCGCGCGGCCCCGGATTTGCCGGGCTTCTTTCACAATCCCGCCTGAAGCGGGCGGCAGCGTCTCCGGCATTGGTTTGATGGAGCGCATGATGGTCGACTATTTGACCTTGTTCAATTTGGGCATGTTATTCTTTCTTGGTGGAATGTTGGTCGTCGCAATAACGGCCTTCGGCAGCATCACGATGACCCACAAGGAGAAGAGGCAGTTGGCCGAAGCAGACGCCCAACGCCTCTCCAACGAACTCGCCAACTTCAAGTCTCCGGGCCACGACCACGCCCAAAAGGTCGGCTGGCGCCGTAAACGGCTTCTCAACAAACCGGAGTATGGGTTGCTCTGCGAGTTGGAGGCGCTGGTCAAACGCGCACCCGGCGGCCATCGGCTGTTCGCCCAGGTCTCCTACGGCGCGTTCCTTGAAGCGACCTCTCGTCGGGACCTGGAGGAGACGCGGAAGGCGGCGGAACATGCCCTGATCCGCAAGCGCGCGGACTTCCTGATCATCGACCGCTACGGAAACCCTGCCGTGGTCCTCGAATACCAGGGCGACGGCCACTATCGCGGCAATGCGCATGACCGCGACCAGGCCAAGCGCGTGGCATGCCATGCCGCGGGCATCCCCTTCGTCGAGGTGCCTGCGGCGGGCCTGACACCCGGCCAGCGCATCGATCTCGAGCAGCGCCTCGGGCTGCGCCCTGCCCTAGCGGCGGAATAATCCCCATCCCACGATATATTGTGGATACACCGTTTTCTGGCGGCGCTTTGCCTTCCAGTCACAAAAATACTTCTTTACAGAACGCCCCAACCGCCGCACCATATTTCGTAGGTGAGGGGCAGCCAGCCCCCACCCAATTGAAAGACACCCAGCCATTAGCGGGCGTCTTGGATAGTGACCCAAGGCCCGCAAGGCTGCCAAACATGAGGCCTGGGCAATGTCGCATTCCGAGCAGTATCTGGACATCGAAGACCTGCATCCCATCGATATCGTGGAGACGCTGGCGTCGCATCACGAGTGGGATTTCGACCGCATCGCCGATGACCAGATCGCCATGGCCATCGAGGGCCAGTGGCGGACCTATTCCGTGACGCTCGCCTGGTCGGCCTATGACGAGACGCTGCGGATGATCTGCACCTTCGACATGGAGCCGCCCGCCGAGACGCTGCCGACGCTGTACGAGACGCTCAACCTGACCAACGACCGCTGCTGGGCCGGGGCCTTCACCTACTGGCCCGGGCAGAAGCTGATGGTCTACCGCTACGGCCTCGTGCTCGCCGGCGAGCAGCTTGCCAGCCCCGACCAGATCGCCTGCATGGTGGAAACCGCGGTGCTCGCGGCCGAACGCTACTACCCGGCCTTCCAGCTGGCCTGCTGGGGCGGCCGCAGCCCGTCCGAGGCGCTGCAGGTCGCCATTGCGGAGAGCTACGGCCGCGCCTAGTCTCGGCCCCCGGAACGAACGGGGGGCGCAATGGATTTCGACGGGATTTCGCGCCGCGGGCTGGTCATGCTGGGCTGCGGCAAGATGGGATCGGCCATGCTGGCCGGATGGCTGAAGGGCGGGCTTGCGCCCTCCGCCGTCCACGTGATCGACCCGCACCCCTCGGACTGGCTGCGCGCGCAGGGCGTGGGGGTGAACGGCCCCCTGCCCGCCGATCCGGCGGTGCTGATGATCGCGGTCAAACCCCAGATGATGCAGGCGGCCCTGCCGCAGGTGGCGCGCTTCGGCGGGGGTGGCACGCTCGTACTGTCCGTCGCCGCCGGCACGCCGATCGCCGCCTTCGAGGCCGCTTTCGGCACTGGCACCCGGGTGGTCCGTTCGATGCCAAACACGCCCGCCGCCGTGGGAAAGGGGATCACGGCCATCGTCGGCAATGGCGACGCGGGAGCGGATGACCTCGACATGGCCGAGGGGCTGCTCAGCGCCATCGGACAGGTCGTCCGACTGGACTCCGAGGATCAGATCGACGCGGTCACGGGCGTGTCGGGTTCCGGGCCGGCCTACGTCTTCTACATGATCGACGCGCTCGCCGCGGCGGGCGAGGCCGAGGGCCTGCCACGGGAGATGGCCATGCAGCTGGCCAAGGCGACCGTCGCGGGCGCGGGCGCACTGGCCGAGGCGGCCGGGGAGACGCCCGAGCAGCTTCGGATCAACGTGACCTCGCCGAATGGCACGACTCAGGCCGGGCTCGAAGTGCTGATGGATGCGGAGCAGGGCCTGGCGCCACTGATGCGCGCGACCGTCAAGGCCGCGACCGGGCGCAGCCGGGAACTCAGGGGATGAGCGGCACCATCGGTTTCGACGACTTCCTCAAGGTCGACATCCGCGTCGGCACCGTGACCCGCGCCGAGCCCTTCCCCGAGGCGCGAAAGCCGGCGATCAAGCTCTGGGTCGACTACGGACCGGAGATCGGCGTGAAGAAAAGCTCGGCCCAGATCACCGCGCATTACACCCCCGAGGCGCTGGTCGGGCGGCAGGTTCTGGGCGTGGTGAACTTTCCACCGCGCCAGATCGGCCCCTTCATGTCCGAGGCGCTGGTCCTCGGACTGCATGACGCCGAGGGCCGCGTCGTCCTGGTGGGGCCCGACCAGGAGATCCCGAACGGAGAGAAGATGTGCTGAAGCTGCTCGTGTCCCGCCGCCTGCCGGAAGCCGTGATGGAAGAGGCGGCACAGGTCTTTGACGTGACCTGCCGCACCGTGACCACGCCGATGGATCACGCCGAATGCGTCGCGGCGCTGCGTGACTTCGACGTCATCCTGCCGACCTTGGGCGACGCCTTCCGCGCACCGGCCTTCGCCGGGGTGCCCGAGCCGCGGGCGAAGCTGCTCGCGAATTTCGGGGTGGGCTACAACCACATCGATGTCGACGCCGCCCGCGCCGCGGGGCTCGAGGTGACGAACACGCCCGGCGCGGTCACGGATGCCACCGCCGACATCGCGATGACCCTCATCCTCATGACCGCGCGCCGCGCCGGTGAGGGCGAACGCCTGGTGCGCAGCGGTCAATGGACCGGCTGGCACCCGACGCAGATGCTGGGCCTTCACCTGACCGGCAAGACCGTCTGCGTGGTCGGCATGGGCCGGATCGGCCAGGCGATCGCGCGGCGCTGCCATTTCGGCTTCGGCTGCCGCATCGTCTACGCCAACCGCTCGGCCAAGGAGGTCGATGTCCCCGCCGAGCAGATGGACCTGCCCGCGGCGCTGGCGGCCGCCGATATCGTGGTGCTCGCGACGCCGGGCGGGGCCGAGACGCATCACCTCATGGGTTCGGCGGAATTCGCCGCGATGCGGCCCCACGCGATCTTCGTCAACATCTCCCGCGGCGACGTGGTCGACGAGGCCGCCCTGATCGAGGCCCTGCAGGCCGGGCAGATCGCCGGCGCGGGGCTCGATGTCTACGAGTTCGAACCGCAGGTGCCCGGGGCGCTCATGGCCATGGAAAACGTCACCCTCCTGCCGCATCTGGGTACAGCCGCGCTCGAGGTGCGCGAAGCGATGGGCCGCATGGCGCTCGAGAACTGCATCGCCTTTTCCGAGGGGCGGACACCGCCGAACACGGTCTGACGGGGCCCTTCATCTTTCCGAAAATACGCCCGGGGGGTCCGGGGGGCGGAGCCACCCGGCGGGTCGCCGCGCGAAGCGCGGCGAAACACCCCTATCCCGCGGGGCGGTCACCGGTCGCCTCGCGGAAATGCACCCGGCAGAGGCTCACGTAGCGGTCGTTCCCGCCGACCTCGATCTGCGCGCCTTCGGTCAGGGCCCGGCCCTTGTCATCGACGCGGATCACCATCGTCGCCTTCTTCCCGCAATGGCAGATCGTGCGCACCTCCCGCATCTCGTCGGCCAGCGCCAGAAGCGCAGCCGATCCGGGAAAAAGCTCTCCCCGGAAATCGACGCGCAGCCCGTAGCACATGACCGGCACGCCCAGGTCATCGACGGCGCGCGCCAGCTGCCAGACCTGCTCGCGCGTCAGCCACTGCGCCTCGTCGATCAGGACGCAGGCACAGGGGCCTGCGTCAAGCCGCGCGGCGATCATGTCGAAAAGATCGCTCGTCGTCGCATAGGTGTCGGCCTCGGCCGAGATGCCGATGCGGCTGCCGATCCGGCCCGTGCCCGCCCGGTCATCGAAATTCGCGGTCATCAGATAGGTCTGCATGCCGCGTTCGATGTAGTTGTAAGACGCCTGGAGCAGCAGGGTCGACTTGCCCGCGTTCATCGTCGAGTAGTGGAAGTAGAGCTTTGCCATGGCCCGCTTCTGCCCCACCCCGGCGGCGCGGGCAAGATTGACGCCCCCCGCCAAAGCGGCTTTGCTGCGCGAAAACCCGGGGGACGGCATGACGGACGCGGCGAAGCGGTATCTCAAGCGGCATACCGAGCGGCTCATCAAGGACGTGGGCTATGCCGCGGCCTGCGAGCTGACGGGCCGCTCCAAGGCGACGCTCGGGCGCTATTTCTCGGAAGCCGACGAACATGCCGACCGCTTCATCCCCGTGGATGCCGTTGCCGCGATGGAGGCCGCGGCGTCATTCCCGCATGTCACCGCCGCGCTTGCCGAACTGAACGGCGGGCAGATCGCCTATGGCTCGGACCGGCGCAACGCCGTGCGCGGCGAGGGCGAGGTGGGGGTGAACGCGCATGTGATCCAGCTCAGCCAGCGTTTCGCGATCCTGATGGCCGAGTATCACCAGTCGATCGACGACGGCGTGATCTCGGTCAACGAGGCGCGGCGGCTTCTGGAGGAAACGCTGGAACTGCAGAAGGTGCTGGTGGAGATGAAGCTGCGGCTCGAGGCCGACAGCCGCGGCTGACCCGCGCGGCTCAGCCGCGGCGTTCCACGATCACAGACCCCACCGAATAGCCCGCCCCGAAGGAACAGATCAGCCCCATCTGCCCGTCGGTCATGTCCGCCGAGTGCTGCGCGAAGGCGATGATCGAGCCCGCCGAGGAGGTGTTGGCGTAATCCTGAAGGATGTTCGGCTGCTCGCCCGGTTCCGGTTCCCGGCCCAGCACCTTCTTGCCGATGTAGTCGTTCATCGTCTTGTTGGCCTGGTGCAGCCAGAGGCGCTTGAGATCGGAGGCCGCCACGCCCGCCTCGGCCAAGTGATCGGCGATATGGGCGGAGACCATCGGCAGCACCTCCTTGAAGACCTTGCGGCCGTTCTGCATGAACTGCATGTCGCGCCGGTCCTCCATGTGGCCCTTCCGGGTCCGGCGCAGGAAACCATTGTTGTTGCGGATGTTGTTCGAGAACTGCGTGGCGCAGCGGGTCGAGCGGATGGTGAAGCGGGGGCCGGTGGCCTCCTCTTCGCGCTCGATCAGGACGGCGGTCGCGACATCGCCGAAGATGAAGTGACAGTCGCGGTCGCGCCATTCGAGATGGGCCGAACAGATCTCGGGGCTGACGACCAGCGCCTTCCTCGCGGAGCCAGCGCGGATCATGTCGGCGGCAGCCTGGATGCCGAAGGTCGCGGAGGAACAGGCGACATTCATGTCGAAGGCGAAACCGCCCGCGCCGAGCAACTGCTGGATCTCGACGGCGATGGCGGGATAGGCGCGCTCGTGGTTCGAGGCGGCACAGAGGATCAGGTCGATCTCCGCCCCGTCGATGCCGCCCATGTCGAGCGCGGCCCGGCAGGCGGCGACGCCCATCTCGGCCATGACGGAGGGGTCTTCCATCGCCCGCTCCGGCAGCCAGGGGTGCATCACCTCGGGGTCCAGAACGCCGGTCTTGTCCAGCACGTAGCGCCGCTCGATGCCGGAGGCCGCGACGATGAACTCGGAGGAGGAATGCGCCACCGCCTCCGCCGCGCCGGCGGCGATGGCCTCGGCGTGCTCGGCGTTCCAGCGATCGGCATAGGCATTGAAGGCCGCGACCAACTCGTCGTTGGTGATGACCTCGGAGGGCGTGAAAACGCCTGACCCGGTGATGGCTGGTTGGTGCATGGCGGTCTCCCTTCCGTTGCGGAAGAAGGGAGGGAACGGGGCGAAAGGTCAAGTCGCGCCCCTGCGTCACCGGGGGCGCGACGCTTGACAGGGGCGTCAAACTCGCCACGTTGCGCCCAACAAGACCGAGGAGAGCCGCGTGGCCCGTACCCCCCCGCCCTTTTCCCGCTTCGAGGTCATGATCGCCGCGCGATACCTGCGCGCGCGGCGGGCCGAGGGCGGCGTGAGCGTGATGACCGTGATCAGCTTTCTCGGTATCGCGCTGGCGGTGGCGGCGCTGATCGCGACGCTCGCCGTCCGGACGGGGTTCCGCCACGAATTCGTGGGAACGATCCTCGGCGCGAACCCCCATATCAGCGTCTACGACCAGGTCGAGCTGGACGCCGACGGGCGGCAGAACCGCGTCTTCGAGGCGTACGAGGCGGCGGCCGCGGCGGTGGCGCAAGTGCCGGGCGTCGCCCATGCCGCCGCGGTGATCCGCGGGCAGGTGATGGCGACCCACGAAGGGCGCAACGCGGGCGTCGAGGTCACGGGCATCGCGGCCGAGGACCTTGCCACCGTGCCGCTCGTGGCCGAGCCCGAACTGGCGTTCGGCGATCTCGCGGCTTTCGGCACGGGCGAGGGCGTTGCGATCGGCATCGGGGTCGCCCGCGAGCTGGGTCTTCAGGTCGGCGACCGGATCCGCCTGATTTCGCCCGACGGCGCGCGCACGCCCTTCGGCACCAGTCCCCGCGTCTCGGCCTACGATGTGGTCTACATCTTTCAGGTCGGTCGCTGGGACATCGACCGGGTGCGCGTCTACATGCCCTTCGCCGAAGCGCAGAGCTACTTCAACCGCGACGGTGTGGCCGACGAGATCGAGGTCTATCTAGACGATCCCGAGGAGGTCGAGGCGATGGTCCTTCCCGTGCTGATGGCCGCCGGTCAGGTCTCGATCTGGACCTGGCGCGACAGTTCCGGGGCCTTCCTGCAGGCGCTGCAGATGGAGGACAACATCATGTTCATCATCCTGTCGATCCTCGTGCTGATCGCCACGCTCAACATCGTCTCCGGGCTGATCATGCTGGTGAAGAACAAGTCGCGCGACATCGGCATCCTGCGCACCATGGGCCTGAGCGAGGGCTCTGTGCTGCGGGTCTTCTTCCTCTGCGGCTCGGCCATCGGGGTGGCGGGCACGGTCGCGGGCGTGGCGCTGGGATGCGCCTTCGCGATCTGGATCGACCCGATCTTCGATGTCGTGAACTGGATCGCGGGCGGCGGGGTCTGGGACCCGTCGGTGCGGCTGATCTCGGAGCTGCCCGCGCGGCTCGAGGCGGGCGATGTGCTGTCGGCCGTCGCCCTGTCACTGGGCCTCAGCTTCGTCGTCACGATCTTCCCGGCGCGCCGGGCGGCGCGGATGAACCCGGTCGAGGCGCTGCGCTATGAGTGACGCAGCGTTGCGGCAAGGCTCGGGGGAAGCGATCCTGCGGCTCGACGGGATCGAGAAGGGCTACAACCACGGTCGCCCGAACGAGGTGCGCGTGCTGCTAGGTGCGTCGGCGCGGATCGCGGCCGGTGAAGTCGTGGCTTTGGTCGCACCCTCGGGCGCGGGAAAATCGACTCTTCTGCATATCGCCGGGCTGCTCGATACGCCCGACGCCGGCCTGGTGGAGATCGCCGGGAAGGATCTGTCGAAGGCGTCCGACCGCGCGCGGACCGCGGCACGGCGCGAGATGGTCGGCTTCGTCTACCAGTTCCATCACCTCCTGCCCGAATTCACCGCGGCCGAGAACATCGTCCTGCCCCAGCTTGCCAACGGCGTCGAGATGGCCGCGGCCGAGGCGCGGGCACGCGACCTTCTGGGTTCGGTCGGGCTGTCGGCACGGATGGACCACCGGCCCGCGGCCCTGTCGGGCGGCGAGCAGCAGCGGGTGGCCTTCTGCCGCGCGCTGGCCAATGCGCCGCGACTGCTTCTTGCGGACGAGCCGACGGGCAACCTGGATCCGGCAACCTCGGACACGGTCTTCAGCGCGCTGATGGACCTCGTGCGCGACACGGGCATGGCAGCGCTGATCGCGACGCACAATCCCGACCTGGCGGCGCGGATGGACCGCACGCTGCGCCTGGAAAACGGCCTTCTGGTCGACGGTTAGGCGGCTTCGGCGTCGAAGAGACCGATGATCTCGGCCAGCACCCCGGCGCGGCGGGCGGGGCTTTCCATGAGCACCTCGTGCTCCCCTCCCTCGACGGGGATGAAGCGGCCCCGAGACCAGCTTTTCATGCGCTGCTCTGCGGCCGAGGGCTCCACGATCTTCTCGCGCGTGCCGACGAACGTCACCGCCGGCAGGTCGGGCGCGGGCATCGCCATGAGTTTCGTGCATTCGCGCAGCGCCGCGTGGACCCAGCGGTTCGACGGGCCGCCCAGCCTCAGATCGTGATGGGTATGTGTCTGGTGGGACATGTAATCGAACTGGTCCCTGTCGGTCGTCAGCGGGTTGTCGTCGAAATGCATCGGCTCATAGGGGCCAGTGGTCATCGCGAAGGACTTGCCGAAACCGAAAGGCCCGGCAAGGCCCAGAACGATCCCCGAGATCGCCTTGAGCAAGGGGCGCATCTGGATGCCCCACATCGGACCGGTGAAGGCCGCCGCCCGGACCGGAAGCCCGTCGTGAAGGGCGCGAAGGCCGATGGCCCCGCCCATCGAATGACCGATGAGGAACCAGGGCTCCGGCACCTTCAGTTCCGACAGGGCGGCACGGAAGGCGGCCACATCCTCGCGGTACTCGTCGAAGCTGACGACATGGCCCATGTCGCGGCGGTGTTGCGGGCGGTCGGCCAAGCCCTGCCCGCGCCAGTCGAAGGCGACCATGCCGTAGCCGGCCGCCGCCAACTCGGTCGCCACGCGGCCATATTTCTCGCAATACTCGGTACGTCCGGGGAAGAGCAGCACCGTTCCCTTGGCGCCCTCGGGCCAGACCGCCAGGCGCAGGCGCGTGCTGTCGGCGCTGCGCACCCAATAGGCCCGTACCCCGGACGGACCCTCGGCGACATCGTCGAAAAAGGGCGCCTTCGGCAGGCTGACCTCCGGCGCGATCGGGGTCAAGCGCATCAGCCCAGGACCGACCCAAGCCGCATCGCCGTTCCCA
Organism: Rhodobacterales bacterium HKCCSP123; assembly: GCA_015689745.1. Taxonomy (GTDB): domain Bacteria; phylum Pseudomonadota; class Alphaproteobacteria; order Rhodobacterales; family Rhodobacteraceae; genus Roseicyclus. Next base: position 17,567 of record WVSO01000045.1, on the reverse strand, counting down.
TGTCGCCGTCAAGCTTGAGCTTGCCCGACATGAAGGCGGACGCAGGGTTCAGGGCTCCGGCCAGGATGTCCTGGAATGTGTCGGCATCCGCCGTCATCGTGACGTCGGCATCGTCGGCATCGTCGGCCGCGCGCACGCCGCCGCCATCGACCATCACGGCGCCTTCGCCCTCGATCACGAACTTGACCGAACCGTCGAACCCGCCCGAGAGCTTCTCGGACAGGGCCGTCACCGCCTGATCAATCACGCTCATCTCTGCGCCTTCCCTTTTCCAAGTCTCCTGTGCTCGCACGGGTTTGATATGGATCGTCCGCACGAACATGCTAGCTTTCCGAACATGCGAATGATGCGCCCACTCTACAACATTGCCGTTACGGCACTCCTGTGCGGGATTCCCTTACTGGCGTTCGCGCAGGAATCATCGCGCGCGGATGAACTGCTCGACCGGCTCGCACAGCCCGACCTCCGCAACTGGGATGTCGTCGAGCAGGAAATCTACATGCTCTGGTCGCGGTCGGGTTCGCCCACGGCCGATTACCTGCTGCAACGCGGCCGCGCGGCGCTGGAGGCAGGCGACCTCGACGCGGCCTACCAGCACCTCACCGCGTTGACGGATCACGCGCCGGAGTTCGCCGAGGGCTGGAATGCGCGCGCGACCCTGTTCTTCCAATCGAACCGCTATGGCCCCTCGATCGCGGACATCCAGCGGGTGCTCGCGCTGGAACCGAGGCATTTCGGAGCGCTGACGGGCCTCGGGATCATGCTCGAGGAAATCGGCGATCTCGACGCCGCGCTCGAGGCGCTGAAGGCGGCGCAGGCTATACATCCCCACCGCGAGGACATAAATGGCGCTGTGAGCCGGGTGGAACGGGCACTCGAGGGTCAGGCGCTCTGACCGGCCGCCTGGCCGGACGCTGTCGGAAAGGGTGGGCCGCAAGGTATGGACGGCAGCAGCACGGGCGCACTGAAGGACCGGGGACGCGTTGTCGCCGTGCTGGGCCCGACCAACACGGGCAAGACCCATTACGCGATCGAGCGGATGCTGGCGCACCGGACGGGCGTGATCGGACTTCCGCTGCGGCTTCTTGCACGCGAGGTCTATGACCGCATCGTGGCGTTGCGCGGACCGTCCGTGGTGGCGCTCGTCACCGGCGAAGAGCGTATCGTGCCCGAGCGGACGCAATACTGGGTCTGCACGGTCGAGGCGATGCCGGTCGGCATCGGGGCGGATTTCCTGGCCGTGGACGAGATCCAGCTCTGCGCCGACCCCGAGCGGGGGCATGTCTTCACCGACCGGCTGCTGCACGCGCGCGGCCTGCACGAAACGCTGTTCATGGGGGCGGCGACCATGCGCGGTGCCATCGCCGCCCTGGTCCCCAAGGCCCAGTTCCTGAGCCGCGAACGTTATTCACAGCTTGTGTATACGGGTTCGAAAAAGATAAGCCGTATGCCCTCTCGCAGCGCGATCGTGGGCTTCTCGGTCGAGAATCTCTATGCCACGGCCGAATTGCTCCGCCGCCAGAAGGGCGGGGCGGCGGTCGTCATGGGCGCCCTCAGCCCCCGTACACGCAACGCGCAGGTGGAGCTTTACCAGAACGGCGACGTGGACGTGCTGGTGGCCACCGACGCCATCGGGATGGGCCTGAACCTCGACATCCGGCATGTCGCCTTTTCCGGGCTGCGCAAGTTCGACGGGCGGCGGATGCGCGAGCTTTGGCCGAACGAACTGGCGCAGATCGCGGGCCGCGCCGGGCGCTACACCGAGGACGGCAGTTTCGGTGTCACCGGCGAGGCGCCGCCGCTCGACGAGGACCTCGCGCAGGCGATCCAGGACCATCGCTTCGCCCCGGTGAAGAAGCTCCAGTGGCGCAATTCGGAGCTGGAGTTCGGCTCGGTCGCGCGGCTTGTCGCCTCGCTGGAAGAGCCGACCGACGACGAGTGGCTGACCCGCGCGCGGGAGGCTGACGACCTGATGGCGCTCAAGGCGATCTCCGAGCGCGAGGACGTGAAGGCCCGCCTGCAATCGGCCCGCGACGTGCGGCTCCTGTGGGACGTGTGCCGCATCCCCGATTTCCGCGGCATCAGCCACCAGGAGCACGCCGAGCTTCTGGGCCGCATCTTCGACTTCCTCCACGACCTCGGCCGGGTGCCCGACGACTGGATGGCGCGGCAGGTCAAGCGGATCGACCGGACCGAGGGCGACATCGACACATTGTCGAAACGTCTGGCCTATATCCGCACATGGACCTACGTCGCGCAGCGCGACGGCTGGGTGGACGATGTTGCCCATTGGCGCGGGGCCACCCGTGCCGTAGAAGACCGCCTGTCCGACGCGCTGCACGGCGCGCTGACGCAGAGATTTGTCGACCGGCGGACGAGTGTCCTCCTCCGGCGGTTGAAACAGAAGGAGAGCCTTGTGGCCGATGTGAACGACAAGGGCGAGGTGACCGTCGAGGGCGAAGTTCTCGGGCGGATCGAAGGGTTCCGCTTCATCCAGGACAAGACCGCCAGCCCGGACGAGGCCAAGACGCTGCGCCAGGCCGCCATGGCCGCCCTGCGCCCCGAGTTCCACCTGCGCGCCGACCGCTTCTACAATGCCCCCGACACCGAGTTCGACCTGACCGAACAGGGCGGGCTGATGTGGGGCGACCAGGCGCTCGGCAAGCTGGTGAAGGGCGACGACCCGATGAAGCCCGTGGCCGAGGCCTTCGTCGATGACGAGGCCGGGCTGGAAGTGATCCAGAAGGTGCAGCGCAGGCTGCAGCATTTCATCGACCGCCGCATCGCCGCGCAGTTCGAGCCGCTTCTGGGCCTGTCGCGCGACGAGGCCGTGACGGGGCTCGCGCGCGGTGTCGCCTTCCGCCTGCTCGAAAGCTTCGGCATCGTGCCGCGTGCCGAAATCGCCGACGACATCAAGGCGCTCGACCAGGACGCCCGCGGCATGCTGCGCAAGCATGGCGTGCGCTTCGGGCAATTCACGATTTTCCTGCCGCTCCTTCTGAAACCCGCACCGACGCGGCTGCGCCTTGTCCTCTGGGGACTGTGGCAGGGGCTCGACACCTTCCCCGAAAGCCCGCCGCCGGGCCTGGTGACGATCCCGCACGAGACGGACCAGCCGCAGGGCTACTACACGATGTCGGGCTATCGGCCCGCCGCCAGCCGTGCGATCCGCATCGACATGCTGGAGCGGCTGGCCGACATGCTGCGCGGGCAGAACACCCGCGGCGGGTTCGAGGCGACCGCCGACATGCTGTCGATCACCGGCCTGACGCTGGAGCAATTCGCCGACCTGATGGGCGGCCTCGGTTACCGCGCCGAGCGGGGCGAACGCGCCAAGGTGAAGGCGGTGGCACCCGAGCCCGCGGCGACCGCCGCGCCCGAGACGGTGGACGAGACCGTGCTGGCCGCCGCACCGCCCGCGGGCCTCGAGGGGGCGGACACGCCCGACCCTACTCCGACGGAACTGCCCGTGGAGCAGCCGGGGGAAACGCCCCCTGCCCCGCCCGCGGAAACCCCAGCCAACCAGCCGGACGAGACCCCGGCGGAGACCCCGACCGAAGTGCCGGACAGCACGCCGGACGAGACCACGCCAACGGAGGGCGCAGCCCCCGAGATGGAGGTGTTCTACACCTTCGTCTGGTCCCCGCCGCGCCGCCAGGGCGGTGGCGGCAAGGGTCCGCGCCGCGCCGAGGGTGGCAACAAGCCCCGCGGCCACGCCTCCGGCAAGCCCGGCGGCGGGAAACCCGGCGGCAAGCCGCGCGGGAAGGGCGGCAAGGGCGGCAAGCCCGAGCGTGACGACCGGCCCAAGACCTTCTCCTCGCGCCCCGAGAAGAAGGACCGGATCGACCCCGACAACCCCTTCGCTCAGGCCCTCGCGGGGCTGAAAGGCAAGTCCTGACCGACCCGCGCGCGACCGATCGGATCGACAAGTGGCTGTGGCAGGCGCGCTTCTTCAAGACGCGGAGCCTCGCCACGAAACAGGTCGCGGCGGGCACGGTGCGGGTGAACGCGACCCGGGTCACGAAACCGGCGAGCGCCGTTGGCCCCGGCGACGTGCTGACCTTCGCGCAGGGGCGGCAGATCCGCGTGATACGCATCGTCGCACTGGCGACCCGCCGCGGGCCGGCGCCCGAGGCGCAGGCGCTCTATGACGACCTGACGCCGCCGCCCGCCCCCGACGCGCCCGACGCCGCCCGGACCGGCCCGCGCCCGACGAAAAAGGACCGGCGCAGTCTCGATGCGATGCGGGGCGAGGGAGAGGGCGATTTCTAAGGTCCGAATGCCGCAGAAAAACCGCTTGAAAACTGTCAACTCAAGTTTACACTCCGCTGACAGTTGAGTGATGGGCGCGGTCTTGCAAAGCCCCTACCCCTCGCGTAGCAGACAGACAGAACGACCAGCCAAGGATGACCCGATGACCTATGTCGTGACGGAGAATTGCATCGCCTGCAAATATACCGATTGCGTGGAGGTCTGCCCCGTGGACTGCTTCTACGAGGGCGAGAACATGCTGGTGATCCATCCCGACGAGTGCATCGACTGCGGCGTGTGCGAACCCGAGTGCCCCGCCGACGCGATCCGGCCCGACACCGAGCCGGACATGGAGAAATGGGTGGAGTTCAACCGCAAGTACTCCGAGGCCTGGCCGGTCATCATCACCAAGAAGGATCCGCTGCCCGATGCCGACGAGCAGGACGGCAAGCCGGGCAAGATGGAGCTCTTCTCGGAGGCCGCCGGCGAAGGCGGCTGATCCGACGCACCCCGATTCGCGGTGAAAGCCGCGCCGCGGGGCAGAATCATGCGCTCGATAGCCCAGTGATTACTGAGGCTTTCCGGTGCTGCATTGCAGATATCTGGAAATGCGCCTTCCGGTGTGTTATATACCTGATACGTAATTCTGTCTGTCGATCACTCACACGCAGGTCTGCCAACCTGCCCGGTTTTCATCGCGACTGCACCCCGCTTGTGGAAAACAACCGTTTTCCTCAGGTGTTTTTGTCGCCTGCGGCCCGGGAAATGGAAAGGAACCACTGGATATGTCGAAGGCTCGGAAGTCGCAGGAGTTCAGCCCGAACGAGTATGTCGTCTACCCCGCCCACGGGGTCGGCCAGATCGTGTCGATCGAGGAACAGGAAATCGCTGGCCTCAGGCTGGAACTCTTCGTGATCTCCTTCGAGAAGGACAAGATGACCCTGCGCGTGCCCACGGCAAAGGCGGCCGAGGTCGGCATGCGCTCGCTCAGCTCGCCCGACATCGTGTCGAAGGCGATGGAAACGCTGAAGGGCAAGGCCCGCGTGAAGCGCGCCATGTGGTCGCGTCGCGCGCAGGAGTACGAACAGAAGATCAACTCGGGTGACCTGATCTCGATCGCCGAAGTGGTGCGCGACCTGCACCGCGCCGACGATCAGCGCGAACAGTCCTATTCCGAGCGTCAGCTCTACGAGGCCGCGCTCGAGCGCCTCACGCGCGAGCTTGCGGCGGTGAAGGGCATGGACGAATCCGGTGCGCAGAAGCAGGTGGACGCCGTCCTGACCGCACGCGCGGCGTAAACCCGCCGATCCGAAGGTGAAAGAGCCCGTTGCACCTATGGTGCAGCGGGTTTTTTCGTTAGGCTAACGACCGGGACCTGAGCAAGACATCCGTGCCCCGGCACGGACACATGAAGGACAAGACCATGAACCTCAAGATTTCCGGCGCCCTCTTTGCCGTCCTGATCGCCGCGTCGGCCTGCCAGCCCACGCCGCAGAACCAGGCTGCCCTCGGTGCCGTCCTCGGCGGCGCCGCAGGCCTCGCCCTGTCCGAACTGGTGGACGCCAACCCGCAATGGACGGCGGTCGCCGTTCTGGGCGGTGCGGCGGCGGGCGCCGTTGTCGCGCAGAACCAGACGACGCAGGAATGCGCCTATGCCGACGGTCGGGGCGGTTACTACATCGCGCCCTGCTGATCATGGTCGGGCGGGCGCGGGCGATCAGCTCTCGCGCCCGCCCGGACGGCGCGGCGCAGGTGTGTCGCGGCCCATCGTACCCCTGAGAGCAGCGGCATCGCCGGATGGGCGTCGCATGGGCCTGTCCTGCGGATCGTCCTCCACCATTTCGTCGAGCTGCGTGACAAGGGCCGTCTCGAGGCTGTTGTTCAGTTCGCGCGCACGCTCGACATAGGCGGCATTCTCGGCGATGGGAACGCCCGGCTTCCACAGTTCGGCCAGCTCGCGCAGGTTCTGCCGGTCGTGGCGGTAGAAGGCGATCTCGAGTTCGTGCGCCTCGTAATCGCTGAGGCCCATGTCCTCGAGCACGTAGCGGGCGGCGCGGAGCGAGCTGTCGAACATCTCCCGCACGATGTGATCGGCCCCGGCCTCGTAAAGCTCGTACACATGGAGCCGGTCCTGCGCGCGGGCCGTGATGGACAGTTCGGGCCGCGTCTTGCGGGCATAGCGCACCAGTTCGACAGCCGCCTTGCGGTCGTCGACGGCCACGACCAGGACGCGCGCGGTCTCGAGCCCGGCGGCGGCAAGCAATTCGGGCCGGGTCGGGTCACCGAAGAACCCCTTGAAGCCGAAGCGCCGCATGAGCTGGATCGTGGACAGGTCGCTGTCGAGCACGACGGTCTTGAAGCCTGACGCCTGGACCATGCGCATCACCACCTGTCCGAAGCGACCGATGCCGGCAATGATGATCGGCGCCTCCTCGTCGATCTCGTCGGGTTCCGGTGCCTCGCCGGCCGGGTCGGCCATCCGTTTGCGCAGGTAATCCGACGCGATGAAGCTGAGCGGGGTCAAGAGCATCGACAGCGCGATGACCAGGAGCAGGATCTCGCCCACGCGGTCGGGAAAGACGAGTTGCTGCGCCCCGAAGGCGACGAGCACGAAGCCGAATTCACCGGCCTGCGCCAGGCCAAGGGTGAAGAGCCAGCGATCGGCGCCCTTCAGCCGGAAGACAAGCGCGATGCCGAACAGGACCACACCCTTCAGCACCATCACCGCCAGTGTCAGGCCGACGATGAGGAACGGATTGGCGAAGAGCGTGCCGAAATCGACGCCCGCCCCCACGGTGATGAAGAAGAGCCCGAGCAGCAGGCCCTTGAAGGGCTCGATGTTGGCCTCGAGTTCGTGACGGAACTCCGAGTTGGCGAGGACGACGCCGGCGACGAAGGCACCAAGCGCCGGGCTGAGGCCCACGACGAGCATCAGGACGGCGATGGCGACCACGATCACGAGGGCGACCGCGGTATACATCTCTCGCAGCCGCGTCATGTGGATGAAGCGGAAGAGATGCGGGGACAGGTAGCGCCCGGCGAGAATGACGGCGGCCACTGCGCCCAGCGTCACCAGCGTGACGCCCCATGCCGGCAGGCCCTCGACCAGCGACATGGCGTGGTGCGCATCCTCCTCGGCGTGGCGCTGGATCGAGCCGTCGGGCGCGAAGCGGATCCTGCTCGTCTCGCTCGCGAGAAGCGGGAGAATCGCGAGAAAGGGAATGACCGCGATATCCTGCGTCAGAAGCACCGAGAAGGCGGAGCGCCCCCCGTTTGTCTGCATCAGGTCCTTCTCGTTGAGCGTCTTCAGGACGATGGCCGTGGATGACAGCGCCAGCGTCATCCCGATGGCGATGGAGAGCGGCAGCGACAGGCCGATGGCAACCGATCCGGCCGCCAGAACCGCGGTGGTGATCACGATCTGCGCACCGCCCAGCCCGATCAGCTTGCGCCGCATCTCCCACAGGCCCCTGGGGTCCAGCTCGAGCCCGATGAGAAACAGCATCAGGACGACACCGAACTCGGCGTAATGCTGGAGGTCCGCCGTCTCCGACCCGACGAGGCCGAGTACCGGACCGATGGCGATGCCCGCGATCAGGTAGCCCAGGACCGAGCCGAGCCCGAATCGCACCGCGAGCGGCACGGCGATGACCATCGCCGACAGGTAGATCGTGGCCTGGAGAAGCATGCCTTCCATGGCGGCTCCTGCTCGGTGGTTGTCTGTGTCCACCCTATGTGGCTCGGCGTGGAGGGTCCACAGCCCGCGATTGCCATTGGCTGTGCATGGGGGCACGGCGGGCTTGAGATCGGCGCGCCTTTGGGCGCATTACTGCGCGGCGGTCAACAGGAGGGCACGCAATGAAACGTTCCGAGGTCAACGCGATCATGGCAGAGGCGGATGCGTTCATCCGCTCCTTCGGCTTCACGCTGCCGCCTTTCGCCTATTGGACACCCGAGGCGTTCAAGGCACGCGCCGACGAAGCCCGCCACGTGATCGACGCGCGCTGCGGCTGGGACATCACCGATTACGGCGCGGGCCGCTATGCCGAGATGGGCCTGTTCCTGTTCACGCTTCGCAACGGGCTCCTGTCCGACCTGACCGCGGGCCGCGGCATGTGCTACGCCGAGAAGCTCTTGATCTCGAAGCAGGATCAGCTCAGCCCGATGCACACCCATGTCATCAAGGCCGAGGACATCATCAATCGCGGCGGTGCGACCCTCGTGGTGGAGTTGTTCGGCTCGGACGACGCGGGCGGCTTCGCCGAGGATCGCGGCGGGCGCGTCTGGTGCGACGGGATCGCGGTGGATTACGCGCCCGGACAGAAGCTGCGCCTTGCCCCCGGCGAAAGCGTCACGCTGCGGCCGGGCGACTGGCATGCCTTCTGGGGCGAGGGCGGCGACGTGCTGATCGGCGAGGTCTCGACCGTCAACGACGACGAGACCGACAACATCTTCCGCGAGCCCATCGGCCGCTTCGCCGAGATCGAGGAGGACGTGGCGCCCACCCATCTCCTCGTGTCGGATTATGCGCGCCGGCTCTAGGCGCGCGTGGGGTTCAAGCCTTGTCTTCGAGCGCCGCGATGCGCGCCTTCAGCGCCTCGTTCTCCTCGCGGGCCTTCTGGGCCATGGCGCGCACGACCTCGAACTCGTCGCGGGTGACGAAGTCGCGATCGGCGAGCCAGCGGTCCATCATGGATTTGATGGCCGTCTCGGCCTCTTCGCGCGCGCCCTGCGCCACGCCCATCGCGTTGGTCATCAGCTGGCTGATGTCTTCCATGATCTTGTTGCGGGTCTGCATGGCTGGCGCTCCTCGGTTGTCGGGTCAGGATATGGCCCTCTGATGTGCCCGGATCAAGGTTGACTTCGCCGCAGCCCCGCCACACCCATGACCCCGACCGAGCCTTTGCGGACCGAGTGCCATGCCCTTCGCCATCCCCTTCCCCGATCTCAGCCCCGAACTTTTCGCGATCGAGATCGGGACCTTCCGCTTCGCGCTGCGCTGGTATGCGCTGGCCTATATCGCGGGGCTTCTGGCGGGCTGGTGGCTGATCGTACAGGCGGTCAAGCGCCCCGCGCTTTGGCCCGGTAACGCCGCGCCGATGCAGCCCGGACAGGTCGAGGGGCTGCTGACGGCGGTCGTTCTGGGCGTGATCCTTGGCGGGCGGCTGGGGTTCGTCCTGTTCTACCAACCGGGCTACTACCTGCAGAACCCCGCCGAAATCCTTCAGGTCTGGCAGGGCGGCATGTCCTTCCACGGCGGCCTGATCGGGGTGGCGGTGGCGGCATTCATCTTCTGCCGGTCGAACAGGGTGCCACCCATGCAGGTGGCCGACGCGATGTCGATGGTGGTGGCGATCGGCCTCGGCCTCGGGCGGCTCTCGAATTTCGTCAACGCCGAGCTCTGGGGCCGCCCGTCGGACCTGCCCTGGGCCGTGATTTTCCCCGGCCCCGCGGCCCAGGATTGTCCCGGCCCGGTCGGCATCGTGGCGACCGGGCTGGGCCAGATGTGCGCCCGCCATCCCTCGCAGCTTTACCAGGTGGCGCTCGAGGGCATCCTGCTGGGCGCGGTGGTGATGTGGCTCGCCTGGCGGCGCGGCTGGCTGAGGACGCCGGGCGCGCTGACGGGGATCTTCTTCACGATCTACGGGCTGGCCCGCTTCGCGGTCGAATTCGTGCGCCAGCCGGACGCGCAATTCGTGGGCCCCGACAATCCCATCGGCTTCGCCGTTGCCCTCTCGCCGTCGGTCGGACTGACGATGGGACAACTGCTCTCACTGCCGATGATCGCGCTTGGGCTCTGGCTGGTGGCGACCCGGCGCCGCGGCGCGTCATGAGCGCGCTGAAGGACCGGTTGATCGCGCGCATCGCGCGCACGGGGCCGCTGAGCGTGGCCGACTACATGGCCGAATGCCTGCTGCACCCGGAGCACGGCTACTACGCCACGCGCGACCCTCTGGGGGCTGCCGGCGATTTCATCACCGCGCCCGAGATCAGCCAGATGTTCGGCGAGCTGATCGGTCTCTGGCTCGCGCAGGTCTGGATGGACCAGGGCGCGCCCGCGCGCATCCTTCTGGCCGAGCTCGGGCCGGGGCGCGGGACGCTGATGGCCGATGCGCTGCGCGCAACGCGGGCGGTCCCGGGGTTCCATGATGCGCTCGAGCTGCACCTTGTCGAAGCCTCCCCGGTTCTGCGCGCGGCGCAGGCTGCGGCGCTGGCGGATCACGCCCCCGCCTTTCACGACAGTGTCGCGGACCTGCCCGAGGGGCCGGTCCTGCTGATCGCCAACGAGTTCTTCGACGCGCTACCGATCCGGCAGTTCCAGCGTCAGGACCAGGGCTGGTCGGAACGCATGATCGGGGCCGAAGGCGACCGTCTGATCTGGGGCCTCAGCCCGCCTGCCCCCGTGGCCGCCCTGGCCGACCGCCCCGAGGTCACCGAGGGCCAGATCGTCGAGACCTGCGCGCCTGCCGAGGCCATAGCGGGCGAGATCGGCCGCCGCGTGGCCGCCAACGGCGGCGCGGCGCTGATCATCGACTACGGCGACTGGCATAGCGTCGGCGACACCTTCCAGGCGCTGCGGGGCCATGCGCCGATCGACCCGCTCGAGGCGCCCGGCACGGCCGACCTGACGGCCCATGTCGCCTTCGGCCCGCTGGCGCGCGCCGCCGCGCCCGCCCAGGCCAGCGCCCTGACGCCGCAGGGAGTGTTCCTCGAACGCCTCGGGATCACGCAGCGCGCTCAAACCTTGGCCCGCGTCCTTTCCGGTGACGCGCTCGAGGCCCATGTCGCTGCTCACAGGCGGTTGACGCACCCGCAGGAGATGGGACACCTTTTCCGCGCGCTCGCCCTCTCGCCACCGGGCGGCCCGCTGCCCCCTGGCCTTGATCCCGGTCCGACATGACTGTCACCTTGACCCTCGACATCCTGACCTCGCCCGTGCTGGACGGCGTGAAGCACGGGTTTTTCGGCCGCCGCGGCGGCGCGTCCTCCGGGATCTTCGAGGGGCTGAACTGCGGCGGCGGCTCGTCCGACCAGGCCGCGATCGTGGCGCTGAACCGGGATCGTGCCGCCGACGCGATGGGCGTTTCGCCCGAACGGCTGGTGACGGTGCACCAGGTTCATTCGGCCCGCGCCGTCATCCTGGACGGGGTGCCGACGGACCGTCCGGAGGCCGACGCGATCGTGACCGCGACCCCGGGCCTCGCCATCGCCGTGCTGACCGCAGACTGCCAACCCGTGCTGTTCGCCGACCGCGATGCGGGCGTGGTCGCCGCCGCTCACGCAGGGTGGCGCGGCGCCGTGGATGGCGTGCTCGAGGCGACCGTCGAGGCCATGATCGAAGCCGGCGCCCGGCGCGAGGCGATCCGTGCGGTGATCGGCCCGACCATCAGCCAGCGCAACTACGAGGTGGGCCCGGAATTCTTCGAGCGCTTCCACGATGACGATCCGACGACCGCGCGGTTCTTCGTGAACGGGGCGGACGGGAAATACCTGTTCGACCTGCCCGGCTACGGGCTGATGCGGCTCAGGGCGACCGGCATCGCCTCGGCGGAGTGGACGCGGCACTGCACCTACGCCGATCCGAACCGCTTCTACTCCTATCGCCGGGCGACGCACCGGGGAGAAGCCGATTACGGACGCCTGCTCTCGGCGATTCGTCTCTGATCGGCGCACAATCTTGCGGGTCGGCGCCGAGTGTTGCGCCGTCCCCCGGATCGTGGCGGGATCGGGGCGGAAATTGCCAAGGATTTGTCCGAATTTCCCGGCGCTTTTGATGCGACTCCACGGAATGCCCTGAAAATCCTGACCGGTCGCGCACCGCCTCTCGCCACAAAATTTCCCTGCAGATTTACCGCGCGTTGAGGTCTTTGCCGTATCCCTGCCGGAAAGCCGGTGCAGTCTTACCTCAAGCCCGCGGGAACGGGCAGAGCGAAACCAGAATGCACGGAAGGATCAGGCAGATGAAGACGCGTCGCTGGATGAAGACGGTTCTCAACGAAGCCAAGAAAGAGCAGATCGAGATGCCCTGGGCCCGCGCCAAGCGTGCCGAGCGGCGGGCCGAAAAGTCGGCCCGGACAAAGGCCGCCGGATAAGGCGGGCCATCACGCGGAAACGCCGCGGGTCATTCAGAAGAGGCGGCCAGAACGGCCGCCTTTTTCATGACCGCGACAGCGTCAGGCGGTCTGGCTCAACCGCTCTTCCATCACGTCGAAGGGGACGCCCGGCGCATCCTTGGACCCGCGGATGACCAGCGAGGTACGCACGTTGGCCACGTTGGGCGCTGCAGTCAGCTGCCCGGTCAGGAAGCTCTGGAAAGTCGACAGGTCGGGGGCCACGCATTTCAGGATGAAATCGATCTCGCCGTTCAACATGTGACACTCGCGCACCAGCGGCCAGCTGCGGCAGACCTCCTCGAAGGCGACGAGGTCGGACTCGGCCTGACTGTGGAGGCCGACCATCGCGAAGACCTGCACCTCGAAACCCAGCATGCGCGGATCGACATCGGCATGGTAGCCGCGGATATATCCCGCCTCCTCGAGGGTGCGCACGCGGCGCAGGCAGGGCGGGGCCGAGATGCCGACGCGCTTGGCAAGCTCGACATTGGTCATGCGTCCGTCGCCCTGCAGCTCGGCAAGGATCCTGCGATCGATCGGATCGAGCTTGGTCTGTGGCATGCAGTCCGGTCCCCTCACGCGATTTTCGAATCTGACCACGAGCCCCAAAGCTCGCGCAATTTTATTTCGCACCCGCGCAATAAATGGAACATTCCCGCGCGGGACGCAACCCCGCCGCGCAGGACTTTCATCACGCTGCACGGGGGGATATATCCGAAGAAACGGCGCGGCCTAGGGCCATGCGCCGGCAACGATCCCGCGATAGCTGCCACGAGGGGGCCCCATGTCCGATGCCGCAACCCGCCACACCCGTCTTCTGATCATCGGCTCCGGCCCGGCTGGTTACACGGCCGGCGTCTACGCCAGCCGCGCCATGCTCGAGCCGATCCTGGTCCAGGGAATCCAGCCCGGCGGGCAGCTGACGATCACGACGGATGTCGAGAACTGGCCCGGCGATGCGAGCGTCATGGGCCCCGACCTCATGGTCCGGATGGAGGCCCATGCCAAGGAAATGGGAACCGAGATCATCTCGGATCACATCACCTCGCTTGACCTGTCCAAGCGCCCCTTCACCGCACAAGGCGACAGCGGCACGACCTACACCGCCGACGCGGTGATCCTGGCCACCGGTGCGCAGGCCAAGTGGCTCGGCCTGCCGTCCGAGGAGCATTTCAAGGGCTTCGGCGTCTCGGCCTGCGCCACCTGCGACGGATTCTTCTATCGCGGGCAGGAGATCGTGGTGATCGGCGGCGGCAACACCGCCGTGGAAGAGGCGCTGTTCCTGACGAACTTCGCCTCCAAGGTCACGCTGATCCACCGCCGCGACAGCCTGCGCGCCGAGAAGATCATGCAGGACCGGCTGTTCAGGCATCCCAAGGTCGAGGTTCTCTGGAACCACACCGTCGAAGAGGTGATCGGCAGCGAAGAGCCGCGCGGGGTCGAGGGGGTACGCGCCCGCCATGTCGAGACCGGCGAGATCACGGAAATCCCCTGCAAGGGGTTCTTCGTCGCCATCGGCCACGCCCCGGCGAACGATCTGGTCAAGGACCAGCTCGAGATGCACAACGGCGGTTACGTCAAGGTCGAGCCGGGCACGACCCGCACCTCGGTCCCCGGCGTCTTCGCCGCGGGCGACCTGACCGACCATGTCTACCGCCAGGCGGTGACCAGCGCCGGCATGGGCTGCATGGCCGCGCTCGACGCCGAGAAGTTCCTGGCCGAGCAGGAAGGCGAGCCGGTGACCGAGGCCGGGGCCTACGCGGCAGAGACGCCCGCCGCCGAATAGGCCGGGACGGGCTCCGCCCCTGCCGGGCGGGGACCGGAAAAAGATTGTTCACGCGTGAACAAAACACTTCACAGGCGATCTCGCTTGTGACATGTGTTCACGCGTGAACAAACCTTGACCCGTCCCGATGCCCGCCCAACCCCACCAGACCCAGCCGGACGAAGACCTGCTCTTCCGCCTCCTGCGCCAGCTCGACGCGGCGCCGGATGCGTCGCAGCGGGCCACCGCCGAGGCCCTTGGGATCAGCCTCGGGCGGCTCAACGCGCAGCTCAAGGCCGTGACCGAGGCGGGCCTTGTCCGGGTGACCGACCGGGACAGCGCCGACCGCCGCAGCCGCGTGGCCTATGCGCTGACCCCCCGGGGTGCTGCGGAAAAGGCCCGCCTGATCGACCGGTTCCTTGCCCGCAAGATTGCCGAGTACAACGCCCTCCATGCCGAACTGACCGGCAGCGCGGGCAAATTGACCCTTCCCAAACACAGGACCGATGACATGCAGATGCAGCTCGCACCCGTGCCCGAGCTCTACGTTTCCTACGAGAGCGCCCAGAAACTGAAGGTCGAGGCGGCCGAGCTGCCGTCCTGGGACCTCACGCAGCGGCAGGTCTGCGACCTCGAGCTTCTGATGAACGGCGGCTTCGCGCCGCTCAAGGGCTTCCTCGGTCAGGACGATTACGAAAGCGTGGTCGAGACGATGCGCCTTGCCGATGGCACGCTCTGGCCGATGCCGATCACGCTGGATGTCTCGCAGGAGTTCGCCGACAAGATCGAACCGGGCCAGGACATCGCGCTGCGCGACGCCGAGGGCGTGATCCTCGCCATCCTGTCGATCAGCGACAAGTATATCCCGAACAAGGCGCGCGAGGCACAGATGGTCTTCGGTGCCGATGACGTGGCGCATCCCGCCGTCAACTACCTGCACCATGTCGCGGGCCCGGTCTACCTCGGTGGTGCGATCACCGGCATCCAGCAGCCTGTGCACTACGATTTCCGCGCCCGCCGCGACACGCCGAACGAGCTGCGTGCCCTGTTCCGCAAGCTCGGCTGGCGCAAGATCGTCGCCTTCCAGACGCGCAATCCGCTGCACCGCGCGCACCAGGAACTCACCTTCCGCGCCGCGAAGGAAGCGCAGGCGAACCTGCTGATCCATCCCGTCGTCGGCATGACCAAGCCCGGCGATGTCGACCATTTCACCCGCGTGCGCTGCTACGAGGCGGTGCTGGACCAGTACCCGGCCGCGACCACCACGATGAGCCTTCTGAACCTCGCCATGCGCATGGCCGGCCCGCGCGAAGCGGTGTGGCACGGGCTGATCCGCAAGAACCACGGCTGCACGCATTTCATCGTCGGCCGCGACCACGCGGGCCCCGGCAAGAACAGCCAGGGGCAGGATTTCTACGGCCCCTATGACGCGCAGGAGCTCTTCAAGCAGCACGAGGCCGAGATCGGGCTCGAGATGGTCGATTTCAAGCACATGGTCTACGTGCAGGAGAAGGCCCAGTATTACCCCGCAAACGAGGTGCCAGAGGGCGATACGATCCTCGACATTTCCGGCACCGAGCTGCGCCGCCGGCTGCGCGAGGGGCTCGAGATCCCCGAGTGGTTCTCCTTCCCCGAGGTCGTGGCCGAGCTGCGCCGCACCTCGCCGCCGCGTTCGAAGCAGGGCTTCACCGTGTTCTTCACGGGCCTCTCCGGCTCGGGCAAGTCGACCATCGCCAACGCGATCATGGTCAAGCTGATGGAGATGGGCGGCCGCCCCGTGACGCTTCTGGACGGCGACGTGGTGCGCAAGCACCTGTCGAGCGAACTGGGCTTCTCGAAAGAGCACCGAGACATCAACATCCGCCGCATCGGCTATGTCGCCTCCGAGATCACCAAGAACGGCGGCATCGCGATTTGTGCCCCCATCGCGCCATACACGGCCACGCGCCGCGCCGTGCGCGAGATGATCGAGAGCTTCGGCGCCTTCATCGAGGTGCACGTGGCGACCAGCCTCGAGGAATGCGAGCGGCGCGACCGCAAGGGGCTCTACAAGCTGGCGCGCGAGGGCAAGATCAAGGAGTTCACCGGCATCTCCGACCCCTACGAGGCGCCGACGAACGCCGAGCTGGTGGTCGATACCGAAGGCATGGACGTGGATTACTGCGCCCAGCAGGTGCTTCTGAAGCTCGAGAGCATGGGCCTGATCGCGGCCTGAGCCCTACCCTTAGCGCCCGCGGTCGGACAGGATCGCGGGCGCATTCGCAAAGGCCCAGTCCACAAGGGGGCCAAGCGCCACGATCAGCGACAGGCCGCGCGCCGTCAGCCCGTAGGTCACGGCAGGCGGCGTCGTCGCCTCGACGGACCGCCAGATCAGGCCGTCGGCCTCCAGCGTCTTGAGCGTCGTCGAGAGCATCCGGCGCGAGATGTCGGGCACCGCGCGGCCCAGCGCGTTGAAGCGTTGCGGCGAGTCCTTCAGCGTCAGCAGCAAGAGCAGCGACCAGCGATCCCCGATGCGGTCCAGAACCTGCCGGATCGGGCAGGCCTGAAGGTCGCCCGACCAATCCCCGATGCGCGCTGTCGCCGTGCTTATGACGGTCATGACCGGTTCCCCCGATGTTACCTTGGGACGTGAACTTGCCCTCTGGTGGCTGCCGGGATCGGTCTCTAACTGAGACCAGCAATCTGATCAAGACTGGAGCTTCCCATGACGGACCACCTTTCATCCCCCATCCTCGTCACCGGCGCGGGCGGCGCGCTCGGCGGCCTCGTGCTGGCCGAACTGTCCGCGCGCGGCGCCAGTGACCTGCGCGCAGGCAGCCGCCGCCCCGAGGCGCTGAAGATCACGGGTGCCGCGCCCGTTCGCGTCGATTTCGACGATCCGGCCAGCCTCGACACGGGCTTTGCAGGCGTCGAACGGCTGATGATCATCTCGACGGATGCCATCGACGGCCTGGGCACGCGCAAGCGTCAGCATCTTGCAGCCGTGGACGCGGCCGCCCGAGCCGGGGTGCGCCACGTCGTCTACACCTCGATGCCTGCGCCCTCTGCCGACAATCCGATCGTCTTCGCGCCGGATCACCTCGCCACCGAAGAGGCGATAAAGGCCAGCGGCATGGGCTACACCATCCTGCGCAACAACTGGTATTTCGAGAACCTCGCACTGGCCCTGCCCACGGCCCTGGCGCATGGCGCGCAGCTTACCGCGGCCGGCGCGGGCCGCCTTGCCCACGGCGCGCGGGCGGATTTCGCGGCCGCCGCGGCCGGGGCGCTTCTGGGTGAAACGGGCAATGCCGTCTACGACCTGACCGGACCCGAGGCGCAGACGGTGGAGGAGCAGTTCGCCCTCGTCAACGCGGCCCTCGGCAGCGCCATCGCGGTCGTGGGGCGGCTACCTCCTGTTCTTCCCGAGAGCGCGGATCGACGTGCTGGTGATCATC
>WVSO01000044.1 GCA_015689745.1 Rhodobacterales bacterium HKCCSP123 | reverse complement strand
TGATCACCGGCGTGAGGAGCGAGATCAGCCCGTCGGCATCGGCATCCTGCCCGCGCGGGCAGGGTCCCCTACGCCGCGTTGGATCGGCTTCTCTTCGTGCAGCCGCTTGCGCCCGCTGGCAAGCGGATGGTGGCCGAGTTGCGGGCGAGGGGCGTGCCCGATGCCGAGATCGCCGCCCATGTCGCCCGCACGGTCGCAGGGCTGGAGGCGGCGCGCGACGCGCGCGAGGCAGCCGAGCTGCGCGCCATGGGGATCACGCCGCCCGGCGGCTGAGCGGCGCGCCCAAGCCTTTTGCAAAAGGCTTGCGAGACCCTTGCAAGGGTCTCGGACGAGGCTTTTGCAAAAGCCTCGGAAGGCCCTTGCAAGGGCCTTGCCGCGCTCAGTTCGTCTTGTCGGGTGGGAGGATCGGCAGGGGGGCGATCGGCACGCCCTCTTCGATCAGCGCCCTGGCCTCGGCGGGGCTGGCCTCTCCATGGATCGGGCGTTCATCCGTCTCGCCGAGGTGCATCGCGCGCGCCTCCTGCGCGAAGCGGCCGCCGACGTAGGTCGAGGTCGTCTTCAGGTGCTCGCGCAACGCGCGCAGCATCTGCTCGGCCGGGTGTGCCGGCGCGCTGAGCGGGCGGTCGTGGGCCGCAACCGGCCCGTCCGCGGCGCCCTCGGCCGCCGAGACGCGGGGCGCCATGAGCGCCTTCGTCACCTCGGCCCCGCCGCAGACCGCGCAGGAGACAAGGCCCTTCGACGCCAACGCCTCGTAGGCATCGGCGGATTGGAACCAGCTTTCGAAGCTGTGGCCTTCGGCACATTTCAACGCGTATCGGATCATGGTGAACAGAAGATATTCAGGTCTCGGGCGCGTTCAAGCGGCCGCGTCAGCGCAGCCGGGCGGGATCGAACTTGGCGATGATCTGCTTCAGTTCCGGCTCGTCGACACGCTGCGCGGCCTTCTTGGGGGTCAGCCACTTGCGCTTGCGGGCGCCGGACTCGGGAAAATTGGTGTCCAGGTGGCTGACCTCCAGCCCGAAGACCACCACGATGCAGGGCAACGACAGTTCCTCGTCGAGCCACTTGGAATAGGAATAAAGCCCCAGCACGTCGTCGAAGACCCGGCCGCGGATGCCCGCTTCTTCCCAGGCTTCCTCTGCGGCGGCCTCGGCGGGGCGCATCCCGTCCATCGGCCAGCCCTTGGGGATGATCCAGCGCCCGGTGTCGAGCGAGGAGATCAGCATGACCTCCACCTCGCCCTTCTTCTTCACGCGGAAGGGCAGGGCGGCGAATTGCGTCCGCGTCTCGCGTTTCGCGGCGGAGGCGATGCGCAGGGGCGCCTGTATGGTGGACTTGCGGGCCATGACCGGGGGGTATCGCATGTCGCACCCCCGCCTGCCAAGCCCGCTTGACGGGACGCCCCCCGGACATAGCTTTCCGCGCAACAGCGTCCGGAGGAGACGACCCATGCACCGCCGCAGCCTGATCGCGGGCCTTTCCGCCCTGCCCGTCCTGACTGTCCTGGCTGCCCGGCCCGCCGAGGCGCAGGCCAGCTTCCGCTTCGACTCGATCGACGGTGGGCAGTACGACTTGGCCGAGTGGCGCGGGCGCCCCGTTCTGGTGGTCAACACAGCCTCGCTCTGCGGCTACACCCCGCAATACGACGAGTTGCAGGTGCTGCACGAGGAATACGGGCCGCGCGGCCTTGTCGTGCTGGCCGTGCCGTCCGACGATTTCCGGCAGGAGCTGGGCAGCGACGAGGACGTGGCCGAGTTCTGCGAGGTCAATTTCGGCCTGACCCTGCCGATGACGACGATCACCTCTGTTCGTGGCGCGGGCGCGCATCCCTTCTACCGCTGGCTGCGCGACACCTACGGGTTCGAGCCGGGCTGGAACTTCAACAAGGTGCTGCTCGACGCACAGGGCCGCATGGTGCAGAGCTTCGGCTCGAACACGCGCCCTACCGGCGGGCGCATGCGGCGCGAGATCGAGGCGCTGCTCGGGGCGTGACACGGCCCCTTTTCCTCGGGTCGGAGATCTATCGCGGCTCCAGCTACGGGGCGTGGCACCCGCTGCGCGTGCCGCGCGTGTCGACGGTCATGGACCTCTCCCGCGCGATGGGCTGGCTGGGGCCGGAGCAATACCGCACGAGCCCGCGCGCCAAGCCCCATGCGCTGACCATCTGGCACACGCCCGAGTATGTCGCGGCCCTTGCACGGGCCGAGGCCACGCAGGAGGTGAGCGACGACATCCGCGAGCGCCATGCCCTCGGAACGGTCGCCAACCCGGTCTACCCCGAGATGTACCGCCGGCCCGCCACGGCGGCGGGCGCCTCGCTGCTGGCGGGCGAGCTGCTGGCCCGGGGCGGCGCGGTCTACCATCCCGGCGGCGGGACGCATCACGGCTTCCCCGACCGGGCTGGCGGGTTCTGCTATCTCAACGACCCAGTGCTCGCGATGCTCTCGCTCCGGCGCGCGGGCGCGCGGCGGATCGCCTATGTCGACATCGACGCACATCACGCGGACGGGGTGGAGCACGCCTTTGCAGGCGACCCCGAGACGCTGCTGATCTCGATCCACGAGGAACGGCGCTGGCCCTTCACCGGAGCGCTGGAGGAGGATGGCGGCGGCAATTGCCTGAACCTGCCCGTGCCGCGCGGCTTCAACGACAGCGAGATGGCGGAGGTGCGCGAGCGCCTGATCCTGCCCGCCGTGGCGGGCTTCGCGCCCGATGCGATCGTCCTGCAATGCGGGGCGGACGCGGTGACCGAGGATCCGCTCAGCCGCCTGGCCCTGTCGAACAACGCCCATTGGGACGTGCTGCGCGGGCTGATGGCGCTGGGGTGTCTGCGGCTGCTGGTTCTGGGCGGGGGCGGCTACAACCCGTGGTCCGTCGGGCGGCTCTGGACCGGGGTCTGGGCCGTGCTGAACGGCCACGAGATCCCCTACCGCCTGCCCGAGGGTGCGGAGGCGGTGTTGCGCGGCCTGACCTGGGAGAACCCGCCGAGGCTGGGCCGCGCGCCGGCGGGGCATTGGTTCACCACCCTGGCAGACGCGCCCCGCCCGGGCCCGGTGCGGGACGATGTGACGGAGCGCCTCGCACGGCTCGCGGCGCGCCCAGCCGCAGGCGGACGTTTTTCCGAGTTAGAAACTCGGGATTGACCTTTCCGACTCTTTTAATCAGGAATAGGAGATGACGGCGTAGACAGGACCCACAGCATCGGGAGACAGAGGTCATGAGCTATCACTCCGACCGGATCGGCAGTGCCGACCAGAGCCGCGCGGCACCTCCACGCCACAGCCTTCCCGTCCACGACGCCCGACGCCTGACCGAGGGCGCGGGCACGGCGATGATCGTGCTGGACGACAAGACCTACACCCTGCGCATCACGCGGGCGGGCAAGCTGATCCTGACGAAATGAAGCGGGGCGCGGCCCGGCGGTCCGGCCACGCACCGGACATGCACAGGCAAAAGGAAAGGCCCCCGGAGCGGGGGCCTTTCGCGTTCGGATCGGGCCCGGATCAGCCGATCTTCGGCAGGAGGCTGTCGACCGAGGCCTTCGCGTCGCCGTAGAACATCCGCGTGTTCTCCTTGAAGAAGAGCGGATTCTCGATGCCCGAATAGCCCGTGCCCTGCCCGCGCTTCGAGACGAAGACCTGCTTGGCCTTC
Organism: Rhodobacterales bacterium HKCCSP123; assembly: GCA_015689745.1. Lineage (GTDB taxonomy): Bacteria > Pseudomonadota > Alphaproteobacteria > Rhodobacterales > Rhodobacteraceae > Roseicyclus. Next base: position 25,718 of record WVSO01000044.1, on the reverse strand, counting down.
CACACCTCGAGCACCGGCATGCCGGCGATGGGGCTGTTGGGGTCGTCCTGCGCCGCCGGGTTCACGATGTCGTTCGAGCCGATGACGATGACGACATCCGTGTCCGGGAAGTCCTCGTTGATCTCGTCCATCTCGAGGACGATGTCGTAGGGCACCTTGGCCTCGGCCAGCAGCACGTTCATGTGGCCCGGCAGGCGGCCCGCGACGGGGTGGATGGCGAAGCGCACATCCTTGCCCGCGGCGCGCAGCTTGCGGGTCAGCTCGCTGACAGACTGCTGCGCCTGCGCCACGGCCATGCCGTAGCCCGGCACGATGATGACGCTGTCGGCCTCGTTCAGGGCGGTGGCGACGCCATCGGCGTCGATGGCGATCTGCTCGCCCTCGATCGCCTGCTGTTCGCCCTTGGCCCCGCCGAAACCGCCGAGGATCACGCTGACGAAGGACCGGTTCATCGCCTTGCACATGATGTAGCTGAGGATCGCACCCGAAGAGCCCACGAGCGCGCCCACCACGATCAGCAGGTCATTGCCGAGCGAGAAGCCGATCGCCGCCGCCGCCCAGCCCGAATAGCTGTTCAGCATCGAGACAACGACGGGCATGTCCGCGCCGCCGATCCCCATGATCAGGTGGTAGCCGATGAAGAAGCCGAGAAGCGCCAGAAGCAGAAGCGCCCAGGTGCCCGCCCCGCCGAGATAGAGCGCGAGCAGGAGCACCGAGCCCGCGGCGGCGGCTGCGTTCAGCATGTGACCGCCGGGAAGCTGTTTCGCCGCCGTGTCGATCTTGAACGGCAGCAGGCTCGAGTTGCCAGAGAGCTTGCCGTAGGCCACGACCGAGCCGGTGAACGTGACGGCACCGATCCAGATGCCGAGCACCAGCTCGACCCGCAGGATGCCGATCTCGACCGCGGTCTTCTTGCCGATCAGCTCGGCGAAATTCGAGAGCGTGCCGAGAAGCGTATAGGCCTCGGCCGAGAGCGGACCCTCGGGCTGCGGGAAGGGCAGGCCGCCCGCCGCGAAGATCTCGGCCACGCGGCCGATCTCGACATGGGCGTTCAGGCCGACGAAGACCGCGGCGAGGCCCACGAGGCTGTGCATGATGGCCACGAGCTCGGGCATCTGGGTCATCTGGACCCGCGTGGCGAGCTGGTAGCCCACCGCCGCCCCCGCCGCGATCAGGATGATCGACATGACCCAAAGCCCCGAACCCGGCCCGATCAGCGTCGCGCCCACGGCAATGGCCATGCCGACGATGCCGTACCAGACCGCGCGTTTCGCGCTTTCCTGCCCCGAAAGGCCCCCCAGCGAGAGGATGAAGAGCACGCCCGCGACCGCGTAGGCCGCAATGGTGAATCCGAAATCCATTGTCTCTACCCCTGCCCGCTCAAGATTTCTGGAACATGGCGAGCATGCGCCGTGTCACGAGGAAGCCGCCGAAGATGTTCACGGCGGCCATGAAGATGCCGAGCGCGGCCAGCACGGTGATCAGAACCGAGGAGGAACCGACCTGCATCAGCGCGCCCAGGATGATGATCGACGAGATCGCGTTCGTGACGGCCATCAGCGGCGTGTGGAGCGAATGCGCCACGTTCCAGATCACCTGGAAGCCGATGAAGACCGAGAGCACGAAGACGATGAAATGCTGCATGAAGCTCGTCGGAGCGATGAGACCGACGCCCAGCACCAGCGCCGCCCCGACGGCAAGCAGCGTGACCTGGTTCTTCGTCTGGGCCTTGAAGGCCGCCACTTCCTGCGCGCGCTTCTCTTCGGGCGTCAGCTCCTTCGCCTTCTCCTTCTTCGGAGCCGCGGCGATGGCGGCGACCTTGGGGGGCGGCGGCGGATAGGTGATTTCCTTGTCGAAGACCGCGGTCGCGCCGCGGATCACGTCATCCTCCATGTTGTGCACGACCTGCCCGTCCTTCTCGGGGGTCAGGTCGGTCATCATGTGGCGGATGTTGGTGGCATAAAGCGTCGAGGATTGCGCGGCCATGCGGCTGGGGAAATCGGTGTAGCCGATCACCACCACGCCGTTGTCCGAGACGATGCGCTCGTCCTTCTGCGTCAGCTCGCAATTGCCGCCACGCTCGGCGGCAAGGTCGACGATGACCGAACCCGGCTTCATCATCTCGACCATGTCCTTGGTCCAGAGCACCGGCGCATCCCGGCCCGGGATCAGCGCGGTGCAGATGACGATGTCGATCTCCGGCGCCATCTCGCGGAACTTCTCGAGCTGCTTTTCCCGGAACTCGGGGCTGGACGGGGCCGCGTAGCCGCCGGTGGCGGAGCTGTCCTGCGTATCCTCGAAATCGAGGAAGACAAACTCGGCCCCCATCGATTCGATCTGCTCGGCCACTTCGGGCCGCACGTCGAAGGCGTAGGTGATCGCGCCCAGCGAGGTCGAGGTGCCGATCGCGGCAAGACCCGCGACGCCCGCGCCGATGACCAGCACCTTGGCCGGGGGCACCTTGCCCGCCGCGGTCACCTGGCCGGTGAAGAACCGGCCGAAGTTGTTGCCGGCCTCGATCACCGCGCGGTAGCCCGCGATGTTCGCGGTGGAGGACAGCGCGTCCATCTTCTGCGCGCGGCTGATGCGCGGAACCATGTCCATCGCGATCACGTTGGTCCCCGCGGTTTTCGCGGCGTCCATGAGCTTCTCGTTCTGGCCGGGCCAGAAGAAGGAGATCAGAAGCTGCCCCTCGCGGAACTTCTTGGCCTCGGTCGAGGTCGGCGGACGCACCTTGGTGACGATATCCGCGGCCTTCCAGAGCGCGGCGGCGGTCTTGACCACCTCGACACCCGCGGCCTCGTAGGCCGCATCGGTGAAGCCCGCGGCCTCGCCCGCGCCGGCCTCGATCACGCAATCATAGCCGAGTTTCTGCAGCTGGAGCGCGCTGTCGGGGGTCATCGCCACCCGTGCTTCGCCCGGCTCGATTTCCTTCGGAGCCCCTATTTTCACTGTCATCCCCTCTTTGACATGGCCGTGTCCCGTCGCCCCATAGCAACACCTGTCGCGCTTCACAACTGGGCCGCGCGCGACACTTTATTGCGCATACAATGGCATACCGTTTCTGATCCTTTCAGGCGTACCGTTGCGTCATCCACGAGACGCTTCCGAAGCGGCCCGGATCGGGTAGAAGGTAAGGCCAGGGGAGGAAAAGACCATGGAACATGCAGGACGGCACGCGCTGGTGACGGGCGGCGGCACGGGGATCGGTCTCGACATCGCGCGGGCGCTGGCCGCGGCGGGGGCCGAGGTGACGATCACGGGCCGCGATCTCGCGCGGCTCGAACGGATCGCAGCGGACGATCCGCGGCTTCATCCCCTGCGGATGAACGTGGACGAGGAGGCCTCGGTCCGCGACGGCATCGCGGCGGCGGCGGCGGCGCGGGGCGCCGTGGCGATCTGCGTGGCGAATGCCGGGATCGCCGAGGGCGCCCCCTTTCGCCACGAAACACTGGCCCACTGGCGGCAGATCATGGCCACGAACCTCGACGGGGTCTTCCTGACCTTCCAGGCGGCGCTGGCGACGCTCGGGCGCGAGGACTGGGGCCGGATGGTGGCCATTTCGTCCATCGCGGGGCTCGTGGGGCTGAAGAACGCCATTGCCTACACGGCCTCCAAACACGGGGTCATCGGCCTGGTGCATGGGTTGAGCGAGGAATACATGGGCAGGCGGGTCACCTTCAACGCGGTCTGCCCGGGCTACGTGGAAACCCCCATCGTCGAGCGCAACGCCGCCGAGATCGCCGCACGCCAGGGCATCACGGAGGAGGAGGCGCGCGCCTACCTCGCACGGGGGAATCGCCACAAGACGCTTCTTCAGACCGATGAGGTGACGGGCGCCGTGATGTGGCTCTGCTCGGATGCTGCGCGCAGCGTGAACGGGCAATCGATCCAGATCGCGGGCGGGCAGGTGACATGAGGACGCGGAAAATGCCGCGCTGCGGCGTGATTTTCCCTGACATGTCGGGCACTTGGGCCTACCCGCATGCAGTGGCATCCCGTCAACCCATGAATTTTGCTGCGTTTTCTCGGTTTACACCCGCAACACAAGGCGTATGTGGCGATGCAGGACCCTGACGGAGCCGCCCGGATGCCGCTCGAAGATCACCCCTTGCGCTACCGGCTCGCCAACGAGCTGCACGCGCGCCCCTTTCCGAACCTCGCCGCACCCGCACAGGCGGTCTTCGTCGCGATCAAGCAGCCCAAGGATGCGGCCAAGCGCGACCGGGGCCTCGACCGGGCGCATCTGCTGGCCCTGCTCGACCGCTTCGGAGCGGATCACCCGGCGCCCGACGCCACGCATTTCTTCGGCGATCTCGGCAAGTTCCGACTGAAGTGGGAACAGCACACGGAGTTCGTGACCTACACGGCCTTCCTGCCCTCGAACGGCGAGCGTCCCTTCGATCCGGCAGCCTGGCAGGTCTTCCCGGAGGACTGGCTGGCCCAGGCCCCCGGCGTGCGTATCACCTCGGCCCATCTCAGGATCGAGGTCGCCCCCGAGGATGAGGAGGTCATCGCCGACAAGATCGGCGACTGGCTGGTGCCCGAAAGCCTTGCGGTCAGCCAGGTCCTCGACAACACCGCCGTCGTCGCGGGCGATTTCCGCATCGACAGCAACGGGCACATGCGCTTCGCGGTGTTCTGCAAGTCCGACACGGGCAGCCGCCGGATCGGCCGGATCGTGCAGCGGATCTTCGAGATCGAGACCTACAAGGCGATGTCGCTTCTGGGACTGCCCACCTCGCGCGAGATCTCGACCCGGATGGGCGAGATGGACGAGGGGCTGGTGCGGCTGGTGGCCGACATGACCGGCGACCTGTCGAAACCCGACGAGACATTGGGACAGCTCTTGTCCATCGCCGCCGAGCTCGAGAAGCTGCAGGCTCAAAGCGCCTTCCGCTTCGGCGCCACAGGCGCCTACGAGGCGCTGGTGACGCAGCGCATCGCGGTCCTGCGCGAAGAGCGGTTCATGGGTCGCCAGACCTTCGGCGAATTCATGATGCGTCGCTACGATCCCGCGATGCGCACCATCAAGGCGACCGAGCGGCGGCTTCTGTCGATGACCGAGCGCGCGATCCGCGCCGGCGACCTGCTCAGGACACGGGTGGACGTCGACCGCTCGGCGCAGAACCAGGAGCTTCTCGAAAGCATGGACCGCCGCGCCGACCTGCAGCTGCGCCTGCAGAAGACGGTCGAGGGATTGTCGGTGGTGGCGATCAGCTATTACGCCGTGAACCTTGTGGTCTACCTGATCGGCCCGCTGGCCGAGCCGATGGGCGTGACCAAGACGGTGCTGACGGCCCTTGCCGTGGTGCCGGTCGTGATCGCTGTCTGGCTGACGGTCCACTCGATCCGGCGCTCGATGGAGAAGTGAGGCGGCGCCAAACTCTTGCAAGAGTTTGGCCGAGGGTCTTGCAAGACCCTCTCCCAGCCTTTTGCAAAAGGCTGAGCAGACCCTTGCAAGGGTCTGGTCAGCGCCCGGTCCTGAGCGCGCGGCGCAGGATCTTGCCCGTCGCCGTCATCGGCAGGCTGCCCGCGCGCACCACCCGGCGCGGCACGCAATGGGCCGAGACCTTCTCGCGCACCAGCGCCTGCAGCGCCTCTTCCATCCCCGACCAGTCGGCCCCGTCGCGCAGGACGACATGGGCCACCACGATCTCGGTGCGGACCGGATCGGGCTCGCCCACCACGGCGGCCATGACGACATCGGGGTGGCTTGCCAGCGCCTGCTCGATCTCGACCGGGCCGATGCGGTAGCCGGCCGAGGTGATGACATCGTCATCGCGGGCGTGAAAGGTGATCTGCCCCGCGGCATCGCGGGTGGCCAGGTCGCCGGTACGAAGCCAGCCGTCCACCACCTTCTTCGCCGTCGCCTCGGGCTTGTTCCAGTATTCCAGGAACATCGCCGGATCGGGCGCGCGGACGCAGACTTCGCCCACCTCACCCGTTCCGACCTCTCCCTTCGCATCGCGCAGGCTGACGTCGTGGCCCGGCACGGGCAGGCCCATGGCCCCCGGCACCCGGTCCATCAGCCCGTCGCAGGCGGCGACCACGAGGTTCGCCTCGGTCTGGCCATAGAACTCGTTGATCGGGCAACCAAGCCGCGCGCGGCCCCAGTCGAGCAGGTCTGCACCCAGCGCCTCGCCGCCCGATCCGATGGCCCGCAACGACAGGGCCGCGGGCGGCACCGCCTGCCGCATCAGGCGCAGCGCGGTGGGCGGGATGAAGGCGTTCGTCACCCGCTCCTCGGCCATCAGGCGCAAGGCCGCCTCGGGGTCGAACTTGGCGAAGCGGTGCGAGACGAGGGGCACCCCGTAGTAGAGGCAGGGGATCGCCATATCCATCAGCCCGCCGATCCAGGCCCAGTCCGCGGGCGTCCAGCCGGTGTCCCCTGGCTGCGGGAAGAACCCCTGGCTCAGCTCCATGCAGGGAAGATGGCCGAAGAGGAAGCGGTGGGCGTGCAGCACGCCCTTTGGATCGCCCGTCGTGCCGGACGTGTAGATCATCACGGCCGGGTCCTCGGCATGGGTGTCGGCGGGCGCCCTGAGGGGCGGGCCGGAGATGAGGTCGTCGAACCCGAGGGCAGGTGCGGCCGCGGGGCCGGTGGTGACGATGGTCGAGAGGTTCGGCAGGTCGCGGGCGAGCGCCATGACGCGGGGCAGCGTCGGCGCGTCGGTGACGATGGCCGCGGCCCCGCTGTCGGAAAGCCGGTAGCGCAGCGCGTCCTCGCCAAAGAGGGTGAAGAGCGGCAGCGACACCGCGCCAAGCTTCATCGCGGCGAAATGGGTGACGAGGACGGCGGGATGCTGCGGCAGCAGGACGGCGACCCGGTCACCCCGCGTGATGCCGCGCCCGGCAAGCGCCGCGGCCAACGCGTCCGAGGCGCGCTTGAGCTGTCCGTAGGTCCAGTCCTCCCGACGGCCGTCGCCATGCCGGTGGATCACCGCGACACGGTCAGGCGCAGCGGCCGCCCAGTCGTCGCAACAGGCCAGAGCGATGTTGAAACGGTGCGGCACCGTCCAGCGGAAGCCCGCGCGCAGCGCCTCCCACCCGGCGCGCTGCGTGAACAGGCGCCGGTCGGGCGTGTCAGGCATCGGAGATGACGGTGAGAGTCGGCAGCGCGGTCAGGTTGAGGCCGAGGGCCTGGAACCCTGCGAGCGACAGGCGCGACCCCGAGCCCTGCTCGCCGCCCGAGGGGCGCAGCGTGACCACGATGGTGCGGCCGTTCTCCGCGACCACGCGTCCCGGCCCCTCGACCGTCACCAGCGGCGTCTCGAGCCAGAGGCCCGGCTGCGTCGCGTCGCCGAGGCTGGTCACCGAGAACCCGAGGAACTGGCCGTCGCCACTGGGCGTGTCGGGTGCCTCGCTTGCCGGTGCCGCATCGGTCACATCCGTGGGGCCGCCGACAGGCGGTGTTTCAATCACCACGGGTTCGGCCCGGTCACGTCCACCGAACAGGCCGCCGCCAAGACCATTGCCAAATCCGCTGCCACCGGAGCAGGCGGCAAGGGAAAGCAGGCTGAGAACGAGGATCACGCGTGTCATGCGCGGCAACCTAGGGCCATTCGCGGGTCGCTTCAACTGGGCGGACGCTGATGCTTGCCGCCGCGCGATGTCGCGCCTAGGTTGGGCGGCATGGACAGGACAGCCCCCCTCATCGACCCGTTCCAGCGCGCGATCAGCTACCTGCGCGTCTCGGTCACCGACCGCTGTGATTTCCGCTGTGTCTACTGCATGGCCGAGAACATGACCTTCCTGCCGAAGAAGGAGCTCCTGACGCTCGAAGAGCTGGACCGGATGTGTTCGACCTTCGTGCGGCTGGGCGTGCAGAAGCTGCGCATCACAGGGGGCGAGCCGCTGGTCAGGCGGGACATCATGACCTTTTTCCGCGCCATGACCCGGCATCTCGAGGCGGGTACGCTGAAGGAGCTGACGCTGACGACGAACGGGTCTCAGCTGAAGCGCTTCGCGGGCGAGCTGTACGACGCGGGCGTGCGACGGGTGAACGTGTCGCTCGACACGCTCGACGAGAAGAAATTCGCCGACATCACGCGCTGGGGCCGCCTGCCGCAGGTGCTGGAGGGGATCGACGCGGCCCAGGCGGCCGGGCTGCGCGTGAAGATCAACGCCGTGGCCCTCAAGGGCTTCAACGAGGATGAGCTCTTCGACCTGCAGGCCTGGTGTTCGGATCGCGACATGGACCTGACCTTCATCGAGGTCATGCCGATGGGCGATCTCGGCAACGAGGACCGGCTCGACCAGTACTGGTCGCTCAAGGACCTGCGCGCGCGCCTGGCCGAACGTTTCACCCTGGTGGACCTGGCCGAGCGGACGGGGGGGCCGGCCCGCTACGTCCAGCTGCAGGAGACGGGACAGAAGATCGGCTTCATCACGCCGCTGACGCATAATTTCTGCGAGTCGTGCAACCGCGTGCGGCTGACCTGCACGGGCGAGCTCTACATGTGCCTCGGGCAGGAGGACATGGCCGACCTGCGCGCGCCCTTGCGCGCCTCGGGGGAGGATGCGCTGCTCGAAGAGGCGATCCGCGCCGCCATCGGGCGCAAGCCCAAGGGGCATGATTTCGACTACTCCCGCCAGGCCGTCGGCGGACAGGTCAGCCGCCACATGAGCCACACCGGTGGCTGACGCCGCCACCGGACGGCTGCGGCCCGCCCTGACCCTTGCCCTGGCAGGGTCGGCAAGCCTGTTCGTCGTGCTGCTGGTTCACGAAATTCTCGCCTTCGGCACCCAACCCAACGACCTGATCGCGCCGTCGGGTGCGCCTTGCGCAGAGCCACCCTGCCTGACCACGGGAATGGTGGTGACAGGCCTTTTGGCCAAGTCGCTCGGGGCGGGCATCGTCTTTGCCATCATCGGGGCGCTGTGGACGACCGGCCCGGCGCGCTGGCTGATCGCCGCCGGCTTCTTCGCGCTGCAATACCTGTGGTCGCTCGTCGGCATCGCCTCGGGCTACAGGGGGTATTTCGGCACGAACTGGGCCTGGTGGGAACCCTTCGCCGAGTTGCTGTGGCACCCGGTCACGACACCCGCACTGCTGCTCGCGGGGATGGCGGGGTGCCTCGGGCTCGATCGCCTGGTGCGGCCCTGGCGATTGGCCAGGGCGGGCTGACGCTCAGGGCTGGCTGCCGTCTGTCGCGGCGCGTGCCGTGATGACGGGTCCGGAGGGGCCGAACAATATCAGCGCACCGCTGTCGTCGATGTCGAAGGCATAGACCTCGGCCATGGCGTCGAACATCCGGCGCTCCTGGTCCATGATCGCGTCGGGACAGGCCATCATGGTCGAGGCCAGGGGTCCGAAGCGGAGACCTTCTCCGGTCAGCTCAACGGCACCGTGGAACCGGTTGCAGGAGCCGGCGCCATAGACCCTGCCCGCCGCCTCGAAGCCGAACGCGGCGCGCGCACCGTCGATCACGCCCGCACCGCCGATATCCTCGACCACCCAGGTCCGCCCGGTCAGGAGCGCCCAGGGATCTCCCCCGCAGCCGGAGAGCGTGTCATCGCCCATCGAGATCTCCACCGTTTCGGGATGGGGAAGGCCGCTCATCGTGTCGCGGCAGAGCGCGGCGCGGCGCAGGACGTTCGCGCCGAGCGCGCCCTCGGCGGCCGTTACGCGTATGTCACCTTCCCCGGTCAATGCGGCCTCGGTGACGGGCAGCACAAGGTCCTCCATCCCGAGGCGGCTGAGGCGCATCTGGCCCGCGTCGATCAGGAGTGACCAGAACGGCTCGTTGCCGCCCGCGTCATAGGGTGTCGGGTCCAGCGGCAGGGCGATCCGGCATTCGGGCAACTCGGCGCCCCCGATCGAAACGAGCGCGCTGTCGCCCCTTGTCCAGAGCCATGTCGCGGGATCGTCCACCATCTCGTAACGCGCGCCGGAGGCCGCGGGGGCGGGCTGGAGCATCAAGCGCGCTGTCCCCGTGTCCATGACGGCGGCCCCGTCGGCGAAACCGAGCTGGATCGTGCTGTCGCCGCAGCGGACGGCCGTGGCGAAGCCCATCGGCTCGAACCGGGGCAGCACGAGTTCATCCATCTCCTGTGCCCCGGCCGTAACCGGAACAGGATCACCCAGCCAGATGACCTGTCCCCCGACGGCGAGACCCGCGCGCAGCGTGCCCTCGCCCCCGTCCGGCAGCGTGACGGCGAACGGGATCGGGACCTGCCGCCCCTCGGTCGGGATGCGCGCTTCGGCCAGAAGCGCACCGCCGGGGTCCGCAACCTCGATCAGCAGGATCGCATCCGGGGCGAGCGCCATCCGGTCGCGATAGGTCACCGAACCGGACAGGACCCGGTCGGCCTGGGCCACCGCCCATCCGGACGAGCAGAGCAGAACGGCGGCAGCAAGAGAGAAACGGTGAATGAGGCGCATGTTGTCGGACACCTGTTGCGACGCTGGTCACAGCTTAACGACGTCAATCGTCCGGGCAATCCAGCCTTTGCGACATGCGCCGCCGTCGGCGGAACTCGGCCAAGACCAGGGGCGCCCCGGACCGTTCGCTGGAGGATTTCCGCACTACCCCGGACCGCGCAGGTGCCTAGACTGCACTGCGATTACCCGTAGGCTCCGCGATCGGAGCGCCGAGTTCCCCTGTCGATCCTTGTCGGGAGGCCGCGCCATGGCGGACATCCTAGGGCTCGTCGCCGGGCTGCTGGTGCTGGCGACCTTCAACGCGCGCGATTTCCTGATGCTGCGCGTTCTGGCGAGCGCGTCGAACCTCGCGTTCATCCTCTACGGCACGCTGCTGTCCCTCTGGCCGGTGGCCGGGCTGCACGCGATCCTTCTGCCGATCAACCTCTGGCACCTCCGGCGCCTTCTGCGCGACCGAAAGCGCATGACCGGCACCCTGCCGCCCCTGCCCCCGCTCGAGGACCGCGCGCACCTCCGCCGTCGGGACGCGCGGCACCCTCTGCGGACCCCCGCTCACCAGTAAGCAGGACGGGCGCGTCCGGGTCAGGCCGCGGGCAGGCGGCGCTCCACGATCTCGGCCCACCAGCTGCAGCCTGCCGGGATCGCCTCGTCGTTGAAGTCGTATTTCGGGTGGTGGACATGCGCCGTGTCGCCGTTGCCCACGAGGATATAGGCGCCCGGCCGCGCGTTCGACATGAAGGCGAAATCCTCGCCGCCCATCACAAGCGGCGCCTCGGCGCAGTCACCGGATACGGCGCGGGCGACCTCGGCGGCGAACTCGGTCTGCTCGTCGGAATTCACCATGACGGGATAGTTCCGCATGTAGTCGAGCCGCGCCGTCCCGCCGAACATGGCCGCCGTACCCTCGACGATCGCGGTCATGCGGCTTTCGGCAAGGTCCCGGATCTCGGGGTCGAGCGTGCGGACGGTGCCCTTCAGCGTCACGGTGTCCGGAATGACATTGAACGCCTTGGACGAGGTCTCGAAGCTGGTGACGGAGACGACGATGGACTTGATCGGGTCGGCGTTGCGGCTGGCGATCGTCTGGAGCGCCAGAACCATGTGGCTCGCCAGAACGGTGCTGTCGACGGTCTCGTGCGGCTTGGCGGCATGGCCACCGCGACCGTTGATCTTGATCTCGAAAATGTCGGTCGCGGCGAAGAACGGCCCCGAGCGGATCGCGAAGCTGCCCGTGGGCACGCCCGGCCAGTTGTGCATCCCGTAGACCTCTTCGATGTTCCAGCGCTCCATCATGCCGTCGTCCACCATCTCCTTGCCGCCGCCGCCGCCCTCTTCGGCGGGCTGGAAGATGACCGCGACCGTGCCGTCGAAATTGCGCGTCTCGGCCAGGTATTTCGCGGCCCCGAGCAGCATGGCGGTGTGCCCGTCATGGCCGCAGGCATGCATCGCGCCGGGGGTCTTCGAGGCATACTCGACCCCCGTCTCCTCGTGGATCGGCAGCGCGTCCATGTCGGCGCGAAGTCCGATGGTGCGCCCCGAGGTATTGGCCTTGCCCTTGATGATGCCCACGACCCCCGTGCGCCCGATGCCGGTCACGATCTCGTCGCAGCCGAACTCCTTGAGCTTTTCGGCCACAAGTGCGCTGGTGCGGTGTGTCTCGAACAGGATCTCGGGGTTCTCGTGGATGTCACGGCGCCATTCGGCGATCTCGGGCAGCAGTTCGGCGAAACGGTTCTTGACGGGCATCGGGTTCTCTCCTGTTCGGTCAGGCCGCCTCGAGGCGGCACTCGGTCTTCCTGCTCACTCCGCCTTGAGGCGGCGCTCGACGATCTCGGCGAAGAAACTCATGCCGTAGGGCATCGCCTCGTCGTCGAAAACGTATTTCGGGTGATGGCACATGGCGGTGTCGCCATTGCCGAGGAAGATATAGGCGCCGGGGCGCTGTTCCAGCATGTAGCTGAAATCCTCCGACGGCATGATCGGGTCAACGTCGTCGGCGACGGCGTTGGCGACCGCGCGGGCGGCCTCGACGGCATGGGCGGCCCCCTCGGCGTCGTTCACGGTGACGGGGTAGCCGGGGTGCCAGATGACCTGCGCCGTCGCGCCGTAGGCCGCGGCGGTGTGGGTCGCGACCTCGCGGATGCGGGTCTCCATGATGGCGCGGTATTCGGTGTCGAGGGTTCGCACGGTCCCCTCCATCCGGGCGACATCGGGGATGATGTTCGAGGCATTCGAGTCGGTCTTGAAGGTCCCCACGGTCAGCACCACGCGGCGCAGCGCATCGACATTTCGCGACACGATGGAATGGAGCGCGATCACGATGTGGGCGGCGACAAGCGTGGTGTCCACCGCCTTGTGCGGCTCGGCGGCATGCCCGCCCTTGCCCTGCACGACGATCTCGAACTCGTCCGAGGACGCCTGCAGGGGCCCGGGCCGCGTCACGATGGTGCCCACGGGGATGCCGGGGGCGTTGTGGATGCCGTAGACCTCGTCGATCTGCCAGCGGGTGAAAAGGCCGTCGTCGATCATCGCCTTGGCCCCTGCCCCGCCCTCTTCGGCGGGCTGGAAGATCAGGACGACCGTGCCGTCGAAGTTGCGCGTCTCGGCGAGGTATTTCGCAGCCCCCAGCAGCATCGAGGTATGCCCGTCATGTCCGCAGGCATGCATCTTGCCGGGCACCTTTGACGCATAGTCGAGCCCGGTTTCCTCGTGAATCGGCAGCGCGTCCATGTCGGCGCGCAGCCCGATGGCGCGGCCCGGGCCACGGCCCCGGATGATGCCGACGACGCCGGTTTGCCCGACGCCTTCCGTCACCTCGTCCACGCCGAACGCGCGCAGCTTCTCGGCGACGAACGCGGCCGTCTCGTGCACCTCGTAGAGCAGTTCGGGGGCCTGGTGCAGGTGACGGCGCCATGCCGTGACCTCGGGCAGCATCTCGGCGAAGCGGTTCCGGATCGGCATTGTCGTCTCCTTCAGAAATTCCCCCGCGCCCCTCAGGCGGCGGGCATGCGTCGCTCGACGAGTTCCGCGAAGAAGCTGCACCCATAGGGGATGGCCTCGTCGTTGAAATCGTATTCGGGGTGGTGAACGCCCGCGGTGTCGCCATTGCCGACATTGATGAAAGCACCGGGCCGCGCGTTCAGCATGTAGGCGAAATCCTCGCCCCCCATGCGCGGCGGGCGGCCCCAACGGACGCGATCCTCGCCCGCGACGGCGCGGGCGATCTCGGCGGCGATCCCGGCGTTCTCCTCGTGGTTCACGACGACCGGGTATCCGCGCTCGTAGCGCAGGTGCGCCTCGCAGCCGTAGGCCTCGGCGGTGGAGCGGATCAACTGGCAGACACGGGTTTCCGCGATGTCGCGGACATGCTCGTCGAGCGTGCGCACGGTGCCGCGGATCAGCACCTCGTAGGGGATAACGTTGAACGCCTCGGAGGAGGTCTTCACCGTGCAGACGGAGACCACGATCTCCTTGATCGGATCGACGTTGCGCGCGGCCACGGTCTGCAGCGCCATGACCACGTTGCAGGCGGCGGGCGTGGGGTCGATGCACATGTGCGGCCGCGCGGCATGGCCGCCCTTGCCGACGATGGAGACCTCGAATTCATCGGCGGCCGCCATGATCGGCCCCGGCGAGACGCCGAACTCGCCCACGGGCAGACCTGGCTCGTTGTGCATGCCGTAGACCTCGGCGATGGCAAAGCGTTCCATCATGCCGTCCTTGACCATCAGCTCGCCGCCGCCGCCGCCCTCCTCGGCGGGCTGGAAGATCAGCGCGACGGTGCCGTCGAAATTCCGCGTCTCGGCGAGGTATTTCGCGGCCCCCAGCAGCATCGCGGTGTGCCCGTCATGGCCGCAGGCATGCATCTTGTTCGGCGTCTGGCTGGCATAGGGCAGCCCGGTGTGTTCCTGCATCGGCAGCGCGTCCATGTCGGCGCGCAGGCCCACGCAATAGCCGCGGCTGTCGGACTTGCCGCGGATCAGGGCCACGATGCCCGACCGCCCGATCCCGGTGTGGATCTCGTCCACGCCGAACTCGCGCAGCTTGGCCTCGACCAGCGCCGTGGTCTTGGGCAGGTCGAAGAGGATCTCGGGGTTGGCGTGGATCTCGCGCCGCCATTCGGCGATTTCCGGCATCAGCTCGGCCAGACGGTTCTTGATCGGCATGGCTCAGGTTTCCTGTAGGTGATCGAGGAGCCTCGACATCATCGCCTGGCCCATCTCGAATTGCGCGACGGTAAGGTGTTCGTTGGGTTGGTGCGCCTGGGCGATGTTGCCCGGCCCGCAGACCACGGCGGAATAGCCCGCGGCCTGGAACTGGCCCGCCTCGGTGCCGTAGCTGACCACGTTCGAGCCGTTCTCGCCCGTGAGGCGGCGGACCAGCGCCTCGGCCGCGCCATCCTCCTCGGCGCGCAGGCCCGGCACGTCCCAGCGCGGCAGCGCGGTGATGCCCGCCTCGGGGCGGACGGCCTTCATGCCGGCCTCGATCCGGGCAATCTCGGCGCTGATGCGCTCGGCCCATTCGGCGTTCGGCTCCGACGGCACGCAGCGCGCCGACAGCACGAAGGTGCAGTCCTTCGCCGTGATGTTATGCGCCGTGCCACCCTGGATCATGCCGACATGCAACGTCGTGTAGGGCGGGTCGTAGTCGCTGGCCGGATCGGCGGCGGCGGCGTTCGCCTCGTTCGTGCGGTTGGCCCAGTCGATCAGCTTCGCGCCTTCCATGATCGCCGAAACACCCTTGTAGGCGATCGAGGAATGCACCTCGTAGCCGTGGAAATGCAGGTCGAAGCCGACGCCGCCCTTGTGGCCGTTCACGATACCCCATTCGGTCGGCTCGCCGATGATGGCAAGGGCTGCGCGCGGCATGTGGGCCTGCATCGCCTCGATCATCGGCGGCGCGCCGACGCAGCCGATCTCCTCGTCGCGGGTCAGGCACAGCTGAAGCGGGCGCGTCACACCGCGGCGATGCGCCTCGACCGTGGCCCATATGGCGAGCGCGTCGAAGCCCTTCATGTCGCAGGTGCCCCGCCCGAAGAGCTTGCCGTCCTTTTCGACGACGGTGAAGGGGTCGGTGTCCCAGGCTTGCCCATCGACCGGCACCACGTCGGTGTGGCCTGACAGGATCACGCCGCCTTCCACCTGCGGCCCGGCATGGGTGTAGAGCGAGGCCTTCCGCCCCGTCTCGTCGTAGTCGCGGTGGCAGGTCAATCCGTGGCCGGTGAGGTAGTCTTCGACCCAGTCGACCAGCGCAAGATTCGAGTCGCGGCTGACCGTCGGAAAGGACACGAGCTTGTCGAGAAGAGCCCTCGGGCTCAACACGTCTGGCATGGGATGCTCCGGGTGATCACCGCGCGACCCTGTGCCAGCACTGCGGAGCCGTCAAGCCCGGCCGAACGAAACCTGCACAACCTCTGGGCATTTGCCGAAACCGCGCGCAACGTCAGCCCGATTGACGCTTGTGACACGCAAATTTCATGTTACCGTCCCCCCAAACAGAAGTCGCCCGTGCATCGACAAGAGGCGGCAGACCAACAGGTTGGGGAGCATCTGCCGATGCCCGATGGGGCCACGCCCTTCGTCCTTGATGTCAAGGACCTGAAGACCGTTTTCCGCACGCGCGGCGGAGAGGTTCACGCGGTAAACGATGTCAGTTTCACGTTGAAGCCCGGCGAATTGCTGGGCGTCGTCGGCGAGTCGGGGTCCGGCAAGTCGGTCACGATGATGTCGCTGATCCGCCTTCTGCCCATGCCGCCCGCCGAAATTCGCGGCGGGCGCGTGATGTTCGAGGGGCAGGACCTCGCCAAGGTTCCCGAGGAGACGATGCGCGCGATCCGCGGAGCCCGGATCGGCATGGTCTTCCAGGACCCGATGACCAGCCTCAACCCGGTCTTCACGGTGGGTTATCAGCTGATGGAGCCCCTGCGGAAGCACATGGGCATGGACAAGGCCGCCGCCACGACGCGCGCGGTGGAGTTGCTCGAGCTCGTGGGCATCCCCGACGCACGGCGGCGGCTGGGCGACTACCCGCACCAGTTCTCGGGCGGGATGCGCCAGCGCGTGATGATCGCCATCGCGCTGGCCTGCGACCCCAAGGTGCTGATCGCGGACGAGCCGACGACCGCGCTCGACGTGACGATCCAGGCCCAGATCCTCGAACTGATCAAGGACCTGCGCCAGAAGCTCGGCATGGCGATCGTCTGGATCACCCATGACCTCGGCGTGATCGCCGGCATCGCCGACCGCGTCATGGTGATGTACGGTGGACAGGTTGTCGAACAGGCCCCGGTGCGGGAACTCTTCGCCAATCCGCAACATCCTTATACAAGAATGCTTCTCGAGACGGTTCCCCACATCAAGGGTGCGCGGGCCGAGAAGCTTCGCGTGATCCAGGGCCAGCCCCCGATCCTCGCCAAGGCGCCGGAAAGCTGCCCGTTCATGGCGCGCTGCCCGCAGGCCTTCGAGCGCTGCGCCAGGCAGAACCCCGCGCGCTACGATGTCGGAAACGGTCATGACGCGGCCTGTTTCTGGGACTTCAAGACAGGGGCGCCGCGCGATGTTTGACACGAGCAACGCGAAGAAGCTGGTCGAGGTCCGCGACCTGAAGATGCATTTCCCGATCCGATCGGGCCTGCTGCGCCGCGTCACGGGTGCGGTGAAGGCGGTCGACGGCGTCAGCTTCGACATCTTCGAGGGCGAGACGCTGGGCCTGGTGGGCGAAAGCGGCTGCGGCAAGTCCACCTGCGGCCGCGCGGTGTTGCGCCTTTACGAACCGACGGGCGGGTCGATCAAGCTCGACGGCGAGGAAATCGCCCACGCCCCCTTCGACAAGCTGCGCCGCCTGCGGCCCAAGATGCAGATGGTGTTCCAGGATCCGCAGGCCTCGCTCAACCCGCGCATGACGGTGGCGGGCATCATCGGCGAACCGCTGAGCGAGCATTCCGACATGACCGCGCAGGCGCGGCTCGACCGGATCTACGAGCTGATGGATGCCGTGGGCCTGAACCGCGACTTCGCCAACCGATACCCGCACGAGTTCTCGGGCGGCCAGCGCCAGCGCATCGGCATCGCCCGCGCGCTTGCGCTGAACCCGAAGTTCATCGTCTGCGACGAACCCATCGCGGCGCTCGACGTGTCGATCCAGGCGCAGGTGGTGAACCTGCTGGAGGATCTTCAGGGCAAGCTTGGGCTGACCTATCTTTTCATCAGCCACGACCTGAGCATGGTGCGCCACATCGCCGACCGCGTGGCGGTGATGTATCTGGGCAAGGTCGCAGAACTGGCCCCGCGCGACGGGCTTTATGACGAGCCGCTGCACCCCTACACGCAGGCGCTTCTTTCTGCCGTGCCCGAGCCTGACCCGACGCTCCATGACGAAGCGAACCGCATCATCCTGCAGGGCGACGTGCCCAGCCCCGCGAACCCGCCCGAGGGCTGCAACTTCTGCACGCGCTGCCCCAAGGTCATGGACATCTGCCGCAGGATCGACCCAGAGTTCCGCGAGGTGAAGCCGGGCCGTTTCGTCGCCTGCCACCTCTATGCCGAAGATACCAACCAGACCGCGGCCAACGCGGCCGAGCCCATTGGGGCCTGAGCATCCAACAAGGAGAGAGAGACAGACAAATGAAACGGTATTCACTTCTGCTGGGCGCGACCGCGCTGGCGCTTGCGCCCGCCGCGGCGATGGCCGACCGCGGCTCGTCGGGCCACCTGAACATCATCTACTGGCAGGCGCCCTCGACGCTGAACCCGTATCTCTCGGGCGGCACCAAGGAGGTTGAAAGCGCCTCGCTGATCCTCGAGTCGCTGGCGCGCTTCGACGACACCGGCACCATGGTGCCGTGGCTGGCCGAGTCGATCCCGACGGTCGAGAACGGCGGCGTGTCCGAGGACCTGACCTCGATCACCTGGACGATCGGCGAAGGCATCACCTGGTCGGACGGCACGGCGCTGACCTCGGCCGACTTCGTGTTCACCTGGGAGTACTGCACCCATCCCGAGGGAGGCTGTGCGCAGGCCAGCTATTTCGACGGGGTGACCAGCGTCGAGGCCGTGGACGACCGTACCGTGCGCGTGAACTTCGGTGCGCCGACGCCCTTCCCCTACACCTCCTTCGTCGGATCCGAGAGCCCGGTCATCCAGGCCGCTCAGTTCGCCGACTGTCTCGGCGCCCGCGCGCCCGAGTGCACCGAGGCGAACTTCGGCCCGATCGGCACCGGCCCCTTCGTGGTTGACGAGTTCCGCCCGAACGACGTGATCGAGATGTCGGCGAACCCGAACTTCCGCTTCCCCGATCGCCCCTACTTCGGCACCGTGACCTTCAAGGGCGGCGGTGACGCGACGGCGGCGGCGCGCTCGGTCTGCGAGACCGGCGAATTCGACTACGCCTGGAACCTGCAGATCGACCCGACGATCCTTGCCGACATGGAAGCGCAGGGCAACTGCACCGTCGTGACCGCCTTCGGCACCTCGGTCGAGCGTCTGCACCTGAACCAGACCAACCCCGACGCGGCACTGGGCGACATCCGCTCGACCGCCGAGGCAGGTCCGCACCCGTTCCTGACCAACCCGGTGATCGGCCAGGCCATGTCCATGGCCATCGACCGTGCGCTGCTGGTCGAGATCGGCTACGGCGCAGGCGGCCAGCCGACCTGTAACGTGTTGCCCGCACCCGACCTCTACGCCTCGACCGCCAACGACGCCTGCCTGACGCAGGACATCGCCGGCGCGAACGCGCTGCTCGACGAGGCCGGCATCGTCGACACCGACGGCGACGGCATCCGCGAGTACGAGGGCACGCCGCTCAGCGTTCTCTACCAGACCTCGACCAATGCCGTCCGCCAGGACACGCAGGCGCTGGTGAAGGAATGGTGGAGCCAGATCGGCATCGACACCGAGCTGCGCAACATCGACGCGTCGGTCTTCTTCGGCGGTGACCCGGCTTCGCCCGACACCTTCCAGAAGTTCTATGCCGACATCGAGATGTACACCAACAACTTCGCCGGCGTGGACCCGCAGGCCTACATGGCCAACTGGGCGTGCGACGAATGGCCGGGCCCCAACACCCAGTGGCAGGGCTCGAACATCCAGCGCTTCTGCTCGGAAGAGTATGACGCCCTGATCGTCGAGATGGCGGGAACCGCCGACCTCGAGCGGCGCGGCGAGATCGCCCGGATGCAGAACGACATGCTCGTTCAGTCCTACTCGATCATCCCGCTGATCCACCGCGGCGGCGTGTCGGCGCATGCCTCCTCGATCGAGGGCATCCGCATGTCCGACTGGGACAGCGAGCTGTGGAACATCATGGACTGGCGTCGCGCTGAATAAGCGTCACCCCTGAACTCCGGCCCGCGCCGTCCCTTCGGCGCGGGCCATTTCACAAACCGGAACTTCTGACCCGAGGCGTTGGCCCATGCTGACCTACACGATCCGTCGACTGATCCTCGCGATCCCGACGCTTCTGTTCATCAGTTTCATCATCTTCCTGATCGTGAAGCTTTCGCCGTCCGACCCGACGGCGGGCCTTCCGCTCACGATCCCGCCGGAGGTGCGCGAGCAGATCCGCGAAAGCCTCGGTGTGAACGATCCGGTGCTCGTGCAGTACTTCAAGTGGCTCAAGCTCATGGTCTGGGACGAGCCCCTGCATCTCGTCGAGGACTGGACAGGATGGCAGATTGCCCCCGACGGCCCGCGCATCATCTCCTACCAGACCCGCAGCCCGGTGATGGACCTGATCGTCCAGCGCATGCCTCAGACGCTGTGGGTGGTGGGCACCTCCTACATCGTCGGCATCCTGATCGCCCTGCCCCTCGGCATCATCTCGGCCTACCGGCAGTACTCGGTCTTCGACCAGGTCGGCACCTTCATCTCGATGGTGGGCTTCTCGGTCCCGACCTTCTTCACCGGCGTCCTCTTCATCGTGATCTTCGCGGTCCACCTCGGCTGGTTCCCGTCGGTCTACGACACGACGCACGAGGTGACGGATTGGGACAGCTTCGTGGTGCAGGTGAAACAGATCATCATGCCGGTGATGGTGCTGGGCCTCTACAACGCGAGCCAGATCAGCCGCTACATGCGCGCCTCGATGCTCGACAACCTGAACCAGGATTACGTGCGCACCGCCCGTGCCAAGGGTCTGGGTGAACGGGTCGTCGTGCTCGTCCACGTGCTGCGCAACTCGATGATCCCGGTCATCACCGTGATCGCGCTGAACATCCCCGCCGTCTTCGGCGGCGCCATCATCACCGAACAGGTGTTCAAGGTGAACGGGATCGGCCAGTTGCTGATCATCGCCATCCAGGGCGGCGACGTCCCCGTGGTGCAGACCGTGAGCGTGATCTTCGCGGTGCTGATCGTGCTCTTCAACCTCATCGCCGACGTGCTTTACGGCGTGCTCGACCCGAGGATCCGCTATGACTGACAACGCCGATCGCCCGAACCAGCCGCTTCAGACGGCCGGAGCGACGCCCGCAGGCGCAGCCCCGGTGATGGAGTTCGAGAGCTACCGCGCGCCCCGCAACCAGTGGTGGGATGTCTGGGACCAGTTCAAGACCCACAAGGGCGCGCTCTTCGGCCTCGGGTTCTTCGTCTTCGCGATCCTCTTCGTCACGATCGGACCGCTGGTCTGGACGATCGACCCTCAGCAGCCCTTTGCCGGGCCGCGCAATGCGGACCCGTCCTGGGCGCATCCGATGGGCACCGACCAGCTGGGTCGCGACACGATGGCCCGCATGATGGCGGGTGGACAGATCTCCATCGCTGTGGGCATGGTCGCGATGCTGCTGGCGCTCTTCCTCGGCACGCTGATCGGGGTGGTGGCGGGCTACTTCAAGAAGCTCGACGGCCCGCTGATGCGGCTGACCGACCTGTTCCTCGCAATGCCGTTGCTGCCGCTTCTGCTTGTCATCATCATGCTCTTCCGCGACCAGCTGCGCGCGGCCTTCGGGCCGGAGGGGGGCATCTTCATCCTCATCGTGATCGTGATCGGCGCGACGTCGTGGATGCAGACCGCCCGCGTGGTGCGCGGTGACGTTCTGGCGATCAAGGAACGGGAATTCGTGCTCGCCGCGCGCTCCATCGGCACGCCGAGCCACAGAATGATCACGCGGCACCTGCTGCCCAACGTGATGTCACCGATCATGGTTTCGGCCACGCTCGGGATCGCCAACGCCATCATCACCGAAAGCGCGCTCAGCTTCCTCGGCCTCGGCTTCCCGTCGGATTTCCCGACCTGGGGCAAGCTCCTGTTCGACGCGACCGACTTCCTGCAGCAGCACCCCGAGCGGGTGATCTGGCCCGGCATGATGATCTCGCTCACCGTGCTGGCGGTGAACTACATCGGCGATGGGTTGCGCGACGCTCTCGACCCGCGCATCCGGGGGCGGTAAGGAGGCGGAAACCTGCAGGTTTCCGAGCCGAAAAACTGCAGTTTTTCGCCCGGAAAAACGGCAGTTTTCCACAGCCCCACGGACAAAGGCCCGCGCATGCCCTGGCTATACCTGATCGTCGCCATCGCCGGAGAGGTGGTGGGCACCACCGCGCTCAAGGCCTCGGACGGGTTTACGCGGGCCGGCCCCGCCGTGATCGTCGTCATCGGCTACGCCATCGCCTTCTACTTCCTCGCGCTGGTGCTGCGGACGATCCCGCTGGGCGTGACCTACGCGATCTGGTCAGGCGTCGGCGTGGCCGCGGTTACCCTGATCGGCTGGCTGGTCTACGGGCAGCGGCTGGACGGGCCCGCGATGCTGGGGATCGGACTGATCGTGGCGGGGGTCGTGATGCTGAACGTCTGGTCGGACACCACGCCCCACTAGGGGGTTTGCCGGGTCAGCGCGCGTCCGAACAAGTCAGCCAGCCTGTCCCGCGCGGCGGCATACCCCTCGCGGTCGATGCCAAGCGGCTTGAGCCCGTCAAGTGCCGCAAGCATCGCCTGCGCGGTCACATGCGGGTCGGGCCCCGCCCCCCCGGTCGACATACGGCCTGCGGCAACGCCCGCCTGCATCCAGGTGGCATAGACATCGGCCAGCCGGTCATGCCCCGCGGCGATCACGTCACGCGCGGCGGATTGCTTGAGCGACAGAAGCTCCTCCGCATGGGGGGAGGCCATCATCTCGACCGCGGCGTCACCGGTCTGCGCCGCGAAGGCGGCCCGCAGCGCGGTGGCGGGCGTGTCTTCATCGGCCAGAACCTCGGCGACGAGGCTGGCCGCCGCCTCGTGGTAGTGGGCCATGAGGGCGCGGAAGATATCGGTCTTGTTCCTGTAGTGGAGGTAGAGGGCCGCACGGCTGATGCCGGCCCGGTCGGCGATGTCCTGCATCGAGGCGCGGCGCACCCCGAATTGGAGGAACGTCTCGTAGGCGGCCACCAACACCCCGCGCGAGCGTTCGGGGGCCAGCGCAAGGGTGCGCTCGGTCAGGGTGCGAGGCAGCGACGACGCGTTCATGACGTGTTGATGACAATCATCGTCCAATTTGTCAATTGACGCTATGACAGAATCATCTAATTTTGTCATTATGACAGAGACGGAGAGGACCGATGCCGACAACCCTGACCGTGAACGGAACCGAACACCGGATCGATCTGCCCGATGACGTACCGCTGCTTTGGGTTCTGCGCGACGAGATCGGGCTGACAGGCACGAAATACGGTTGCGGCGTGGCGGCCTGCGGGGCTTGCACGGTTCAGATCGACGGCGAGGCCGTGCGCTCCTGCCAGGTGGCGCTGGCCGATGTCTGGGGCGCGGTCACGACGATCGAGGGGCTGGGACGCCCGGCGGCGCTGCATGCGCTCCAGTCGGCATGGCTCGAGCACCAGGTCGCGCAGTGCGGCTACTGCCAGTCCGGCCAGATCATGCAGGCCGCGGGCCTGCTGGCTCGGACCCCCGACCCCACGGACGAGGACATCGACACGGCCATGTCCGGCAACCTCTGCCGCTGTGGCACCTACCCGCGCATCCGCGCCGCGATCCACGCGGCCGCCAGCGCCCTGCGGGAGGCCTGAGCCATGGCGAACCTGGGCAAGATCGCGCGCCGCACCTTCCTGATCGGCTCGGCCGCCGTCGCCGGGGGCGTCGCCTTCGGCGTCTGGCAATACCGGCGAGAGCTCCCGAACCCGCTGCAGACAGGCCCGGGCGAGGTCACGCTGAACCCCTGGATCATCATCGACCGGCAGGGGGTGACGCTGGTCGCCGCCCGCGCCGAGATGGGACAGGGCGTCTACACCACCCTGCCCGCGCTGGTCGCCGAGGAACTGGACGTGGCCTGGGAAGACGTGCGCGTCATCCACGGGCCTGCCGCGCAGGCGTATTACAACGCCGGGCTGATGAGCCATGCCCTGCCCACCACCGACTACGACCGCACCGCCTGGCAGGAGATGATGGTCGAGGCGATGGGTGTCCTGCCCAAGATGATGGGGCTCCAGGTCACAGGCGGCTCGACCTCCACGCTGGATGCCTACGAGCGGCTTCGGCAGGCGGGAGCGACTGCGCGCGAGGTGCTGAAGCAGGCCGCCGCGGATCGGCTGGGGCTGCCGGTGGACAGCCTCGCCACGGAAGACGGGCGCGTGATCGCGCCGGGCAGGATCGAGCTGGCTTACGCCGATCTGGCCGAGGCCGCCGCCGCGATCGACCCGCCGCGGAACGTGCCGCTCCGGCCTGCGTCGGAGTGGAAATACCTCGGGCGGTCGATGCCGCGGCTCGACATGCTCGGGAAGGTCACGGGCACCGCGGAATACGGGATCGACGTGCGACAGCCGGGCATGCGCTTCGCCACGGTCCGGATGAACCCGCGGCTGGGCGGCGAGATGCTCTCGTTCGACGCGGGTGCAGCCGGGGGCATGCCGGGGGTCGAGCGGGTGATCGACCTGGACCACGGGATCGCGGTGGTGGCGACGAACACCTGGCTTGCCATGCGCGCCGCCGAGGCGGTCGAGATCGACTGGGGGCCCGCCCCCTATCCCGAGACCTCGGAGGCGCTGATGGAGGTGATCCGCGCGGCGCTCGACGGGGAGGCGAACTCGATGCTCCGCGACGACGGCGATGTCGACGGGATGCAACCGGAGCCCACGGACCGCGTGATCGAGGCCGAGTACACCGTGCCCTGGCTCGCCCACGCCACGATGGAGCCGATGAGCGCCGCGGCGCTCTTCACCGGCGACCGGCTGGAGATCTGGACCGGCAGCCAGGGGCCCGGTCTTGCCGAACGGGCCGCCGCCCGCGCGGTCGGGCTGGAGGCCGCGCAGGTGACGTGCCACGTCACCTATCTCGGAGGCGGGTTCGGGCGGCGGGGCGAGGTCGATTTCGCCGTGCTGGCCGCGCGGGTCGCCCGCGAGATGGAGGGCACGCCGGTTCAGGTGACCTGGTCGCGCGAAGAGGACATGCGCCACGATTTCTATCGTCCGGCGGCGGCGGCGCGGATGCGCGGCGTGATCCGCAACGGCTTTGCCCATGCCCTCGAGGGGCGGGTCGCCGCCCCCTCGGTCACGCGGCAGTCGATGGCGCGGCTGACCGGCAGCGCGCCCCCCGGCCCCGACAAGGGGCATGTGGAGGGGATGTTCAACCAGCCCTACGCGATCCCGAACTACCGGGTGACGGGGCACCTCCCCGAGCTGTCGGTGCCGGTCGGTTTCTGGCGATCGGTCGGCAATTCCTTCAACGGCTTCTTCATGGAGAGCTTCATCGACGAGATGGCGCTGGCCGGCGGCCGCGACCCGCTGGGCTTCCGGCTGGAGCTGGCGCGCAACGAGCATGCGCCCACGGCGGGCGTGCTCGAGGCCGTAGCCGAGATGTCGGGCTGGTCCGCCCCGCGGGCCGAGGGGACGGGCATGGGCGTGGCGATGACCCATTCCTTCCACACGCCCGTGGCGGTGGTGGTGGAAGTCGCCGACCGCGGCGGCGAGATCGCGTTGACGCGGGCCTGGATCGCCTGCGACGTGGGCACCGCGCTCGACCCGTCGATCATCGAGGCGCAGATGGTGGGGGGCCTCGTCTTCGGGCTGTCGGCGGCGATGATGGAAGAGATCAGCTTCGCGGACGGCGAGGTGGAGCAGTGGAATTACCCCGATCACGACGCGTTGCGCATGAGCCAGATGCCAGCGGTCGAGGTGCGCATCCTCGAGACACAGGGCCATATCGGCGGCGTGGGCGAGCCCTCGACGCCGCCTGCCGCCCCGGCGCTGGCCAATGCGATCTTCGACCTCACGGGCGAGCGCATCCGCGATCTGCCGCTGAACCGGAGGGTGCGCTTCGCGGTCTGAGAGGGGCTTTGCGGCGCGGCTCGGCCTGCGGCCTGCGCCCACGACCGCGGTGGCACCGCTGGCGCGGTGCGGGCGGTGCG